>CACIGF010000003.1 GCA_902586195.1 uncultured beta proteobacterium | reverse complement strand
CAGTCTCTTCATGGTGGAGAACGCAGCAATAATGATATGCTTTTGCAAGCTTTTGATGTGAAAGATTGTGATCTTTGTGTGCGCGCAATTCTTGAATATATGGTGTCTTCTCTGGTGGCAGGAAAGAGAATAGAAATTAGAGGATTTGGGTCTTTTGCTGTAAATTTGAGACCTGCAAGAGTCGGTAGGAATCCAAAGACAGGAGATTCGGTTCTTGTACCAGAAAAGAAGGTTCCGCATTTCAAATGTGGTAAGGATTTAAAGCTTAAACTTAACAGGGCCAAATAGATGCGCACTTTTTTTTTGGTGGTTAAATCCATTGTCTTTTTAGTAGTTTTTCTATTTTCTTTAAATAATACTCACATCACAACTGTAAATATCTTTCCTGGAGTTGCTGATATTGCGGTAGATGCTCCTCTAATCATTTGGTTATTGTTATTTTTCTTTTTAGGAATTGTTATAACTGTGATTTTTTTTCTTCCGACGGTATTAAAAAACGCAAAGTCAAAGAAAAGCAATGTATCTTGAGCTTTGGTGGTTTTTAACCGTTCCTATTTTTTTTGTTATCGGTTGGGTTGCTTCGCGTTGGGACAGAAAGAAAAATAGGCTTCGGAAGCAGACAAAGCTCAAAGACCTTGAAAAATTAGTACTTCTTTCGACCGAGGATGACCATAATGGCGCAATCAAACTATTGCAGAGCATAATTAAAGATTATGAAAGATCATTCTATCTGCAAAAGGCCCTCGGTATTTTGTTTAGACGGGTTGGTTTGTTTGACAGAGCGCTTGAAATTCATGCCTCTTTACTATCTATGCGGAAAGTTGACTCTACTCTTTTAGATTCTGTTTTGATTGATTTAACTAAAGATTATATTGGAGCAGGATTATATGATAAAGCTTACCAAGCTTTAGAGCTTATTGAGAATGAAACATATTATTATCAGGCCCTTGAGTTAAGGTTGAAAATTAACCAGCGACTTAAGCAGTGGGAAGCGGCTTTAAAAACTCTAAAAGCTTTGGAAAGCTTTTGTGGAGAGGAATTTGAAAATCTTCGCATTCATTTTTTTTGTGAACTGATCGAAAATGGGGCAACAGAATATAAGAAGAAATTGAGGGAAAAAAACCCTGACCATAGACGGGCTAAAGAGCTTCTTTCGAATAAAAATGAAATATCATTAGATCGTGGAAATTATATTTGTAGTTTTTGTACTGGGTGTAATTTTTATGCGATCAGCGGGTTGTATTGTAAACGATATAATCGATATGAATTTTGATAAGGATGTTTCCCGAACTAAAGATAGGATGCTGGCAAATAAAGAAGTTTCGCTACAAGAGGCTGTAATACTTATGTTTGGATTTCTTGCTGTATCAGCCAGTTTACTTTTTTCTCTGAATACTCAAACTATAGGATTGGCTCTGGGAGCTTTATTACTGACGTTGACTTATCCATTTTTCAAGCGATTTTTTTTGTTTCCACAAGCAATTTTAGGTATTGCATTTGGTTTTGGAATATTAATGGCTTTTTCTGAGATTAAAGGGAAAATAGAACCTGTTGGATGGGCTCTTTTTATTGCAAACTTTTTTTGGGCAATTGCATATGATACGATTTATGCACTTAGTGATATTGAAGATGATAAAAGAATAGGCTTAAAAAGTAGTGCAATAACATTGGGGGCAAACGTTGGATTAGGAGTTTATTTATTCCAGTCTATATTTTTGCTAATTATGATTGCCCCGGTCGCTGTAATGAAAACAGGGGTAATCTACGGTTTCTTTTGGTTTTTAGCAGCACTGTATTCTTATTATCTTTTGAAAAATCTTTCCTTACCCAACGTAAGTTATCAGTCACTTTTTAAAAAAAACCAAAGAGTAGGAGCAATATTATTTTTGGGTATTTTCCTGGATTTCGTAATTCAGTTCTAAACCCAAGTTTATACTTCTTTCTTTTGCATTCAGGACTGCCTGTAGAACTCCTTCTGTAAACTCGTACTTGTTTAGTGTCTCGAGTGCTGTTTCCGTGGTACCTCCTTTTGACGTCACATTTTCCCGTAAGATATTAATTGGCTCCTTTGCCTCACAAAACATAGCTGTTGCACCAATTGCAGTTTGTTTTACTAGTAGCAAGATTTCTTTTTTTGACAGACCAAGCTCTTTACCTGTTGACAGTAAGGCCTCATAGAAATTAAAAAAATAGGCAGGTCCTGATCCTGATAGAGCGGTAATTGAGTGAAGTTTTTTTTCAGAATTTACGATCAATGTCTTCCCTAATAATTCGAAAATTTTGAGCACGTTATCCTTATTTTTTGAAGATATATTTTTAGGAAAATATAGTCCCGTCATACCCTGTCCGACCGTCACTGGCGTATTTGGCATAGCTCTAATAATATTTTTCGTTTTAAAAATTTTTCGCAATGTAGACAAGGAGATCCCAGCAACCACAGAAACAATAACGAAATTATCAAACGAAAGGTTTTTTGAAACTTTAATTTCTTCATGAAGAGGAGACAACTGCTTTGGTTTAATTGCAAGCACGAGGATTGTCTTTTGTTGTTTTAGGTTTTGGGTGTACTGCAGTAAATCTCTGAAGAGCAGTGGAGTTTCCAATTTACTTGATTTTCCTAGTGATTTCCAAATCTTATCTATATTTGGATCTATTAACGCTAACTCAAATTCTCTCCTCTGGTATAAATGATTAAAGATCGCTCCACCCATGTTCCCAGCTCCTAAGATAGAAATCTTCATAGATAAAATCCTTTATTGTTTGATTAAGTTTTTGAAATTAATTCCAGTTATTTTTGTAACGCTTAAATATGCTACAAGGCAAGTCACGAGCACTACTGCAAAATAAAATATTCGCTCAAGCGGTTGGTTTTTCATTGCTTTCCAATTTAATACGTCTGACATGTATGCGGATACAAGATATACAACGATGCAGCCAATTATTATTTTGGCAACGAACATGAACCATGATTTGTTTGGACGATAAATCTTTTTCCTTACTAGGATAGAGAGTAACAATATTGCATTAAAGCACGCCGCGATGCTAATAGCATAGGCTAGTCCTGCATGTTGATATATGGGAACAAGGATAAAATTGAGAACCTGCGTGATTATTAATGTGAGAGTTCCCACTACTACAGGTATTTTGATTTCTTGTCTTGCATAAAAGCCTGGCGCAATTATCTTCACTGAAATTAAACCAATAATCCCGACGGAGTATGCACTAATAGCCGTCGCTGATTTATCTAAATCATAATCAGAAAAAGCTCCGTAATGAAAGATAACTGATGCTAATGGTAAAGCCAAATTATGAACAATTATACTAATGGGTAAGGCGAGGAAGAATGCCAGTTTCAAGCCCCAATCAATCAGATCAGAGATACGCTGACTTTTTCCTGCACTCCATGCATCAGCTAAATTCGGAAGTAATACTGTTCCCAGTGCCACACCCAGCAATGCTGTTGGAAATTCCATAATCCTGTCAGCATAAGAAAGCCATGACACACTACCCGTCTCGAGCCTTGAGGCAATATTTGTATTAATAATAATACTGATCTGCGCGATTGAAACTGCAAACGTGGCTGGAACAAATATCCTTACAATTTTCCTTACATTTTCATCAAGAAATTTTGAAGTTAGCAAAAGGGAAATGTTTTGTCTTAAATTTTTAAAGAAACCAATACGTTTGAGGCCCCATATCTGTAGGGTCAATTGAGCAATTCCACCTGTAATTACACCAATTGCCAAACAATATATGGGTTCTTCAAGTAAAGGGGCCAGTACAACGATAGATGCGATGAATGCAACGTTTAAAATCACCGGTATAAAGGCAGGTAGTTTGAATTCTGAAAAGGTATTCTGAATTCCAGAAATTAGCGCGGATAGAGAGATAAATAAGATGTAAGGGAACATCAACCTTGTCAAATTAACAGACAGATAATTCGTGGTTTCATCTCCTTGAAAACCTGCGCTCATAGCGAAAACAATATAGTCCGCAAAAATAATACCTAAAACTACAATTGACGAAAGCAAACATAACAAGACAATTAGAATTTTAAGACTAAGTAACTGACACTCCGATTCCCCTTTTTTTGTTTTTACCTCAGCTAGAACTGGAATGAATGCTTGGGATAAAGCGCCTTCCGCAAATAATCTACGTAGTAAGTTGGGTATTCGAAAAGCTACGAAGAAGGCATCAGTTTGAGATGAGGCACCGAAATAGGACGCAAATAGCATTTCCCTTATCAATCCTGATACTCTAGACACCAAGGTAATTAAACTAATTGATAGCGTGCTCTTGAATAATGTCATGGATAACTGTATATTTTTATTTTATTTTACAGTTATTAGGTCTATACATGGCAAATACATCATCAGCGAGGAAAAGTGCTCGGCAATCTGACTCCCGCAGACGTCATAATCAAATGCAACGAACAAGTTATCGCACAGCAGTCAAAACTGTCAAAAAAGCTGTTGAAACTGGGGACAAGAATGCAGCATCTGAGGCATTTGCAACTGCGCAAAGCGTTATCGATAGGCTTGCTGATAAACGAATCGTTCATGCTAACAAAGCTGCCAGGCACAAAAGCAGGTTGAGTAAGGCTATTAGGTCTATGGCCTAGCTTATGGACTTAGTGGTTGAGCATTGTCGTATTTTAAGGTCGTTTTCCGAAAATACTAGTTCCCAGTCTAACTAGGGTTGTAAAGGAAGGGTCTGACTCGCTTATAGCCAGGTCCATGTCATTCGACATACCCATCGAAATCATATCGAAAATAAAAACAGAGGGGTTTTGTATAGTAAAATCTGACTTTAACTCTTTCTGTGTATCTACCAGAGTCTTAAACCTCTTTTTAATTAATTCGTTATCGGAGGTATTTTCTGGGATGGTCATGAGGCCACGGACCTTCAATGTTCTAAAGCCAGTACATTCTTTTAAAATAAGCCTCAACTCATCGACTTTCGTACCAGATTTACTTTTTTCGTTGCTGAGATTCACCTGGACGAAAATATTTAATGGTCCTAATCCGTTGGGTCGTTGAGCTATGAGTCTTTTAACAGTTTTCGGATTGCTTACTGAGTGTACCCAGTCGAAATTTTCAGCAATTGATTTTGTTTTGTTGCTTTGTATTGGTCCTATGTAGTGCCATTCAAAACTAAGACCCATTTTTTTGAAATAATTTATTTTTTCTATGCTTTCGCTAATATAATTCTCTCCGAATAGATTTAGCCCGGCTTCATATGCCTCAAGAATTCTCTTCGTTTCCATTTTCTTACTAACCGCCAAGACTTTTACTTTCGAAAAATCAGTACCAGATGTTAGGCAACTCTTTTTAATTCGTTCGTTAACTAACTTAAGATTGTTCGATATTGTCATATGATTTCTCTTTGCGGAATTTTGAACCTCTAAAGATATCGAACTTACACCAAAAACACTCAATGTCACCGTTTCTTAACGCTATTTTTTCGGACGCCCTTAGTTTTATTTTAGAGACTAATTCTCTTTCATTCGTGAGTATCCAAACAGACCATCCGGTGAATTGCTTTTTTAAAATTGAACTAAAGGTTGCTATTAATTCATCCATCGAACTAATTTTACCCATCCGTTTGCCATATGGTGGATTGGTTAATATTAACCCTTTATCAAAATTCGGGCGAGTGAGAGCATGCAGTGATTTAACGTTCCACGAGATTTTTTCAGCTAAAGGTTCTGGAAGAGCCCTAAAGGCATTTTTTTTCGCTTTATCAATATTTTCCTCCGAAATATCAAATCCAAAAAGTGAGGGATGTGTATGTGATTTCTCATCACAAGTTTTCCATACTTCTTCTGCGGATGAGTATATTTTTTTTGTGTTAATGTTACCGAACGGAGACGATTTTGAAAACAGCTCATATGAGAAAACTCTTTTTTTTTGCAAGGTAAAATTTGCAGGAAGTTTTGCCGCTATCCCTGCAGCTTCTATGATGAAAGTTCCGCTGCCACACATTGGATCGATTATCGGAGCTTTTTTATCCCATTCGGTTAGTCTAATTAGGGATGCTGCCAGATTTTCCTTCAACGGCGCAATAAAACCATCTTTTCTCCAGCCACGTTTATAAAGAGGTTGTCCTGTTGAATCTATTGAAATTGTAACTAGGCTATTATCAAAATTTACCCAAATTCTAATGTCAGGATTTTTGGTGTCAACAGTTGGTCTGATTCCATAATCGTTCCTAAAAGAGTCACAAATAGCATCCTTTACGATAAGAGATGCATACCTTAATGAAACATCTTTGGGGAACCCTCTGCCATTTACATCTACTTTTATCGTTCGCCCCGGTAAAAACCAGTTTTTCCACTGAATCTTGTGAGAGCAGCTATATAGCTCACCCGCACTGTTCGTTTGAGTGCGGGTGAGCAGGATTAATAATCGTGTTGGTGTCCGAGCCCACAGATTCAGCATACAAACCTCCTCTGCAGTTGCTATAAAAAACACGCCTCCTTTTTTTATTTTGGGCCTAATATGGGATAACAGATAAGTCAACTCCTCTGACACAATAAGTTCTAGTCCCCTAGGACAAATCGCGACTATTGATAAGGGGACTTCCATCAGAGTGGTTTAAATATTACTAAATAAATTGTAAAAAAAAGTAAAAATACAGGAATTTCATTAAATATACGAAACCATACATGGGTATTTTTACATTTGAAGTTTACAAAATCACGAAGAAGTTTTCCGCAATATAAATGGTAAGTAACCAATAAAATAACAGTTAACAGTTTAACATGCATCCAATTGAATTCTTTTTCGTAGCCAACTTCATATCCTACCCATAGCCAGAATCCGAATATTATTGATAGTATCATTATTGGGTGGATGAATTTGTAAAGCTTTCGCCCCATCACAATTAAGCGATCATATTCATCTCTTTTGTTATCCTGCTGAATATTTTTGTCAGAAGAAATAATTGCTAAGTTAACAAATATTCGTGGGAGATAAAACAATCCGGCAAACCATGCAACAACAAAAAAAATATGAAATGTCTTAACCCAAAGCATTAATATCTTACCTGACCGTCACTCATAACGATCCATTTTTTGGTAGTCAGTCCTTCTAACCCAACAGGCCCTCTGGCATGCAGTTTATTCGTACTTATACCAATTTCCGCACCCAATCCATACTGAAATCCGTCGGCAAATCTAGTAGACGTGTTTACCATGACAGAAGAAGAGTCAACCCTTCGTAGAAAGTTCATGGCATTTTCGTGGTTTTCGGTGACAATAGACTCCGTGTGGGACGAACCATATGTGGAAATATGAGAAATAGCCTCATCCATACAAGCTACAGTTTTAATCGATAAAATGGCATCTAGGTACTCTGTTGCCCAGTCTTTATTAGTAGCGGTTTTTATTTTTCTCAATGCAGGAAATTTTTTTTCGGAAAGAATTTGTTTCGTTAACTTACAGACACGAATCTCAACATTTTTTTCTAACAATAACTTACAGATAAGCGGGAGGGTTTTTTCGGCAATTTTTCTATTTACTAGAAGTGTTTCTAAAGTATTACAGGTACCTAATCGCTGTGTTTTTGAATTCATTGTTATGTCAACAGCTCTTTTTTTGTCTGCAAACTCATCTATATAAACGTGGCATATCCCATCAAGATGCTTTATTACTTGTATCTTCGAGTCTTTTGAGATTCTTTCTATTAGTGATTTGCCACCTCGGGGGATAACTATGTCGATGTACTTATCAAGCAAGAGTAATTCTTTTACGAGATCCCTATTGGTCTCTTTGGCAAGTTGCACAGAATTGACGGGCACATTGTACTTTTTGAGCGTATCATAAAAAATGGTATGTAGAGCGACATTACTATTTATAGATTCGGAGCCTCCCCTCAAAATAATGGAATTTCCGGTTTTAAGAGTTAAGGCGGCGGCATCAACAGTGACATTGGGTCTGGATTCATAGATCATCAATATAACGCCGATTGGGACATTCATATTTCCCACTTTTATTCCAGAAGGCTGTTCCATTAAGTTGCTAATTGTTCCGATGGGATCTGGTAATGAGGCAACTTGCTCAAGTCCGTTACACATGTCATGAATAGATTTATTAGTGATCTCTAGCCTATCCAGAAATGCCGAATCCTTGTTTGCTTTTTTTGCAACTTTTAAATCTAACAGATTTCCTTGAAAAATATTTATTTTATTTTTTTCTATACAATCAGAAATCCTCCTCAGAACATCATTTTTTTGGACCGTTTTAATAGAATGCAGTTGCGAAGACGCATTTCTCGAATTCTTTCCAAGTTTTAAAGCTAATTCTCTTAATTTGTTCATTTTAGTAATTAATGATAGCTCTTTCAAATTCTGTCCAGGGATCTCCCGGGGTAATGCCTTTTAAGTGCTTGTCAATCTCATGCAATGATACCAAAATTTTTTCTGACTTAATGTTCAATTTTTTTCTTGAGTCATTCGCAACAATCCAAATCAAGAGAGGCAAAGGAACATTATCTTCTTTTAGCTCTCTGAGAAACCGCAAGATTTTCTCCTTATCATGAGTTTTGACTATGTCTGGCAATATAAATGGATTATGTTTCGAATTATTATCGATCGCAGATACCAAAGACTTTAGATCAATTTCACCCTTATTAGAGTTATAAAGCAATTTAAGACTTACAATTTCATTGTATGCTGAAGTAAAGTTCCCTTCACATTTATCTAAAATAAAGTTAGTTAAATTATTTTTTTCTTTACCAGTATAGAAAGCCAAATGTTTTTCAATAAACTTAAACAACCCAGTGGCGTTATTATTACTAAACTCTATACAATTTCCATTGAGCGCCAACGCTCGAAACCATTTAGAGTTTTTACTGGCAAAATCAAGTTTCGGTAAGTGCATTAATACGTAGATATTTTCGTTTGCATTAATATTAAGTTCAGATAAAAATGCTCCTCCTTTCGAACCGGGTTTTCCATTTTTCACGTAAATTTGTAAAAGTGTCATTTCAGAAAATAGGCTCATGTTTTCATGTTTTTGAAAACACTCTTTCCAATTAAAAAAAGTGTCTGCGAAGTGAGTATCTTTATCAAAAGAACCCTTTAGTTTTAATCTTTTTATTAATACCTGATATACAATTTGATGAAAAAAAGCTTCGTCTGAGAGTACAACCCAGCATTGTTTACTTTCGTCAAATTTAGTTCCAGTATGTTTTACAAAGAAATTTTCTACCTCCTCGACATTGTGAGTTAAATCTGCAGGAACTGTGATTTTCATAATTTGGAAGAGTCAATTCTTTGTAGTTTTTGAATTATTCGCATAGCTAGTTGCTTATTAATATCTCGTGTGTGGAACAACTCATGTGCTTGTGTTGCGAGAACATCAGTATCATTAAAAGTAACTGACCGATATATTTTCAATTCGTCCATCGGTTGTAGGGGTTTATCTTCCGCGTCGTTAATTTCCACTATTGCAGTAGTTCTTATTTCAAGTTCCCTCGGCCTCCCAGCCCCCGAGAATCCGACAACTACTCTATCTGTCTTTACTTTCAAAGTTAAAGAAACTTCAGCTTCAGCCTTGTTTCCTATAATTTTTATACCTGGAGCTCTCTTCAGTCTTTGATAGATCTCAGTACCCACTCCGTTATTAATACCACTCAAGTATATAGTTGAGAAAGGCATCTTATCTTCAAGTACTCTAAACTTCCAACCACAACTAGTTAGCGCAAGTTGCAGGCTGATGAATATAAAAATTGAGTATAAAAAATGAGGCTTTCTCATATTTTTAGGACTATGTTGATTAACCGATTTGGGACTATAATGTGTCGCAGAATATCTTTATTTTGACAGTATTTTTGGTATTCTTTTGACTCTTGCGCTATTTTTATAACTTGGTCGTCTGATGATGATGAAGGAATTTTGATTCTTCCTCGGCTCTTTCCATTTATCTGAATCGTGATATCTACGAAATCTTGGTGTAAAGCCTTTTTATCAACTGTAGGCCATTCAGAGTCAACTAGGGCACCAAATACATTGACGTATTTGACGTTATCCCATATCTCGCAGCAAATGTGAGGAGCGATAGGGTACAGAACCCGCAACAATATCGAAAAAGATTCTACCAGAATCAATTTATCTTTTTTTGCATATGGTACTTGATTACAATTTGTTTTTTGTAAGAATAAATCTATGGTGTTGAGAAGTTTCATAGTAGCCGAGACTACGGTATTAAATTGAAATCGATCCATGTCGTAAGAGGCTTGGGAAAGAATTTCATGACAATCTTTTTTTAATTTTTGACCATTTTCTGTTATTTCGGATTTATCTCCATCAGAGTAATGTTGAGCATTTAAGAAATCAAGATTTTTTACATGAAAAGCCCATAACCTTTTTATAAATCTAAAGGAACCTTCTACACCTTCTTCTGACCACTCCAGAGTGTTTTCTGGCGGGGCGGCGAACATAGTAAACAATCGACATGTATCGGCTCCATATTTTTCAATTAAAACTGTAGGGTCAACACCGTTGTTTTTTGATTTTGACATCTTTTCAATTTTCCCTAATTGCACGCACAGCCCATCATCTGTATTTGTAGCCGAAACTACTCTTCCTTTATTATCTTTGTTTAAAATTACTGTGTTCGGATTGAAATATGTCTTTACGGTACCGTTGTTACTTTCCCGAAAAAAAGTTTGGTTCAAAACCATTCCCTGAGTCAGTAACTTAGTAAAAGGTTCGTCAATTTTGATAAGGTTTAAATCACGGGTTACTTTTGTCCAGAATCTGGCATACAGTAGATGTAATATTGCATGTTCAATACCTCCGATATACTGATCAATTGGCATCCAATAGTCTATCTCTGCATTAAAAATTTGTTCCTTCTCCTGAGGGCAACAATAACGCATGAAATACCAGCTTGAGTCTACAAAAGTGTCCATTGTATCGGTTTCTCGTCTCGCTTCCTTACCACATACGGGACAGAGAGTTTTTAAAAATTCCGTACACTCTGTTAGGGGATTACCAACCCCTTTGGGTTTTAGATGTTTTGGCAAGATCACAGGTAGCTGATCTTCATTGACTGGTACATCACCGCAGCTTGGACATTTCACAATTGGAATTGGTGTACCCCAATAGCGCTGCCGACTAATACCCCAATCTCTAAGACGTATCTGAGTTTTCTTTTCACCGATTCCCTGTTTCGATAAATCCTCTATTATTTGTTCTGATGCTTTATCTGCCTCCATCCCTTCGTATGGGCCTGAATTGACACAAACACAATTTTCTTTACTTGCGTACCAATCTTTCCAGAATAGAGGGTCGAATACTCTTGTGTTATGTGAGTCAGACTTTTTAAGAACTTGCACTATTTTTATACCGTATTTTTTCGCAAACAAAAAATCTCTTTCATCGTGCGCAGGAACTCCCATTACAGCACCTTCTCCGTATCCTGACAAAACATAATTAGCAATCCATATCGGAATGTGTTTTCCTGAAATTGGGTGAATTGCTAATTCACCAGTATTGACACCAACTTTTTCTTGTCTGGACTGCTCAACTTCTGAACTAGTTGATTCACCCCAATGTTTATCAATGAAGTCCCCAATTTTTTTATTACTTTTAATGATATGTTTTGAGATTACATGGTCAGCTGAAAGAGCAATAAACGTTGCACCCATGATGGTGTCAGGTCGCGTTGTAAAAACATAGATTCTGTCATCTTTGTCATGGGCTTTGGCTACTAACGTCTTGTTTAGTTTAAAGGAAAAGCGAAGACCTTCTGATTTTCCAATCCAGTTTTTTTGCATTGATAAAACTTGCAAGGGCCATTCTAACTTATCGAGGCCATCTAACAACTCATCCGTATACTTTGTTATTGCTAGATAATACATAGGGATTTTTCGCTTCTCAACAGGGGCACCGGATCTCCAACCTTTCCCGTCTATCACTTGTTCGTTGGCTAATACTGTTTTGTCGACAGGGTCCCAATTTACAACCCCTAATTTTTTGTATGCCATCCCACTCTTCAACATTTTCAAAAACAGCAATTGACTCCATTTGTAATAGTCCGGAGATGATGTATTAATTTCTCTAGACCAGTCAATCGCAAACCCAAGTGATTTGAGTTGTTTTTTCATGGTTGAAATATTCTCTTCTGTCCATTGCGCTGGAGATTTTTTTTGGTTAAGAGCAGCATTTTCTGCAGGAAGTCCAAAAGCGTCCCATCCCATTGGCATTAATACTTGAAACCCCTTCATTCTCTTCCATCGGGCTATCACATCATTTATTGTATAATTCCGCACATGTCCCATATGCAGTTTGCCAGATGGATAAGGTAGCATTGAACAGGCATAGTACTTTTTCTTTCCATCTTTTCCGTTGACATTGGCACGGTACAGTTCTTTTTTTTTCCAATAATTTTGAATATTTGACTCTAATTTTTGCGGATCGTATTTTTCCATTTTGGAATTCATATTATGGTGCTTTTAATCTTATGAATAGAATTGATGCTCATTAATAACTTCATCTCTATTATAGGTTAGACTTGAGGAGTATGCTCGAAACAATATTAAAAACTCTCAATGCCCCACAAAAAGAAGCCGTACTTCATGACGGAGGTTCAGTATTAGTTTTAGCAGGGGCGGGCAGTGGTAAAACAAGAGTACTTACAACGAGGATTGGTAGGTTATTGGTTGACCGTGTAGCAACTCCCAGTTCATTACTGGCAGTGACTTTCACTAATAAAGCGGCTAAGGAAATGATCACTCGCATTAGTGGCATGGTTCCTTACGATCTCCGAGGAGTCTGGATAGGAACGTTTCACGGTTTATGCCATAGATTATTAAGACTCCATTATAAGGATGCTGCATTGACTCGAGGTTTTCAAATCATGGATATGCAAGATCAAACCTCTAGTATAAAGAGGTTACTTAAAAGTCTGAATGTAGATTCAGAAATAATAGTTCCGAGGGAATTACAACGGTTCATTAGCAACGCCAAAGAACAAGGACTTAGGCCTAATGACATAGAGGATGTCAGCGGTTTCAATCGACAATATATTGAATTATATGAAGCTTATGATGCCCAATGTCAACGTGAGGGAGTCGTTGATTTTGGAGAATTACTACTGCGATCTGTGGAATTAATCCAAAGACATAGTGAATTGAGACGTCATTACCAAAACCGATTTCGTCACATACTTATAGACGAATTTCAGGATACAAACGCTTTACAATATAAATGGCTTAGTCTACTTTCAACTAGCAATTCCAGTGTGTTTGCAGTTGGAGATGACGATCAGAGTATTTATGCGTTCAGGGGCGCTGATATTTCTAATATGAGCAGTTTTGAAAAAGATTTTGGTGTAGAAAAAATAATTAGGCTTGAGCAAAACTATAGATCCCATGGCCACATTCTCGACGCGGCAAACGCATTAATTCAAAACAATAAAAATCGTTTGGGAAAAAACTTGTGGACGGATTCAGAATTGGGCGATCAAATAATAGTAAATGAATGTGTAGATGACACGTATGAGGCAGACTGGGTTGTTGAAGAGATAAAGGCTATTATCTTAGGGGATGTACCACCTTCGGAGATTGCGGTTCTCTATCGGAGTAATGCGCAGTCCAGAATAATAGAACATTCTCTTAGTAAAGTCGGTATAAAGTATAGGGTTTATGGAGGTTTTAGGTTTTACGACCGGGCCGAGATCAAAAATGCTCTTGCTTATTTAAGGCTTATTGAAAATCCGGAGGATGATAACGCACTTTTAAGAGTGATTAATTTCCCTCCTCGTAAAATTGGGAGTAAAACCGTTGAGAATCTTCAGAAAATCGCTAGAGAAAGAGACTGTTCTCTATTCACCGCGATCAATTTTTTAGAGGGAAAGGCTGTAAAATCGGTGAGTGCTTTTAAAGAACTAATTGAGCTTATTAAGAAGGAAACCTGTACTTCACCATTACCTGAGGTAATAAGCCAAACTCTAAAATTTTCCGGATTAATTGAACACTACTCAGACGATAGGGAAAGTGTCGATCGTTTGGAAAACTTGAGAGAGCTCGTCAACGCTGGAGAAGCGTTCCTCATTTCTGAAAAAATTGGAGAGAATATTCCGGCAAATATAGGTATTGCCGGTAATGCTGACAACAGTAGAAATGGAGAAGATGAATTATTAACACAACAAAATATGGGAAATGAGAACGTGACTCCACTAACTGGTTTTATCTCAAATGCAACACTTGATTCTGGAGAAAGCCAGGCAGAAATTGGGGAAGAGGCGGTCCAGTTAATGACAATTCACGCTGCAAAAGGACTCGAATTTGAGAAAGTATTCATTGTGGGATTAGAGGAGGGCCTTTTCCCACATGAAAATAGTTTAAATGAATATGGTGGATTAGATGAAGAGCGAAGGCTAATGTATGTTGCCATCACAAGGGCTAAGAAGAGTTTGTGTTTTTCATTTGCTCAAATGCGTAAGCTTTACGGACAATTCCGCTACAACAGAAAAAGTAGGTTTCTTGATGAAATCCCTGAAGAAAATGTTAGTTGGATTGCCTCCGATTCAAGGAGAAAAAATCATTTCGGGGTAAGAATAAAAAAAAGTAACGACTTGTTTTTGGGTAAGAATGAAGTAGCTTCTCTACCAATGAGCAATATCTCGCAAGAAAATAAGTTATTTGACAAAAAAGGTTCCTTGTATATGGTTGGAAAAACCGTCCGTCATAATAAGTTTGGCGATGGAATAATTTTAAATTTAGAGGGGACTGGACAGGAAAGTAGAGCGGAAATTCGTTTTAGTGATGGTGGTACAAAATGGCTCTCTCTGTCTATTGCGAAATTAGAAATTATATAGAGATTGCTAAATAGACAGGTATTTAAATGTCACCAAGTTTTGCTGATAAAGAAAAAAAAGTATCTCTAAAATGTCCGGTGATTTTATGCGTGAAATACTTTTGACGGAAATGGTTCTTTTTGTAATTAGTTCCTCTAGGAGAGCTTTGATAATTCGATGTTGTTTTGCTGACAAAGTTGAAAGATTCAACTCTTCACCGTTGTAGAACAAATTATCTTTCCAAAATACAGCCTTCATTGAAGGGTTTATATTTAGATTGTTTTTCGCTGAAAGAAAGCGAAAGTCTGGAAAACTAATTTCATTGTTTTCTATACGGTCAAGAATCTCATCATCGGACTCTGTAATACTCTTAACTAAGTTTTTTTTTATTTCTTCAGATTTGGGAAAAAGGTTACTAATTTTGCTTGAAATCTGATTAGCTAACTGGTCGGAAAAAGTCATTGGATCTGTGGAGAGTTTTATTTTCTTATGATCGAGTAACGAATCTGGATCAAAGGAGATGTTTTCCATATGATAAAAAAACACTTTGTCGGTTAAATCCAAAATATTTGGAGTTCTGAGTCCAATAGAATATGTGATTGATGTGTCTTGTACCGCTATTCCATTGTGAGCTACATTGGGGGGTAAATATAGAGCATCACCTGGATTGAGGAGAAATTCTTCATCGGGTTTAAAATATTTTAATATTTTCAAATCAGGATTATTTGTAAAAGTATGATCGAATCTATAGGATAGTTGCCATAGTTTTTGTCCATATGCCTGTACGAGAAAGACATCGTACGAGTCAAAGTGCGGCCCAACACCTCCTCCCTTATTTGACAAACTTACCATGAGGTCTCTTAACCTAAAAATATCGATGAAATTAAATAGGTGGAAAAAACGGTCTGCGTAAGTCAGCTGCGTATTTATTTTGTCTATTAATATAGTCCAGTGATTAGATTCTATCTTTTTTAAAAAAGTGGGAGTTAGGGGTCCATTTTTTACATGCAAAGCTTTTCCCTCGTATACACATTTTGTAGGAACAAAGTCGGTTTGTGAAAGTCTTAAAATTTGTGATTGTGTAATAGGGAGATTTTTAGCAATATTTTTGGAAAAGAAGTTTCTTACCAAAAAAGGTTTTTGTTGCCAATATTTCTGCCTAAAAATTTTCTCACTTAGAGCATTTGGCCAATTAATTGAAGAGTGATTCATTTTCCATCCCCATATTTTTTCTTAATATTGTTTAATAAATTCAGAGCCTGTAATGGTGTGAGTTTATCAATATTAGTTTCTATGATTTCCTGAGGGACTAAAATTTTTTCCTGCTTTAAGAGGTCAACCATAGCAGGTGGTTTGGCTTTTGCTTTTAAAGTTGTGTAACTACTATTCTGAATTTTGGTAGCCCTCTCTATAATACTGGTTGAGATACCCGCAAGTTTTGCGACCTTTAATCCAAAGCTATTCGACGCAGGCCCCTTTTTTAGGGCATAAAGAAAAATAACTTTATCCTTTTGTTCTATCGTTTCAAAATGAAAGTTGTGAACTGTACTTATAACGTTAGGTAGTGCAGTAAGCTCAAAATAGTGTGTTGAGAAAATAGAAAGCGCGCCATTCTTAGTTGCTAACTCTTCAGCAATAGACCAAGCCAGCGCAAGCCCGTCTTTTGTGGAAGTCCCTCTCCCAATTTCATCAATGAGCACGAGGCTATTCTCGTTAGCAAGATTAAGTAATTTAGCAGTCTCGGTCATTTCCACCATAAACGTGGACCTACCTCTACCGATATCATCTGAGGCCCCGATTCGCGTGTAGATACTTTTTACAGAACCAATATTGGCATATTCAGCGGGAACAGGAGCGCCCATTTTTGCTAAAATCACTATGAGTGCGACTTGTCTCATATATGTTGATTTCCCGCTCATATTTGGGCCTGTTACAAGCATCATGTTCTGATTGAGGTTCAGGACAGTATCATTTTTTAAAACTGGTGTAAGATTTCCCGAATCCTCATAAATCTGCTCAAGCACCGGGTGCCAGCCATTTTTTATATAAACCTCTGGTTCATCTGTAATGTTTGGGATCACCCAATTATGTCTCACAATTTTCTGCGCTAACGAGAGTAGTGTATCGATCACCCCCAGATTTTCAGATAATTCAAAAAGAAATCCACCTGATTTTTTTAGCTCAACACACAGATCTGAAAATATCTGTTGTTCAATTTTTTCAATTTCAGTATCAACCTCATTCAGCTTAAAATCTATTTCACTTAGTTCATTAATGTCATATCTCTCTGCATTTTTTAATGTTTGCTTTCTTCTATATGTTTCAGGAACTTTGTTTTTAAAGCTTGAGCTGACCTCGATATAATGTCCATGAACAGAACTGTGTCCTATTTTTAAAGAAGAGATTTTAGTCTTTTCCCGTTCACTCAATTCTAACCGTGCAAGCTCTTTACCAAGGAATGCTCGTTGTTCGCGAGAAGCATCGAGTTGGCAGTCATATCCCGATTTAATAAAAAAAGACTCTTTTGAGGATTGCGAGTTTGATTTGCTAATTACAGACCGTATTTTTTTCTTTATTTTTTGTAGTTCGTCGGACTTAAAAAGACGTACAGCATTCTCGATATATTTTTGGTTAGATTCAGCCAGAAAAACACCTGCGGTGAATATTTTTTCTATTGTTTCACTCAAATTATATAGTTGGCGATGGTTACATTTCTCTAAGGTGATCCGTGTGGCTGTATGTCCAAGATCTCCAATTCCCTTAAAGTTTTCTTTTACTGATAATTTTTTTGTTAGCCACTGAATGGATTGTTGCCGTTCCAAAATCTCTTCTTTGGAATTAAGCGGCGATAGAATCCAAGATTTTAGAGTTTTTGACCCAGTCACTGTGGTACAAGTATCCAAATTATTTAGTAAGGTTACATTCTTATTCTCAAAAAAGTGTGGGCGTACAAGTTCAAGTGCTCTTTGTGACGTGCTGTCAATATTGAAATGGCTATTCTGAGAGTAGAGATGAGGAGTTTTTATATGTTTGAATGGTTGGCCAATATTTTTTTCAATATATGTTAGCAATGCATTTAATGATCTCATTATTGTGAGTTCTTTTTCAAATCCCAGATGATTCAATGAGTGTATCTCAAGCCTATCTTTCAATATATTTTCCGCTTTGTAAGAGTCCCATTCCCATGGGGGGTAGGGGACTAATTTATCAAATGAGTCTTTGATATGTAATGGGGTTTCAGCTAAATTTTTTTTGTACCCAAATTTTTCAAAAAGGTTAGCTTTATTTATATCTTCATTAAACAGTATTTCAACAATATTGAATCTACTAAGAATTGTATCTAAGGTAATTTCCCTAAAAGTGTTTTCTCTATTGAGTGTAATCTGGTCAACATAAAGTTTGCCAGTTGCAACTTCGCACCATGCCAGTCCTCCATCAATATCAACAGCCCCGAGATATTTTTGATTTGTATCGTCAATCAATTCTTCTTCGTAAATAGTTCCATCGGTAAGTATCCTAACAACTTCACGTTTTACTAAACCTTTTCCTGGCTTGGAGTCCTCCACTTGTTCACAAATCGCGATAGTTTTACCGTGCGCTAAAAGTGTTTTTATGTATCGGTTTGACGAATGTACAGGAACCCCAGCAAGCAAAACATGTTCACCTCCACTTTTTCCTCGCTTGGTTAATGTCAAATTCAAAATTTCTGAAGCTTTCACCGCATCTTCGAAAAAGAGTTCGTAAAAGTCGCCCATACGAAAAAAAACAAAGCTGTTTTTATGACGTGCTTTTATTTCCAAATATTGTTTTATAACGGGCGTATGAAGCTCAGTGTTCATTCTATAGGTTTAGATTAACCTTTTCTCGAAGCCAAAATTTTTAAAATGGCTGGAAAGAGTCTAGGGTTTGCAGCAATTACATCGCCAGAGCAAAGATGGTCCTGATTATTGCTGAAGTCACCAACAAACCCCCCAGCTTCCTTGACCATTAGCGATCCTGCAGCCACGTCCCACGCCTTTAGGCCTTTTTCAAAGAATCCGTCAGTGCGCCCAGCTGCTACGTAACATAAGTCCAATGCTGCAGATCCCGTTCTTCGAAAATTCACTTCTGCATCTAAAAAAATTTGTAATTTTTCAGTATAAAAAGCCTGGATTTGTTTCTCGCTCGTAGGAAACCCGGTTGTGATTAAACAAGATTGTAAAATTTCTTGCGAAGATACTCTTATCCTTTTATTGTTTAAGTATGCGCCTCGTCCCTCAGAGGCACAAAACAGTTCATCTCTATGAGGGTCATAAACAACAGCTTGGTGAACTCTTCCCCTGTATAACAGTCCGATAGAAACACTATAAAATGGAAAATCATGTATAAAGTTTTTCGTACCATCTATTGGGTCAATTAACCAGGTATATTCGACATCATTTCTCAGTTTTTTCTTTAATGTTTCCTTGTCTGTCGATTCCTCTGCGATAATTTCATGCTTTGGATAAGCTTTTGTGAGAATATTGACAATCTCGTTCTCGCACTCTTTGTCGATGTTAGTTACATAATCGGCTTTTTCCTTCCGCATAATTTGAATCTTAGTGGGATCCAAGATAGCCTTGTTGATCAAGTGACCAGCTTTTCTGGCAGCTTTAACGGCGGTATTTAACATTGGGTGCATGATTTTATGGAAATAAATGAGCTGTTATCGAGTTATTTAAAAAAAGTTCATTGGGCTTTTGTGGGTTTAACTCATCCTGGCAATCTTGGTGCAATCTTACGTGCACTTAAAAACACCGGGTGTAGTTCCCCTATTTTAATTGATCCTGCCAAAGATTTGATGGTAAATTCCCCACAAGTTTTGTCTAGAGCATCTCATGCGAAAGAATATGTCCATGATGTTAAGCTAAGCGAGCTCGAAACGGCTCTCGAGGGGTCTAATATGGTCATCGGATTTACCGCGAGGGATAGGGATATTCAAATTCCTAAAATATCATTTGAAGAAACTTTAAAAAGTGTTAGTGACAGTTTGTTGCGCTGGGAGGATTTTCATGTATCCTTCGTCTTTGGATGTGAAAAATCTGGTTTGTCTAACAAACAGTTATCACGATGCACCGGAGTATGTGCCTTTGATCTGGATGAGGAGTACCCGTCTTTAAATATTTCACATGCGGCGTTGCTGGTAGCATATTTCACAAGGAATACCATTAAGAAGGCAATATTGAGAAACAATGATTATTTACATAAAAACCATCGGCGAAACTGTTCTCTTGCAACAATAAAAAAACCAGCTTCTCAAAAAACTCTATACAGTCTTGAAAGATCGATGATTCATTTGGGGGAACAGATTAATTTTTTTAAGCAGGGAAATAGAGAAAAAAGTGAGATTAAAATGAGGCGATGGATTATTAATAATAAAATAGAAGAAGAAGATGCAAAATTAATGATTAGTTTTTTTTCCGAAATAAGGAAAGAACTGAATTAGATTGGAATATATATGGTTAGGTCAAAATTTTATGCCGATATAAAAAATGTGATGGAAAAGGATCCAGCTGCAAGAAATTGGGTAGATGTGATTTTATTCTACCCTGGTTTTCAGGCAATCGTAATTCACAGGTTGGCGAATTGGTTTTGGGTCAAAACAAAATATCTTAAATGGATGGGAAGATTTTTTTCAAGCTTTGGCAGGTTTTTAACGGCGGTCGAAATACATCCAGGTGCAAAATTAGGCGAGAGAGTATTTATTGATCATGGATGCGGGATAGTGATCGGGGAGACGGCAGAAATTGGGGATGACTGTACAATTTATCAAGGGGTCACCCTAGGAGGGACTTCTTTAAAAAAAGGTCAGAAAAGACATCCTACATTGGGCTCTGGGGTTGTTGTAGGTGCCGGTGCAAAAATTCTGGGACCTTTTTTTGTGGGTGATAATTCAAAGATTGGGTCTAACGCGGTTGTTTTAAATTCCGTGCCCGCGGATTCTACAGTAGTGGGCGTTCCCGCAAGAGAAGTGGTAGTTCAACCAGACGATACCGGAAAAAATTACGACAGTGAATTTGAGGCATATGGTGTTTCATCACCGGCAAACGATCCAGTTGAGGTTCGATTAAATACTTTAATAAAAAAAATCCAGGAGCAAGATCAAGAAATTGAGTTACTGAAAAAAAGATTGAATTATAAGGATAATTGATATAACCCCGAGGATTTTAAAAGTAGTCCTCCTCCAGATAATTTGTCTTTAAAAATCCGCCAATCAGGTAAAACTATTCTTTTCCTTCCCGAGGGTAATTCATAACTACCCGGTCTGTGAGTATGGCCGTGAATAATTACGCTCGCATCAGATAAATTTAATAGTTTTTCAACCTCTGAAACATTTATATCCATGATCTCTTGTTTTTTTTTTGATTTCGCATAATTACTTTCTTTCCGCATTTTTGAGGCAATAAGAAGCCTATTGGAAATATCTTTTTTCAAAAATATATTTTTCCAATTTGGGGATAACACCATTTTCCTGAATTTCTGATGTTCTATGTCATCTGTGCACAACTGATCACCATGCATTAACAAATAATTGAATTTTGATTGGTTGTGAGAAAGTAGTATTTCCTGAGGTAATAACTTGGTGTGAGTTTTCTTGCAAAAATTTTCACCTATCAGAAAATCTCTGTTTCCATGCATTATTCCAACTTTTACACCAGACTGACTAATTTCTTTTAAAATAGAAACCAGCTTAAGCAAATATTCAGGAGGGTTTGCCGTATCCAAAATATCATCACCAATCCAGGCATCGAAAAGATCACCCAAAATTAAGAGCCACTCCGGCTTCGTTCTAATTTTCCCCAAACAGGATTCTTGCAACCAGTGAATAAATGCTGAGGATATTTTATCGGTACTTGTACTCAGATGAATATCAGAACAAAGGACAGCTGACTCAAATCGAAGAGTGAACATTCTATTTCAACTTGGTGATTTTTTGTATCTCGATCGGCTTAACAGGCACATCCTGAAAAAATCCACGTGGCCCTGTTTGAACTTTTCCAATTTTAAATATTGTCTCTTGTCCGTCTACAACTTCTCCAAAAACCGCGTATCCCCAGCCATCCGACGTTTCTTCATTAAAATCAAGGAAAATATTATCAACTAAATTAATGAAAAATTGTGAACTAGCAGAGTGAGGTTCACTAGTTCTTGCCATCGCGATAGTTAGCGCTTTGTTCGAAAGTCCGTTATTTGCTTCGTTTTGAATGGCCTCTTTCGTTGATTTTTCCTCAAGATTTTTATCAAAGCCGCCTCCTTGAATCATAAAACCATCGATAACTCGATGAAATATCGTACTGTTATAAAAGTTCTCTTCCACATATGTCGAAAAATTTTTTACAGTAACTGGTGCGTCCTCTGGGAAGAGGGAGAGAGTGAAATTTCCAAAACTCGTAGAAACATTATATTTCACTTCGCAACCCCCTCTTTTTTTAGTATTTCTAAGTCTAAACTTTTTGACGAAAAAAACGGAATATTTTTCAAAAAATTTGATTTTGCTTCAAGCCTGTCATTATTATTTCTACCTTTGGTCAAACCTTCCAAATATGTCTCTCTAGCTAAAAACAAATAAAGATCTGCTAAATTTTCGTAAGCAAGCTTATAGTCTGGGTTATTGAGTATAGCTAATTTAAATGATTTAATGGCTTTTTGTTCTTGACCCATTTTGTCGTAGAGCACGGCTAAATTATTATATGGTTCAGGTAATTCAGGAAATTCCTCTGAAAGTCTTTCAAATAGGAAAACGGCAGTATCCAAAATATCCTTATTTTTCATAGAAAGCCCCATTTCTGCTTTTAAAAGGGCTTCCAAGTATCGCCACTGAGCGTCTCTAGGTTTCTTATTCAGTTGCACTATGATGATGGCATCGGCCTCTTCATATTTTCCGAGTTCTATCAGTTCTCTTGTTTGCATCAAAGCCCTGGATTGACCTCCATCGGCTTGAGGATTTGAGTATGACGCTCCAATGAGAGCGAAGTTCGACAGAAAAAAATAAAGTAGTATTTTCAGCAGTAATCTTTGCATAGTAAACTATCCAGTTAGATTATATCCTACATCAGAATGATACGGAGTTACTTTGAAAATTTTTAACAGCATAAAGAGAAAAAAAGACAATTTTTACTCTTTAAGGCCGGGCCATGTAACTATGTACGTGTGCGGTATGACCGTTTATGATCATTGCCACATTGGCCACGCTAGGGTAATGGTATTTTTTGATCTTGTTAAGCGCTGGTTTGAGGCAAAAGGTTTCACGGTGACTTATGTTAGAAATATTACTGATATTGACGATAAAATTATCAAGAGAGCTAGTGATGAGAAAGTCGGGGTCAATGAATATACAAAGAAGTACATAACGGAATTGCACAATGATGAAAAATCACTTTTTATTCAAAAGCCCTCCTTTGAACCCCAGGCGACGAAATACGTCCCTGAGATGATTGAATTGATTGAGAAATTGGTAAAGAAAGATTACGCTTATATTTCTGAGACAGGAGACGTTAATTTTTCTGTTCGTTCTTTCGGCGATTATGGGAAATTGTCCGGTAAATCGATTGAGCAATTAAGGGTGGGTCACCGGATTTCAATCGATGAAAAGAAAAGAGATCCTCTGGACTTTGTACTTTGGAAGGGTGCAAAGCAGGGGGAACCGGATGACGTTACCTGGAAATCTCCTTTTGGTGCAGGTAGGCCGGGGTGGCACATAGAATGCTCAGCTATGAGTAATGCTTTGTTAGGAAAACAATTTGATATCCATGGCGGTGGAGCTGATTTACAATTTCCACATCATGAAAATGAAATTGCACAGTCAGAATGTGGGTACGGGGTTGAAGGAGAGCCCCACGTGAATACTTGGATGCATGTTGGGTTTGTAACTATAAAAGAAGAGAAGATGTCAAAGTCCTTAAATAATTTTTTGACGATTAAGTCAGCCATTAGAGAATATGACCCTGAGTCCTTGCGATATTTTCTACTAAAAACGCATTATAGAAAACCATTAAGCTACTCTGATGAACAAGTGCGAAATGCTCAAAGCAGTTTACAAAGTCTTCAAGAAGCCTTTGTTAGTGAAAATAGAGGCGGAGAGTTTGATGTTATCAGTAGACAAAATTTTGTAGCACGACTCATGAATAGTAGACATGAGTCTGCGGTAGCCTTCAGAGATGCGTTGGATGATGATTTTAATACCCCACTGGCATTTGCAGAAATGTTTAAATATGCAAATTTATTAAAAAAGAAAAACCCCCGTATGTGCTCTGAAGATTTACAAGAAGATGTTCTAAGGGGAATGGGGGAAGTTCTAGGTTTATTGAATAATTATTCGGAAAAAGATGATCTACAACGTGAAATCATGATTGAAAAATTATCCGCGGAAGAAATTGAGCAAATAATTTCCCTGAGACAGAGTGCCAAAGAGCAGAAAAATTTTGAATTAGCGGATAAGTTCAGAGATGATCTGGTACAACACGGTGTTGGTTTAGAAGATGGACCAGATGGAACAACATGGAAGTTTCAAAGGATTAAATCTAAAAAATGATATTCCTAGATTTCGAAAAGCCAATAGAAGAATTGCACCAAAAAATTCAGGAGTTGAGACATGTGCAGACCGAAGAATCTGCGCTAGATATAAGTAAGGAGATAGACACACTCGAAAGAAAAAGTAGCCAACTGTTAAAGAATATATACGGCTCTCTTACTCCGTGGCAGATCTCTCAAGTGGCAAGACATCCTGAAAGGCCATACACCTTAGATTTCATACAATCGATTACTGAAGATTTCACTGAGCTTCATGGAGATCGGCTCTTCGCCGATGATCCTGCAATCGTAGGTGGTGTTGGAAGATTCGAGGGTCGGTCCGTGATGTTTATTGGGCATCAAAAAGGAAGAGATTTAAAGGAAAGGACTTTAAGGAATTTTGGAATGCCTCGTCCGGAAGGGTACAGAAAAGCAGCCAGGCTTTTGCGTCTCGCCGAAAAATTTTCAATTCCTGTTGTGACTCTAGTGGATACTCCTGGTGCTTATCCAGGTATCGGGGCTGAGGAAAGAGGACAGTCTGAGGCAATAGGTAAAAATTTGTTTTTGATGGCTGGGCTGAAAGTTCCTATTGTAAGCGTCGTTATTGGTGAAGGGGGTTCAGGAGGCGCTTTGGCAATAGCAGTTGCAGATCGATTACTAATGTTCGAATATTCAATATATTCGGTAATATCCCCGGAGGGGTGTGCTTCTATTTTGTGGAAGGATTCAGAGAAAGCATCAAAAGCGGCAGAAATTTTAGCGATAACCGCCCATAGACTGAAAGAATTGGGTTTAATAGACGGGGTACTTGAAGAACCTCTAGGTGGGAGCCATAGAGACCATCAAATGGTATTTTCGACTGTAAAAAAAGACTTAAGCAGAAATTTGAAAAGTCTAAGTGATCTTGACGTTTCAGAGTTGATTAAACAGAGACAGGATAAAGTCCGTGGTTTTGGAAGATTTTCCGAGACTAGTTAGTAAATTTAAAAAATTCGTAATCGGTCTCTCTGGCGGACAAGACTCGGTGGCTGTTCTACATTTATTATCAAGTTTAAGATTGAGTAACCGTCAGGGATGTAATTTTTTAATTGAAGCAATCCACGTTAACCACGGCCTTCAAAAAGATGCCATAATCTTCCAAGAATTTTGTCAGAGGTTGTGCTCTAAACTACAAATCAATCTGCATACCCGATGCATTCCAGATGATGAACAAGAGAAAAAAGAATTAGGTATTGAAGCATTTGCACGAAAGCACCGTTATGTTGCTTTCTCAGAGTTATTGACCTGTGAAGATTGTCTGGTCTTAGGACACCATGCAGATGATCAGGTTGAAACATTTCTGCTGCAATGGATTAGAGGGTCAGGAATAAATGGATTAAGCTGCATGGCAAGATTTTCGGAAAAGATCGTGAAAGACAAAAAATTTTCAGTTTGGAGACCATTTCTGCATTTAAGCAAAAATTCTATAAAGAAATATCTGGAGGATAATAATTTAGACTGGATAGACGACGTAACTAATTCAAGCTATCAATATGATAGAAATAGAATAAGGAACGTTGTGCTACCAAATATCTTGTCAGTAAGGGAGGGTGGAATGAAAGGCATGTTACGGTCAATTGAGAACATAAGTAGAGCAAAATCAGTAATCGATTTAAAAATGCTGGAATTATTTGAGAGTGTCGTTTCTTCAAATTTTGATTTACTGATGCAGAACGAATGTTTAAATGTTACAGTCTGTGGAGATAGGCTGCTGAAAGAACCTGACTCAGTGGTATTCGAATTGCTTCGTTTTTGGTTACGTTCTTCTGGCGTTATGGCACCTCCTTCTGTGAGACTCGGTGAGTTTGTGAGGCAACTAAGATATGCAGAACCCGGATCTAGACCAGAGCTTATCCTAGAAAGAGAAAGCGATTCTTATAAAATGCTGTTTTTTAAAGGTCGACTTTGGTTAGAAAAGAAATAATGAAGAGGTTAGTCCACAAATATGGTGGTACGTCCCTGGCATCAATTGCTCGGATCAAAAAGGTGGCTGACAGAGTAGCAAAATGGCGTGATAGTGTTCCGGAGGTAGTAGTCGTAGTTTCTGCCATGGCTGGAGAAACAAATAGGTTGATTGATTTGGGCGAATCGTTGTCCGAAAATCCTAATCGAAGAGCTATGGATCAGGTCGTAGCGAGTGGCGAGCAGGTATCAGCGGGCTTACTAACAATTGCACTTATGGATTTAGGTTACGATGCTATTTCGTATTGTGGCTGGCAAGTGAAGATGATAACGGACGGCAACCATGGTAAAGCAAGAATTTTAAAGATAGAAAATAACCGGCTCGAGGAAGATCTTGGGAAGGGACGGATTGTGGTAGTAACCGGGTTTCAGGGGGTTACAGAAAAATCAGAGGCGATATCTACTCTCGGCAGAGGGGGTTCGGATACTTCAGCGGTTGCTTTGGCTGCTTCTTTAAATGCGGATGAATGTCTTATTTATACTGATGTAGACGGTGTTTACACCACTGACCCACGAATTGAACCAGAGGCCAGGAGATTGAATGAAATTACATTTGAGGAAATGCTTGAAATGTCCAGTTTAGGATCCAAGGTATTACAGATTAGGTCAGTTGAATTTGGAGGAAAGTATAAAGTGAGGACACGGGTGCTTTCAAGCCTCAAGGACCCGAAACTTTCGATTAAGGATGAATTAAGTTGTAGCACTTTAATTATTCAAGAGGAAGATAGAAATATGGAAGAGGCACTTATATCCGGAATTGCGTGCAACAGAGATGAGGCTAAGATTACGATACCCGGTGTACCCGATACACCAGGCATTGCTCACAAAATATTGGGACCAATAGCTGAGGCAAATATTGATGTTGATATGATTATTCAAAATGCTGGTATTGATGGACTTACAGATTTTTCTTTCACAGTACCCCGGATTGATTTAACGAGGGCCACAGAACGATTAGAAAAAAAGGTGATTGATGAGATAGGAGCTAAAACCCTTCACACAGATAAAAATATTTGCAAGGTGTCGATCATCGGAATTGGTATGCGTTCAAGTGTGGGTGTGGCGAGCAAAATGTTTGAAGTTTTATCCAAAGAAGGGATAAATATCAAGATGATTTCGACTAGTGAAATAAAGATATCGGTTGTTCTAGAGGATAAATATATGGAGCTTGCTGTGAGAACTTTGCATGCAGCTTTTGGACTTAGAGAAGCGTAGTTTTGATATACTAAAAGTGTGTTCATAACACAGTTGGTTACACGAAAGGAGACATGACCGAGAGGCTGAAGGTGCTCCCCTGCTAAGGGAGTATGTGCCAAAAGCGCATCGTGGGTTCGAATCCCACTGTCTCCGCCACATTTTAAAAAGATACGTTCGATTTCCACTGTTTAAAAGTGAATTGCTTTTTGTGTTGTTTTTCCTACTTCATCTCCTACTTTGGTACCAAACCCTCTCATAACTAGGTGAATCTTTGATACAAAGTTGATATCATCTACTAATTGATTTCATTTTCTATTTGATAGGGGTGTATTTAAGATGCCAGAGATAGGGAGTTACAACCAGACAAATATTTCGGGGCCTGTAGACAGAAAAAATAATATTGGGGACAAAAGCGTTGTTAATAAAACAACACAAGTTGACCCGTTAAAAGGAATTGAACTACAGGCAAATGAGCAACTGCGCCTTAGTGAAGGAATTAAAAGGGCCCGCAGCGGCGGTAACCCGAGTTTGAGTTCTAGGGGAGAACTGGCTCAGCCGCAGTCTTTGGCGACTATAAGAGATTTTGAATTAAGGTCAGGACCTGGGGCGAGACAAGAGGGTGCATCGGGACCCAGAGGCTCGGGGGGTCCATTCGGTGGCCCAGCTGGACCTGCTGGTTTGGGAATTAATTCAATAGGAGCTGCCGGAGGTTTGCGGGAACCACAGGGAGTTGGCGTTTTTCAACAGGTAATCGAGGAAACCATCCCTGATGATTTGCGGGCCGAACGAGCTGCAGATGCGGGTAGATTTGCTGAACGAGTGGACCGATCAATCGACACTTTAAATAAACGTATGGAGGACTTGGGGCGTGCAGTTAGATTTTCAAAGGATAGAGAGTTTGACAGAGAAGTTATCACTGTGGTCAATCCTGACAGTGGAGATATAGTTCGGCAAATTCCTCCGGAATATGCAATTAGGGTTTCAGAGGGCTTAAAATCTCTTCGAGGGCTTTTGTTTGACGACAAGGCTTGATAATTTTATTGCCTAGGACGTAAAAATGAAGGGCAAGCATCTTTACCCCCGTCGTTAAGTGGAGAATGTTTGTATTTTCTGTAAACAAGCTTTCGCCCGTTGAAATATTCGCAAAGTAACACTGGGTCATTAACCTCAATTTGGCTACCGAATATCCTAGCAAAATTGTCTGATTCTAAATACTCTCCGGGTGATACCTCTAACTCCTCTGTTAATATTTTTGCTCCGGAAAGAAATAGAAAAACTTCGAATATGATAGCAACGATTAAAATTGTTGCGAAGATTAACAAAAGGTTTTTAAAATTCATTGGACCCTCTTTTATTAAAAGAGTATAGAGGAAATGTATACTATCTTCAAATGTCTTAGGTAATCATAATAATTAGAGTAGTGGTGGAAATATATGGCTCTAGTAGCGTTGCTATAAAACATTTGCATTGAAAAGTGTCCATTAAAACTAGTGAAATTAGTAAAGTATTTAACTTTGAACCCGACTAAACTATCATGGCTACTTTTAGGGCACAAAAAGATAATTTCGGAAGGCAATTTTTATGAAAAATCTATCTGCATTTAAATATAAATACTTATTTGGTTTCTTAATAAGCATATTCTTTTTGACAGGCTGTGCAACTGTTTTTGAAGGCACATCTCAGCCCATTTCCGTAACTCTCACTCCTGAGTCAACGATATGCAGGGTCTACAGGGAGAATAGAGAATTGGGGGCTTTAACTAATAATAATCCAGTTCTTTATACGCAAAGATCTTCAAAAGAACTTGTGTTGGTATGTCATGCGCAGGGTTTCCAGCCTAGAATGTTGCGTCTAGTGAGCAGTCCTTCTGGATTAGGCGCGATAGGTGTTGCAGGCGGTGGTGTTGGTGTAGTTAATACCATTTCCAATGAGTTTGGTTGGGATAACATTGTCGCTAACTCGAAATCTACTACAAGTACTTATCTCGGGTTAATTCCGGGAGTTGTTGATATGATAACTGGCGCCTATTGGCGATATGATAACCAAATCAATATCGTTTTAGAGCCGACGAAATTATAACACAAGATTAGTTCGATGAATCGTTATAAAGGTAGGTTGTCATTGATATTGGTTCACCTGATCCTCATTACCTTTGTAGTAACTAACTTTTCTGCATTTGCTCAAAATCAAACGTCCGAAACTAATGATCAGCTAGACGAGTCCATAGGGGGGAAAAAGCCAATTAGGCCTATTCAAAACTCAAATTTTTACCCTGACGAAGATGATGATGCCGGAAAAGATAAATGTTTAGTTGGTGAGTTTAGACTGATTGCTTTGAATACAGCTGATCCCGGTCAACGAAAAGAAATTGCTGAGGCATGGATAAAGGATCAGGCTAAGTTTTGCACAATAGCTAAACTTCTCTCAATTAGGAATAACAGAGCGCAATGGTTGGGTACAGCTGATTCTATTACCATTGACGCTGAGCTTGATATGCAGCTAGAGATAGCATTAGAGAAAAACGACGAGACATTTGCTGCCCTTTACGGTTTAAAATTACCTCCTCCTCCTCCCGACGACGAAGAAGTTCAGTAGAATAACACTAATCTAATTAAATTTAATTTTTTTGGTGAATTCACGTGGATGATTGTGTGTCCCTTATCGCTCCCGCAAGACTGCATTTTGGATTTTTAGATCCAACGGGTTTGTCGGGACGTCAATTTGCCAGCTTAGGTCTTGTTATTGAGGGGTACAACGTAGAGTTGGAGGTTAGGAGATCAAAAACTTTGATTATCACCGGTGATGCGTTGGATGAGGAGACTGCTAAATTTTTTAGAGTCACAATAACAAGATTAAAAAAAAGATACGGGTTTGCCGATAACTTCAACATCGTTCTTAAGAAAAAACCTCCTAGGCATTCGGGCTTTGGCTCAGGTACTCAACTAGCATTGGCCCTTAGCAGATCGCTGCTCGAAATAATTAATTTGAAGCCTAGAACCGAGCATCTTAGCTTAACGATTAATAGGGGCAAACGCAGTGGAATTGGGATTATTGGCTTTGACAAAGGTGGGTTCATCGTCGATGGAGGCAAGCTTACTGATGCTAGGCAGCCACCGTTGATTTCACGGGTAAGTTTTCCGAAAAACTGGAAAATATTGCTAGTTATGCAAGATAAAACCTCACACTTTTATGGAGATCGAGAAATTAAGGCAATAGAGGGATTGCCAAAAATCACAAAAGAAAAATCATCTACACTTTGTCGCGAAACGTTGCTAAGAGTCATTCCTGCAATAATTGACAAAGATTTCGAGTCATTTGCTGAGGGCATAACTAACATCCAGGATTTAATGGGAGAGTTTTTTTTTAATGCCCAGGATGGTTCAACATTCTCAAGTCCTTCAGTTGGAAATGTAATAAGTGTTCTAGCAAAGAACTTTGACATTGGAAGCGGACAGTCATCCTGGGGTCCCACCGGTTTTGCAATTTTCGAGTCCAATGATGAATTACAAAAAGCCCTTAAATTTCTGAAGCAAAATAATTTATTGACTGATGGTCTTCGATTTGATGTAACTTGTGCAAGAAATAGAGGTTATCAGCTATTTAAAACTGGAAGATAGGAATTGTTGTGTATGTACTTGCTGCCTTGAGCGGAAGAGGTGTTGTTTGTTCTTCTCAAAGATTTGGATTTAAATTAGGTGTCATGGACGTTTTTGGAGATAAGGACTGTCTAATTTCGGTACCATTTTGGCGGCACATAGGAACTTGTTTTCCTGGGCAAACGGGCATAGACAGTAAAAAATTTTTAAACTCTCTGTCGGTTTTCAAAATCTATGGTTTTAAAGGAGTGATCATTGGATCGGGTTTTGAAGGAAAATATGACATCCTGCGGCAGGCAAATGAGATTTTGCCATTGTATGCGAATTCTCTTTCAGTTTTTAAATGTCTGGAAAATCCAGTAATGTTTTTTAAAACATTGAAATTGTTGGAAGTTCCTTTCCCACAAATTAATTTTTCGGCGGAATCTTTTGAGGATCTTGGGTCTGGTTGGATACTGAAAGACTTAGGATCCTCAGGTGGGTACGGTATAAAAAAGAAATATGGAAGAAAATCCAAAAGTTCCGAGTATTTTCAGAAACAGTTGCCAGGAACGGCAGTAAGCTTATCTTTTTTTGCTGACGGACAAAATTTTATGCCACTGGGCTACAGTAAACCAGTTACCACCAAACAAAGTTACCTACCTTTTGTGTTTTGTGGTCTGGATGGTCCAGTCGAATTGAGTGATAGCATCGATCAAGAGGCTTTGAGAATTTCCAAACTTATTATGCAGAAGTTTAAACTGAGAGGTTTTAATGGTATCGATTTTTTAGTATCTGATAAAGCGGTGCATTTTTTAGACTTAAATCCTCGTATAACAGCATCTTTTGAGATTTTACAGGAGTCACATAAATTTTGTTTTTTTGATAGGCATATTCATCTTACAAATGGCATTTCAGGTAATACTTGCATACCTGAAAGTTTTCCAGCTATGCAAAAAAAAATAATTTCTGGATTTCGGATTATATATGCAAAATCAGATTTTTATATGAATGAGAATTGTCAGGAATCACTGTTTAAAAATAAATTTCTAACAAATATACCTAATAGAAAATACTTCTTTAAAAAGTATGAACCAGTATGCTCTGTTTTCTTAAGAGGAAGTAGCATCGTGGAACTGCAGAGGGCTTTAAATGACAAGGTTGAATTTGTTTACAATAAGCTATCACAATTAACCTAATTTTTTGGGAGAGTTTTATATGACCAATAAAGTATGCTTCGCTATTAATGATAATGCTTACCGGTTAGCTGAATTAATGATAAAAAACTCCGAAAAGTACAACATAAATGTCAAACGTGAGTCGAACGGGGTGCGAGTTTTGGACGCTGGTCTGCACTGTAAAGGCAGTGTTTTGGCGGGTATAAAAATAGCAGAAATTTGCATGGGTGGATTAGGGAGCATCACCTTAGGCATGGATGCAACAAGAAAAATTCCAAACACTGTCTTTGTTAATAGTTCAGTACCCGTTATAGCTTGCTTATCGAGTCAGTACGCAGGTTGGAGTTTAAGCGTGCCGAAAGAAGATAATGCAGGGAAACCCTTTAATTGCCTTGGGTCAGGACCTGCCCGTGTGCTAGCCAATAGGGAGGATTTAATTAAGGAAATAGCTTATTCAGAAATATCTCAGAAAGGGGTTTTAATTTTAGAGGTAGCATGTTACCCCCCTAGAAAAATTATCGATAAGATTATTAATGATTGCAGGTTAAACCCTGAGAATCTCGTTTTAATAATAACACCAACTACAAGCCTGGCTGGAACTACGCAGGTAGTTTCTAGGGTGTTGGAGGTTGCGATGCATAAATTGCATGCCCTAAACTTTCCTTTACATAATGTTGTTGAAGGCTTTGCAAATGCGCCGATCCCTTTACCTTCAAGTGATTTTTTAGAAGCCATGGGTAGAACTAACGACGCTATCTTATATGGAGGTTTAGTGCAACTTGTTGTGATTGGAAACGATAGTGAATCCGAAAAGCTCTCCAAAGCTTTACCTTCATCCAATTCCAAAGATTACGGTAAGTCATTTTCTGAAATCTTTAAGTCTGTTTCATATGACTTTTATAAAATTGATCCAATGCTTTTTGCCCCTGCAAAAGTAATAATCAGTAATTTGGATAGTGGAAAGTCGTGGGTTGAGGGAAAGTTGAATATACCTCTTTTAGAAGAGTCATGGATAGGGCTGGAAAAGTAAGTAACGGGAAAAAAGGAGAGATTGTTATTTTCTCTGATGAGCTAGGGTGGCATATTGATCAGCTGAAAATTGGACTCAATTTCTCGGGAATTAAAACTAGAATTCTAAACCTGTCTTCTATTGATGTTTTCATTGATTGTGCTAAAGACAACTTTGTAATGAGAAATTTTAATATAAGTCCTAGCTGCTGTTTCGTTAGAGGTATTGCGGGCGGATCATTAGAGCAAGTTACTCGTCGCTTAGCAATTCTACATCAATTGGAATTTCTTGGAATTCCAATTGTGAATTCAGGAAGGGGAATAGAAAATAGTGTAGATAAATGTATGACTAGTTTTCTTTTAAGGATGCAAGATATACCAACTCCTGATTGTTGGGTACTTGAAGATAAGGCAACCGGCATTACGCTTATTAATCGCCTACTAGACGAGGGTCGGAAGCTGGTTATCAAACCAATTTTTGGTTCACAAGGAGTTAACGTAACACTGATAGAAGAAAAAATAAAAAACGACAAAGATTTCGAAAAAATGATTAATTTTGCTAACGGTGTTTACTACATACAAGAATTCGTAGAATCGGCTGGGAGTTCTTTGAGAGACCTCAGAGTTTTTGTTGTAGATGACGAGGTAGTTGCCGCAATGGAGAGAAAAGGGCAGGGTTGGGTTCACAATGTTGCCAAAGGTGGAGTTTGTAGACAAATTATTCCAGATAATTTTTTGAAAAAATTAGCGATTCAGTCAACAAGAACAGTGGGGTTAGAAATTGGAGGGGTTGATATAATAGAGGACAAGAGGTCAGAATTAGGATATACAGTTTTAGAGGTAAATGGAGTTCCTGCCTGGAAGGGATTGCAGAACGTAAGCAGTATTAATATATCAGAAAAAATCATTAAGTTTATGATTTCCAAAATGAGATAAACTTTGATCAAGTGATGGATTATTTAGGTTCATTAAAAAGAAACTTTTTAATTGCGTGCCAATTAGATGTTCAAGCTCTTAAACCAGGAAATGTGAGTTTTAATTCTTCAGGGTATGGTATGACTGGCCAAGATTTTATAACGAGCTCCGAAGTTTGTGCACCATTAATGGTACAACCGGGATTAAAACTTGGAGAAAAAATATATTTGGCTACGAAAGAAAGTATAAAGGCAGTCGGTTGTAATACAAATCTAGGGATTATTCTTTTGTGTGCGCCGGTGCTTCATGTAATGCAAAAATTGGCAGACGAGGAACTTAGGAGATTAGTTGATCCGTTAGACTTTTTGCAAGCGGAGTTAATGAAAACCATATATAAAATTGATTTAGATCAATCAAAATTAATATACGATGCAATTGTTCATGCAAATCCGGGGGGCCTCGGTGAAGATAGGGAGATGGATGTTAGATTCACAAATGTGAAAATTATTGATGCAATGCGGCAAGCAAAGGATAAAGACTTTATTGCAAAGCAATATTTTTCTGGTTTTTTCGAAATTTTAAAGCAGCCTGTCTTAGAAGAAAATTTTCGAAGACAGTGGATAAATAAAGAAAAGCCTATTAACCCATGCGGTAGACAATCCCTGGCTTCCCTGATCTATTTCTATTGGCTCACTAACAACAGAGATTCTCATATTCAACGAAAATTTGGCTTGCGTGTAGCTGAATTTGTGAAAAAAAAAGCAATAAAAGTTTTTCAAGATCAAATTAACTTTGAAAACGTTTTAAATAAAGTAAATAATGGTAAAATGGTGTTGCCGAATCGGTCGAGAATTAGACAGTTCGATGAGTTCTTGAAGGTGCGAGGTTTAAATCCAGGTACTAGTGCTGATATAACTGTTTGCTCTCTTTTGATATTTGGTTTGTTAGAGCCTGATTATTCGGCTTAGGCTAGTGGGTTAGCTGAACATCCCTTTACAAAAGGGTGGGTTTTTTATAAATTTTATTATGGAGAAATACTGATGGCAAAAATTGACCGAGTTATGGTTGGAGAGTCTCTAGTCGGCGATGGAAATGAAGTTGCTCACATTGATCTTATTTTGGGACCGCGTGGTAGTGCTGCAGAGTCTGCTTTTACCAATGCATTGACCAACAACAAAGATGGGTTTACCAGCCTTTTAGCCGTTGTTGCACCAAACTTAATGTGCAAGCCTGCGACAGTTATGTTTAATAAAGTCACCATTAAGGGTGCAAAACAAGCTGTACAAATGTTTGGTCCTGCTCAAAGAGCTGTTGCTATGGCTGTGGCTGATAGTGTTGAGGACGGTACAATTCCGGCTAGTGAAGCAGACGATATTTTTGTGAGTGTTGGAGTTTTCATTCACTGGGAAGCTGCGGATGATAAGAAAATCCAGGACTACAACTATCAGGCAACCAAGGAAGCTATTGAGCGCGCAGTTTCTGGGCAGCCAACTGCATCTGAAGTTGTTTCAAGTAAAGGTTCATCGGCACATCCATTTGCTGCCTAAGTGCTGTTGGGATATTTGTCGGCTATTTATAAAAATAAATAGCCGACACATCCTACTTTTTTGGGATAATTCCGGAACCTAGTAAATAAAATATATTGTTTTCGTGATGTCTAAATTTTAAACTTTTGTTACTAGCTTTCCTAGTCATGACGAAACCGACAGAATCAACATCCGGATATTTCGCTGGCTTCTCTATTTCTAGCTTGATGATTGAAAGCTTGTATCTATCAAGTAGAATTCTTGACAACTGTTCTCCAAAAGATTCGAGAAGCTTGTATTTATTGTTTGTTGCGAATTTGATGACAGTTTTTCGCACACAGTCGTAGTCAACGGTTTGCCTAATATTGTCGGAATCACAGGCTGTTGGTCTTAGTATCCCCATATCGATTGTAATGATTAATGGCTGAGGTTCAAACAATTCATCCTCACAAATTCCAATCACTGTAGACGTCTTAAGCTTGGTTATTTTGACAATGTCTAGGCCATTAAAAGAGAAATGATTTCCTAAATGAGAAGGGGTATTCAATTTTATTGGTTCCATTGTCATGAGATAATATCCATATTAGTGTTTGACGATTATAAAGCTTATGAAAAATTTAAACAATGATATTTGGCATTCTGCAGCTACACAGTCTGATGAACAAAAAGTTAAAAATCAAAATTCTAAATTCGCATGGTGTTTGACTGGCTCAGGGCATTATTTGAAAGAATCAATACAGCTTTTAGATAAAATGCCCGATACAGATATCTTTTTGTCCAAGGCGGCAGAGGAAGTATTACCAATGTACGGACACAGGCTTGATGATATCAAGTTAAAACATAAGCTTTTCAGAGACAAGACATACAGTGCCGTACCTGTAGGAGCTTTGTATAAAAATGGGTATCATACAGTTATAATAGCGCCTGCTACTAGCAATACAGTTGTTAAGTGTGCTTTGGGGATATCAGATACGTTACCGACAAATATGTTTGCTCAAGCAGGTAAACTAAAGATAGACACAATTGTTTTTGCTTGTGATACCGAACCTACCGTTATAACGGAATCACCAAAGGAGTGGGTAGAGCTCACACCACGCAAAGTAGAGTTCGACAATTTAGCATTATTGAAAAACTTCGAAGAGTGCACAGTCGTGGAGACTGTAAGTGATTTACAGGTGATTTTGGATAAGCGTTTAAAACAGTTTGGATTAAATTGGATAGAATTCTCTTCCTAACCGGTAGGCTGGCTAAAGATAGTCTCGAGACAACTCTAAAGAGTATTGATCCTCCTGCATTTTCATGGGAAATTTATGAAATCGGATTGCAGGTAGCGGGTCTCATGACGGCAGACATGATTGAGCGAAGATTGGAGCCTGCAAGATATGCAGGTTTCGACAAAATAATTGTCCCAGGGCGATGCCGTGGAGATTTAAAATTACTCGGCGAGAAATTAGAGATTTCTATATTAAGGGGGCCAGATGAGTTGAAAGATATCCCGAATTTCTTTAACAGGAGAGGTAAAAAAATTGAAATGGATAAGCATGATATTCAAATTTTTGCAGAAATAACAGATGCAACCAAATTAACTACCGAAGAAATTTTAGAAAGAGCTAAAGATTTCGAAAGGTCAGGAGCAGATGTAATTGATTTGGGTTGTTTGCCAGATACAGAGTTTCCGCATTTAGAAGCTAGCATTGCTAAATTAAAAAAGCACGGGTTTAAAGTTAGCGTGGATTCTCTCAATCCAAGCGAATTGGAAAGAGGAGCTATTGCCCAGGCTGACTATCTATTAAGCTTGGTACCAGAAAATTTGTGGATTGCTGAAAAATACAGAAAATCAATTCCAATAATTATTCCAGATAATACTGTAGGAATAGATTCGTTATACAAATCAATCCGTCACTTAAAAAGAATGGGTATAGATTTTATGGCAGATTCTATTCTAGATCCTATACCTTTTGGTTTTACTGATTCAGTTGTTAGATTCTCAAAATTAAGATTGATGTTTCCAGAAATAAAAATACTTGTCGGCACAGGTAATCTAACTGAATTGATTGATGCTGATACAATGGGTATTAATGCCATATTGCTAGGAATTTGCAGTGAAATTAGAGCCAGTGCCGTTTTGACAACACAGGTTAGCGATCATGCAAAGTCTGTAATTAAGGAAATCGATGTCTCTCGCCGAGTAATGTTTGCCTCAAGGGAAAATCAAGTACTGCCAAAAAATCTAACTAATAGCATGCTCACGATTCATGAAAAAAGACCCTTCCCTGACTCTTTAGAGGAAATAAAAATTACCGCTCAAAATGTGAAAGACCCGAATTTTCGTATTCAGATTACGTCGGATGGTTTACATGTTTACAACCGAGATGGATTGCGGTCTGGTCAAGATCCTTTTCAGTTTTTTGAAAAACTTGGTGTTGAGGAAGATTCAAGCCACGCATTCTACCTCGGTGTCGAGCTTGCGAGAGCGGAGATTGCATGGAGTCTCGGCAAAAGATACGCTCAGGATAGAGGATTAGATTGGGGTGCAGCAGCAGAACCGAGAAGAGAGGACGCATTGACTCATTGCCAGCCAAAAATTAAGAAGAAAATCAGAAACAGAAAAAATATCTCAAAATGATTTATGAAGTAATTATCTCTACAATGAATGAAGATGGAAGCTCCCATGTTGCGCCTATGGGTGTTTCCCAAAAGGCTGATTTTGTGGTGTTAAAACCTTTCAAACCTTCAAAAACTCTTGACAATATTCTTACACAAAAAACAGCAGTTATGAATATTGTAACTGATGTTCGAGTGTTTGCAGGGGTTGTTACGGGACGATCAAATTTCAATTTAGTTGCACTACCATGCGAGAAAGGTTTTTTCTTGAAAGATGCATTAAGCTACTTGACTTTGTCATTAGCTGAGATTCATGATGACGAAGTTAGATCGACTTTGTATATGAATAAGGTGGATGTCATTCATCTTTCAAGTTTTAAGGGTTTTAATAGGGCACAGGCGGCGATAATTGAAGCTTCAGTGTTGATGTCTAGATTAGATCTTCTTTCACAGGACAAGATTAAACAAGAAATTAAATATCTTGAAATAGCTATTAGCAAGACAGCGGGTAAGAAGGAGATCCAAGCATGGGAATGGTTGATGGAAAAATACGAAAACCACTGTAAGGAAAATAAAAAAAAAATAAAACTATTAGTTAGTATCAGGTCGATCGAAGAGGTCAAGGTTGTCAATGGATTAAATATTGATATTATCGATTTAAAGGAACCAGGGAATGGCCCTATAGGGATGCTAGATTTTATAGATATAAAAAATATTGTATTGGCACTCAGAAATAATAAATTTTGCGGAAAGATATCTACAACTTTCGAACTTAATGATGGAAACCTGTCTGGAGCCGATATAGCTAAAATCCAGAATCTTGCTTTAGCAGGACTCGATTATATTAAAGTCGGTGTATCTGCTGATGGGAATACCTGGGCAAATTTAAGGAAGTTTGCAGAAAGCTTGAATAAAATAAATAACGAGGTTTTGGAAAATAAACTAATTTTAGTACTTATGATTGCAGACAAACGTTCCTTTGAGACTGTCAAAAATATTCCTTCAAGTGAGGTAGTCAAGTTTTCTGGAATTATGATAGATACACTTAATAAAGAAAGTGGATCTATTTTTGATATTGTCAACTTTACAGAATTAAGCATAATAAAAAAATTTGCTCTCGAGAGAAATGTGAAGTTCGGAATAGCTGGTTCATTGGATGTTTCCCATACGAAGCTCATTAACCAACTTCAGCCAAATTGGGTTGGATACCGGGGAGGTGTATGCTTGAAAAAAAGATCAGGCCCTTTGTCCAGAACAAGATTAGAAAATCTTATTGACTCCTATTGTTAGGTTTTGAGGAGGTTAAAAGTGTATCAGAGGCATTTGGTAATTGATCACGGAAGAAAAGGAAAACTTTTGTTTTGCTATTTTGAAAGTTCAGAGAAAAACTAGCATCCAGAATTCCTAAAGATACTAATTTGTTTACTTTGATTTGGCTCAGTGCAATTTTACTATCTATGAAAGAGCACCAACATGATTTTACGATAAGCAAGGTATTAAGCTGTAGTTCTTTGGAGATTAGTAAAGCTATACTGTCTGATGTGATACTCCAGTTTTTATTAGGGGAGCCAATTCTTTTTTTTAAAAAATCAAAAGTTCCTATAATAGGAACTTTGTTATCTTCTATAACTCCATTGATTTCATGTTTCGTATTGCAAAAATGTAAGCTTGTTCTATCTATTGACGAAATGAGCAGACCCATCTGAGACATCGAATACAGTGCCATATTGTGAGCAATATCATCTTTTAAATTGTAGTTCTTTTGAACCGATCTTATATGATTCGCAAACAATCCTCCCCCAGGGACAATAATAGCTCTACCTTTAAAGTGATCCGTAATGAAATTTATCCATAATTTCATGAACCCAGAATTTAAGAGGCTTCCCCCTAGCTTAAAAAGAATCATAGATAGGTGCTAATCGCTAAAGAAAATGCAGTTGCACAACAGTCTACATCATCGATTTTTGATCGTGGAATTTTTACCCGATCGGAAAATAAATCAGAATAAATTTTTGTTTGACACTTTAGCTGATTTTGTATTTCCATAGCTAAAAATTTTCCTGAACCAGTAATTATAATTGGCGTTCTCGGGCTCATATTATATTGGAGACTTACTTTTTTTAAATTCTCTACAATTTCTGAGACGAATATTTGCTTTATCTGCTGAGCAAGCGCATTTAGTTCTTCAATAGTTAAATCATGTATGTCTAATCCAATGATTCTAGCTAATCTTTGTCTTGTTGCAAGCCTTGTCTTACTTTTTCCATCAAATGTTGGGTAAAGATCATATTTTGGATTTAATTGTTTTGTTAACCTAAATAGGTCAGCGGTCGAAGCGAAATTTTCTCGTATGATATTTGTCATTTTTGATCTGAAAAGCAGTTGCCTTCTAATTGAACTTAGCGAGGTCCTGCAAACGCCTAGGTATACTAGTTCGCCTTTTTGTAAACGTGAGAAATCAGTTGAGGCAGTAGGTGATAGAATTTTGCCAAACTGTATAGGAATAATATCTGTTGTGGTGCTGCCAATATCGATTAAGAAACAATTCCTCTCTATCTTCGATAAAGTGTCGGCAGTTGCATGCCAATTAGAAGAAGCGATTTCCTTGTAGTTATTAAAAGTTATATTAATATCCTTAAGTCCGTTTGTAGAGTAGATTTTTAATTTCTCGTAACTAAAAGTGTTTTTGATCACAGAAAGAAGCTTTCGCACACCTTCTCTTCGGTCTATAAAGCAGTCTGTCATTTCTGCAGTCATTGCGATATTTATCTGCACATCTTTTCCCATAGCCCACTTTTTTTTAATCTCTTCTAAAGCAGATACGAGGGTATTTTTTGACTCCCATATAGGCGTTTTAAACAAGGCAACTTTACTCAATTTTATAAATGGATCATTTCTTATTAAACATGCTTTTAGGTGAGCGCCTCCGATATCTAAGCCTATTGAACTGGTCATATTAAATTATTTATTTCAAATGAATTTAAAATCTTAACAGCAGTGTTATTTTTGTTGTATTTTGAAAGCCCTACATATGAACATGTAAGTCTTGGATTAATCTCGATAATACTTATTTGGGAATTCTCCTTTAAAATAAAATCAATGCCAACAAAGCCTCGCAAGTCAGTTATATTTGAGACGATTAAAGAAATGGTTGGCATAATAGTCTCATACAATTTTTTAAACATCTTGTTTTCTACAGGTTTGACACCTTCATAGAAGAGTTTTCCCTCATGATTTGAAGTTATGTACTGTTTGTTAATAGATAAAATTTCAAAATTTGAAAATTTGCAATTAAGGGATACGCTATATGCCGTTCCCTCTACCCACTCTTCCAAGAAGAAACATGAGCGCTTTTTACTAAGTGTGTTAAAAATATTTTTTTCATTTTCAATTAGATATGTATCTGTAGTACCAGCTCCATCGATAGGTTTATATACTGCCTTAGTATAATTCTTTTTTCTCAATGATTTGAACGTAATTTCATCTGGGTTATTTATACCTAAAGATTTTAAATATTTTTTTGTTTCCAGCTTATTAGAGGCAAGACGAATTGCTTGTAAACCAGATCCTATCCATAGTTTTTTTTTTGATGCAATGTGAAAACGTTCGAGTTCGCCATTACTCTCTGGTGCGATAACCCATACCAAATCAATTTTGGAAATAGTCTCCGAAAAAAAATCGAGAGCCGTTTCTCCGAATCTTTGTTTTCCAATGGTTGTATTTAGCTGTTTAATATGTTTAAGGTCAGAGTATAAAGCATCTACCATTGCCTTCCCTTGCATTTTCATCGACATAAAGTCTTTTTGAGAAAGAAGGTTAGGCGTTTTTTTGATATTCTTTAAGTTTGCAGTAATGGATTCAAAAATTAATAAATTCAGCACTTTTATGTCTTGTAAAATTATTCCTGTTGTTGATCTTCGGAATGGCGTTGTTGTAAGAGCAGTCGCTGGAGATCGCGCAAATTATAAGCAACTAGATAATGCAGTATTTAAATCAAATGACTTGTGTCGAATTATAGAGGTTCTCTTAAAGTTGTCAAGATCGAATATTCTGTACGTTGCTAATCTTAATGGTATAGCTGGGGATGATTCTTACGACTGTATTTTGTACGAGATTATGAGGAAATTTAGCAAGGTAGAGATTTGGGTTGATAATGGATTCCGGGATCTCGGAGAGTTGAAAAGTTTTAATAATGGATTTTATAATTGGTGTGAAAAAAAGGGTTATAGTCCATGTTCTGGGGAGAATTTAGTACCAGTTTTTGGTACAGAAACGATAACCGATAATGCATCGTATAAAAAAATATTTTCAACGCTTGACGAAGCTGTCTTGTCTATTGATAAGAAAAATAATGTAATCTTGGGAATGGTTACAATAGATACAATATTAAAACTGCCACCAAAAAGAGTAATTTTAATGAACTTAGATAAAGTCGGCACAGATTCGGGGCCTGATATAGATTGGCTAAAAAATATGACTCATAGAAATCTTAGAGTTGAATTTTTTGGTGCGGGGGGATTGAGAGATCGAGACGATTATGAGATTGTTGCTAGATACAAAGCCGCAGGATGGTTGGTAGGTAGTGCGCTTTTTAATTCTATGATGGATTTTGGTGATGAGTAATTCATCCTGGGCATGCCCTTTTTGTGCTTTGCACTGTGACGATCTCGTTGCTCCAAAACTTAATAATGAGAAGGTTTTGAATGCTAATAAGTGTTTTAAAGCTTCAGAGGGCCTTTCCAGATTTAACTTTACAAGTAAAGAAAACAAATTGGGTTACCTATATGGGCAAAAAGAGATTATTCAAAATCTTATAACTGAAACATCTAAATTACTTTCTTCCTCTCAGTCCCCTTTTTTTGGTGGGCTTGGCTTGGATATTTTGGGATCTAGGTCTGTAATCAAATTAGCTAAGGAATGTAATGCCACAATAGATCATTTGCACGGAGATTCCATTTCAGCTGTGCTGAGGAGTTTTCAAGCGAAGGGCACAATTTTTACAACATTATCTGAAATTAAATCAAGAGCAGATTTAATAATTTTCTTAAAATCTGAGCCCAATAAGCGCTTACCTCGATTTGCCGAGTTAGTAAATCTTAGCAGTAAAAATTCATGGGTCATTGAAGCCAAATCGGCTAGTGATGATTCTTACTGTGATTTTAGTGTTTTAGAGAAGGTTAGATTACTACTTTATTTACTAAAAAATAAATCCTCAACCTCAGATATAGACTGTAATCATGAGTTAGTAAATTTAGTGAGGAACTCTTCATACTGTACATTCGTTTGGGATCCGCAGGAATTTGGTGAACTCTCAGAATACATCGCCAATGCGTTAATGGCGATTGTCAAAGAGATCAACCAAAAAAAAAGAGCAGGTATTTTGACTCTCGGCAGTGACAACGGTGGTTTGAGTTTTCAAAATACCCTATCATGGGTGACAGCAAAATCAATCAGGTCAAAATTTTCTACGAAATCCTTGTACTATCAGCCTGAATTATTCTCATTAAAACGCTGTTTGGAACTTAAAACTATCGATAGTATCCTTTGGTTTTCGTCTTTCTGCGATAATTTACCGGATGAAAATGTTTCAAATTATCCTTTTGTTGCAGTAGGGCCAGAAAGTATGGGGAAGAAATACTCAAAATTTTTTAAAGAAAATAAAAACTCTATATTTATACCAATAGCTACACCTGGAGTAAACAATAATGGGTATATCATGCGATGTGATGGAGCAGTAATTATTCCTTTGAAAAAATTAGTTAATGACAATATACACACGGTAGAAAACCTCATATCTAAACTTATAGATAATATGTAATGAGAATACAGATATGAAGGAAATTAAATTTATTAATGCTAGAGTTATCGATCCCATCCAAAATAAAAATGATGTTCTCGAAACAATTTTCATCGACCCTAAAGGAAAGATAGGGAACATGCCATCAAGTGATGGGTATGATGTGATTGATTGTTGTAATTCAATTATGATGGCAGGCGGGATTGATCTTCATACTCACATTGGCGGTGGAAAAACTAACATTGCGAGAATGTTAATGCCAGAAGGCTTGTGTAAATCGAATGGATTCGAATATGGAAATAAAGGAGAATCTGTTCCAGGAACTATTGATACTGGCCATAGATATGCCGAAATGGGGTACACTGCGGCTTTTGAGCCTGCAATGATCTTTTCAAATGCTAGGCAGGCCCATCTAGAGATGGGCGATGTACCAATTCTTGATCACGGTGGTTACGTGATGCTAGGTAATGATGAAATTCTTTTGGAAATGCTAGCGAAAAAGAAAGGACATAGTCTAATCCGCGATTATGTCGGGTGGAGTATAAATGCAAGTAAGGCTATGGGAGTTAAGGTTGTGAATCCTGGAGGAATATCCGCTTTCAAGTTTAATCAACGATCTCTTGATTTGGATGAAAAACATAGTCACTGGGGCTTGACACCTCGAGCTATAGTGCATGAGCTTTCCTTATCCTTACAAGAGTTGGGTGTTCCTCATCCCTTACATATTCATGCAAGTAATTTAGGGGTTCCTGGCAATATTAAATCAACTATTGAAACAATTGACGCATTAGAGGGAATACGAGGTCATCTTACTCATGTTCAATTTCATTGTTACGGTTCTGAAGGACCCAAAAAGTTTTCATCTGCTTCACAACAATTGGCAGAAAAACTCAAGACTTCAAAAAATATTTCAATTGATGTCGGCCAAATTATTTTCGGTCAAACTGTAACGACATCCGGGGATATTATGAAGCAACACAGTAACAGAAATAACGCGAATCCAAAAAAGTGGGTCATGGGTGATATTGAATGTACTGCTGGTTGTGGAGTGGTTCCCTTTAAATATAAAGAAAACAGCTTTGTTAACGCATTACAATGGGTAATAGGATTAGAGATATTTTTACTTGTCGACGACCCATGGCAGGTTGTTTTGACAACCGATCATCCGAACGGTGGTCCTTTTACATCTTATCCTCATTTGATAAAACTTCTCATGAACAAGGAGTTCAGAGATGAACAGTTACACCAATTACATCCAGATGTTATCGAGCATTGTATTTTGAAAGACATAAAGAAAGAGCTTTCATTATATGAAATTGCAATAATGACTCGCGCTGCTCCAGCAAAAATTCTTGGGTTAGTTGAAAACGGCTCTCTAGCGAAAGGAAAGCATGCTGATATAGTTATTTATAAAGAGGATCCTGATCAAGAGTATATGTTTTCAACTCCAGAGTATGTGTATAAGAACGGAAAATTGGTCGTTCGAAACGGAAAGTTAGTTGACTGTCCAAAACCCGGATTACATTATTTAGATGTGAATTTTGATAGTAGTGTTGAAAGTTATTTAAAGAAATATTACGAGAAAAATTGTATTGGGGAATTTAGAAATGGATTCATTGCTGAAAGTGAGATTGACTTATTCCTAGATGGTGGGAAAAGAATTTTACGAAAGATTTGAGGAGGTTCAAAGAAGAGAAATGTTAGTAAATGGGGTCAAAATTTTTGATACTTTCGCTGAGGCATTTCCAATGCGTGCAACTAGGTTAATCGTTACCGCTTACAATGCTAAATGGGCAATGTATGGAGCAAGTTCAATGACAGGCTTTGCGACCTCTGTTATTGCATGTGGATGTGAGGCGGCAGTTGAAACTACACTTACAGCTGATGAGACCCCAGATTCTAGACCTGGTGTATCCGTTTTAGTATTTGCTGTGTCTAGCAAAGAGTTGGCAAAGCAAGTTGAAAATAGAGTTGGACAATGTATTTTGACGTGCCCATCTAGCAGTGTATTTAACGGAATGCCTGAAGGTAAAGAGTTTGCGCTTGTAAAAAATCTCAGATATTTTGGAGATGGCTGGCAAATTTCAAAAGTAATAAAAAATAAAAGATATTGGAGAATTCCAACCATGGATGGAGAATTTGTAGGGGAGGAGAATGCCAGATATAAAACAGCAATCGGTGGCGGGAATATTTTGATATTGGCTGAGGATATACAATCAGCCTTGCATATTTCAGAAATTGGAGTTGGTGAAATCAATAACTTAGAAAATGTAATTGCGCCTTTCCCGGGGGGGGTTGTGCGATCAGGCTCAAAAGTAGGGAGTAAATATAAAGCGCTTGTGGCTTCAACAAATGATAAATATTGTCCTGCTCTGATTGGAATAACAGAAGATTCAATGTTGACTGAATCGGTAGGATGTGTGCTAGAGATCGTTATCGATGGTTTGTCAGAGGAAGACATTAAGATTGCTATGTTTAAAGCTATAAAAAAGATGGTTGGGGTGGGTCGTGAAAAGGGCTTAATTGGATTATCTGCAGGAAACTACGGAGGTAAGTTGGGGCCACATCATTTCCATCTCAGGGATATATTGATTAATTATGAACTCGAGTAAAATTTTAGAAATATCATTAATTAAAAAACCTGATTTTCGCTTAGATCTTTCAAATATAAAGTGGAAGCATTTTTTTGAAGATTCTATTAATGGGAAAACATCCGATGCTACCGTTTTAGATGGTTCAAAGGAGAAGCCTTTTGAGGAGTTTTTTTCTGTTACACAGGATGACGAAAATCATTATGATTTCCCTCCTCATTTTTGTTCTCACGAGATTTTAGATAGGAGAAAAAGTTTTAAGAGAATAGTTTTTCAAGGAGACCTTAACGAAATTGATTTTTTGGGGTTTAAAAGTGAGGACATGCATATTTTGATTAATGGACATATAGGTAATTACGTAGGTTGCATGATGCAAACAGGAAGTATTACGATTAAAGGCTCTGCGGGACATTTTGTTGGGGCGATGATGTCGGGAGGAAGTCTTATCGTCGACGGAGATGTGGGTAATTATGCTGGTGCAAATTTAACCGGCGAGATGGAGGGTATGGCTGGAGGGTTCCTTTCAGTGAAAGGAAATGCGGGAAATAATTTTTGTCGGCGAATGCGAAGAGGGTTTGCTTCTGTATCGGGGGACGTGGGAGATTTTTTTGCAAACGATATGATCGCTGGGAGTGCTATGGTCGGGGGATCCGCTGGCAAAATGTGGGGGTATGGAATGCGACGAGGTACGCTTATCTTCGCGAAACATCAGGTAGTATCTCCCCATGTTTTTAAAGAGACTTATCATGATTTTTCTTCTTACTGGGGGTTATTAAAAACCGTCATCGAATCAATTAATGGTTCTTTTCCCAGCCTAGTAAATGTTCCTCCGAAGAGATTTGTCGGGGATTTGGCTTTTGGTGGAAAAGGAGAATGTCTATTACCTCGGAGTGCGACATAAAGACTTAAAGGGAAGACGAATTTTTTTGTGAGACTTTTTTATTTCTTGATTGTAAGTTTTCTTTAGGTAGTAATAAAGAGCCCTTTTTCCTGGTATCTTAATGTAAGTATTTAAATCTGATATGGGTTGGAGTACAAATTTTCGATGAAGCATCTCAGGATGAGGTAAGGACAAGTGGGGCAACCGAGGGATAATTTTTTTCTCGTGTCTAAAAAGTAGCAGGTCAAGATCGATTACCCTAGGTGCGTTTTTAAAAAGTCTGGTTCTTCCCATTTTGTTTTCTATATTTAATAATGTTTTTAATAAGGAATGAGCTTTTATTCGTGTCTTTATAGAGACTACACAATTGAAGAAATCAGCTTGTTTTTTGTAGCCTAAAGGTTCTGTTATGTATATGGGAGACGTTGCATATAGGGTAATATAGGTTTTAGCTGATAATAAGTGTAACGCTTTCGAAATTTGAAAAAGAGGATTTTTCAAATTACTACCACAACCAATTAGGATTTGTGATTTCATAAGTACTATTATTATATTGACAAGAGAGGATATTATGGCAAACAAAGAAAGAGTATTCAACGAGGAAGAAATTAATGAAAAACTAAATGGGGTATTGGTTCATTGGTACTATGAGCGTGGATGGATACGTAGAAAATATAAAACAAGCGGATGGAAATCAACATTAATGGTTGTAAATACAATTGGTCATTTAGCTGAGGTGGCTTGGCACCATCCCGATTTAGCTATCTCTTATGCCTTTGTTATTGTAAAATTACAAAATCATGCTGCTAAGGGAATTACTGAAAAAGATTTTTTGTTAGCTCAAGAAATTGAAAGAGTGATTCAATGGCAACCTGGCGAAGAAGGTATCTTGGATGGAACGCCTGAGGATCCCAGATTTAAATATATTAAATACGACTGATATTTTTGTTTTCGTAAATCCAGTCTTTTTCCATCAACCTAGATCCAAAATTTTTAACTAGACTATTTCTTATGACTCGTAAAAGTCCCTGTTGTTGAAAGATTTTCCCATTTAAAAGGGATTCGACTTGCATTCTTTGATAGCGTCGGATACGTAATTCTGCAAAATTTTTAAAAGCTTTTGAAATATGAAGTTTGTCACTTCCACACCTTTGTAGCAATTTATAAAGAGTGTAGCTATCCTCAAGAGCAAGCGCTGCCCCCTGTGCCAAATGAGGGTATAAAGGGTGGCCAGCATCTCCGATATACAAAGAGTTACGCGAATAAATCTCTTTGGCTCTTGTAATAATCCTGGTGCGGTAAAGTGGCCACGCTGACCATGTTGTTACGTCTTTTAACAAATGAGTAAGGTTTTGGTTTCGAACAGATAGTAAACGTGGATTGAGTACCTCGTTTTCTAATTTTTTTTCATACCCGAAAGTTCTGCTGTTTTTTTTCACTAATACCACATTAAGATCTGATTTATTGTTTATTGGATAAGAGACAACATGGAAACCCTTGCCCATCCATAGATTAATATTTTTTAAGATATCTTGCGGGAGATCCTTCCCTGAAAAGCATGTGCGCAAAACTTTCGCATCGGCTAAGCTTAACTTAATGTTTGAATCGTTACAGGTAAGATTACTTGTAATACCATTACTAACGAGAACATATTTAAAATAAAGATTTGTCCCAAGATCAGTTTTATAGATTACTGCATCCTTATTTTTTGTAGATATTATTTTGGAATTAAAGCTTATTTTTATGAGAGATTCTTCGTTAGCTCGTTTTAAAAGAATCTTGTGGAGAAGATTCCGAGAGCTGGTGAGATAAGGGAATCCAAATTTATGTTCCATTTTTCCCTTTAACTGAATTGAGTTTAATTCTCCAGGTAAGTGTGCATCACTAACAACAAGTTTTTCTGGAAAGAAAGATTCATCAATTAATTCGTCTAGAATATCTAGAGGGGCTAGAGAGTAAAGAGCATTGGGAGTAAGCTGGATTCCGACTCCATCAGCGTTAGTGTCGCACCTTTTTTCAAATATGTGTGTTTTCATCCCAAGCTTGGCAATGTACAATGAGGCAGAAAGTCCTGCAATACCAGCACCAATCGCGCCAAACATTTCTCCTTTGGAATAATTACCCATTTAACGTTCCAAAATTTTTAATTGTTCAATTTAAGAGAACTTTTCAAAGAGCGCGCCCGGCAGGATTCGAACCCACGACCCCCTGGTTCGTAGCCAGGTACTCTATCCAACTGAGCTACGGGCGCAAAAGATTGATGTTTAGCTTGTTCAGATTAAACTTTTTTGTATATTACCACCTATACAGCTCGGACTCCCTCATTCGCTCTTAAGGCGATTTTAATCAATTCAGCCACAGTTCTAGCCTCTACTTTAGTCATTATATTCGCCCGGTGAGCTTCGACAGTCTTTATGCTTATATTAAGATCATCAGCAATCTGCTTGTTAAGTCGACCAGCGGTTATCCTTTCTAACACCTGATTTTCTCTGGGAGTCAACTTTGCCAATAATTCCTGAGCCTTTAGGTTAACTTCTCTTTTATCGCTTACATCTCTAGCTTTCTGTAAAGAACTATCAACAAGCCTGCAGATTTCTTCGTCGCTAAATGGTTTTTCAAGAAAATCGATGGCCCCTCTTTTCATACTTTTGACCGCAAGTGAAACAGAGCCGTGACCTGTAATAAATATTACTGGTATGTTAATACCTTCTTTTAAAAGCACATCATGTAGTTCGACTCCTGTAATTCCCGGCATTCTTACATCGAGAATCAAACAACCCACCATACCATGACTTTGTGTTTTACTAAAATCCAGCAGTTCTTCTGCATTACTAAAAACTTTTACTGAGAAACCATTTCCCTCAAGTAGCCACCTCAGACTATCCCTAACTGCTTCGTCGTCATCTACAATGTAAACAAATTCCTTCATACTCTCATATTCCTAAAATTTCATCAGATTAAATAGATAACTTTTTGGTATCCACAGTTCCCCCGATATTTTCTGTATTTTCAATCGGTATCGTGAAGTAGAATACGCAACCTCCGGAAGTTTTATTCGTAAACCAGAGTTTACCTTTGTGAGACTCGATCACCGATCTGCAAATATTGAGCCCGATCCCTGTACCCTCGCTTTTCGTGGAAAAAAAAGACTCGAAAAGTTTGTCCTCAATTTCACTAGATACCCCAGGACCATTATCATGCACAGAAAATATTACCTCGGTTTTTGAGGACTCAACAACGAGAGTCAGGTTGTTTTCTTCTGTCCCTTTCATTGATTCTAACCCATTTTTTATTAGATTAAGTAAAACTTGTTCGATCAATATGGGGTCAACATTTATCAATGGAAGCGATGTCTGGATTTTCTGTATAATATTCATGCCCATGTTAGATGCATCGATTTCCGCTAACTCAATAGTTTCCTTAATAATGATACTGGGTTTCACTAGTCTACGACTAGGATCACTTTTTCGCACAAAGTTGCGAATTCTTTTGATTACGCTACCTGCTCTACTAGCTTGCCTGGCTGTTTTAGTTAAAATCTCAAGTAATTCAGCTGCGATAAGCGGTTTTCCTTTTGCAGTGATGCTTCTGATTCTCGCTCCTGCACCTAGGGTGTAGTTGCTAATTGCTGTCAGAGGTTGATTTAATTCATGTGCGAGTGAAGATGCCATTTCACCCATAGTGACTAATCGCGAGGTTTGTTGTATTCTCGCATATTCTTCACGGTGCTTTATATCGCTTAATTGACTAGAAGTTACATCTGACGCTACCAGCAATTCTACAACTCGTCCATCCACCCATTTTATTTGCTGTAACCTCGTATCAAACCACTTTTTCATTTCTGAAATATAAATAGTATTGCGACTTTTTTTATCTTCTTTCCATTTTTCAACCAGTAATGCATGTCCATTAATTGAGGAACTAGAAAACCATCTCTGATAAGTATCATTGGTAAACAATAAATCCCCTTTTGTACCGGGGACAGCAACTGACACTGCTGTGTCTAGCGATTGTAATACAGTGGTAAATCTCTCCTGTGCATTTGCAAGTTCATTTCTATACATAGTAGGTTCAGTAATATCTGTCACCGAAGTCATCCACCCCGTCTGATTTCCGGACGCATCTCTTAGCGGTGATGTGTACATTCTTGTAATAATTCTGCGTCCGCTATTATGCATTACTGTGACTTGGTCGCCTAGTTCATCTAGTTTGCCATCTAATAAATCTCGAGAAAAAGAGGTAAGTTTTTCTATTTCTTCCGGTGGCCAATATGGGTAAGGAGGGTACGTAGCGAGCAATTCGCGCTCTGATAAGCCCACGAGATCACAGAAAGCAGGATTTACATAGGTAATTTGACCTTCTAAATCTATTACCCTCATACCGGTTGCCATGGAGTTTTCCATGGCACGTCGAAAGGATATTTCAACTGACAGTGCGTCTTCGGACTCCTTGCGCCTTTTTGAGTGACGGATCAGCATTATGTTACTTATGAGAGCTACTGCCATAAGGCTAAAAATTAAAATATTAAGAGCTCCACTGAAATTACTGTAAAGCGGTGTTTTCGAATACCCAAATAGAACAACTGATTTGCCAATTTCATTTAATTTTACATAATGTGATGCATGCCCAGCTTTTTCTTTCTTGTTTTCGGGAGTTTTTAATAATTCAAAGTTGACTCTTTCAGACACTTCGGAGGGAATGTTAGAACGTAACATCATTGGAATGGAGTATGTTGCAATAAGCATTCCGTTCGGATCTCCTTTTGTCATCACCGGTGCGTGTAAATCTAACTGCTGGTCCTGGGATTGCTCATCTGCAAAAAAAACATCTGAATAAACAGGCCTCCTTGATTGTATGGCTTCCTTGAAGGCTAACTCACTTTCTTTTTGGAAAAGTTTTTTTGAACTTGTTACAGGGGTTAGAAGGAATGAATCCATCGGGTTAAAAAACGATGAGGACGAGGCTAATTCACTTCCTTGCAAGTTAACCCAGGTGAGAAGTAATACTTCCGGACTAGTAGCGAAAAAATTTTCAGAATAACGTTTAAACTCAGCCTGAGAAATTTCACGCCTCCCTAAATCACGTGCAATCGCATTTAATGCAAATTCATTTCTCCGTAACTTGAGTCGCAAACCCTGCGTGCTGTTTTCCACATCCTGAAGAATCAAGGATTGACTTTGTCGTAGATCTGACTGATAGATAATCCAAAAGGTCAGCGACATGACTAATCCTAAGCCAATTACGGAAAGAAGGGGGGCAAGAAGAAAAAATGCTCCTCCTCTAATCATGGTTGGAAACCTACTTTCAAATGTCATATGCTAAAAATTATGGAGTGCCATGTTAAAAAAAACGTCATTGTTTCAGATAAGCCTGCCATTTCAATTTTGCCTTTTTGACAGCATTCAAAACTTGGTCAGGAGATGTTCCTCCTATATGGTTTCTGGTTTTAACTGCGCCTTCGCAATCTAAAATCTCAAAAACATCTTCTTCAATCTTTTTAGAAAATTTTTCAAAAGTTTTTAGGGGAATATCTTGTAGCAATATATTTTCTTTCTCTGCAAAAGTAACAATTCTAGATACTATTTCGTGAGCTTCTCTAAAAGTTGTTTGCTTTGCTACAAGGTAATCAGCAAGATCAGTAGCTGTGGTATAACTACGTTCAAGTGGTTTTTTAAGATTCGTTTTGTTTACTCTTATTGAACAGAGCATTACTGAAAAAATTTCCAAAGTATCTTTAACTGTTTTAACCGAGTCAAAGATAGGTTCCTTATCTTCTTGATTATCCTTGTTATAAGCCAACGGTTGGCTTTTCATCAGCACTAAAATATTTACAAGGTTCCCAATTGTCCTTCCTGTCTTACCTCTTGCAAGTTCCGCAACATCTGGATTTTTCTTTTGCGGCATTATGGAGGAGCCCGTGCAAAATTCGTCAGGAATATCAATGTAGCAGAAGTTATCTGACGCCCACATTATTATTTCTTCAGAGAGTCGCGATATGTGAATCATCAATATGGCACTAAAATTCAAAAATTCTAATATAAAATCACGGTCACTTACTGCATCAAGAGAATTGTCAATTAATTTCTCAAAGCCCAGTTTATCAGCAACAAACTCTCTATCAATTTTAAAGCTAGTTCCGGCTAAAGCAGCCGATCCGAGAGGAAGGCAATTGACCCTTTTTCGGAGTTCTAAAAGTCGGTCATAATCTCTAGCAAACATATCATGATATGCCATCATATGGTGTCCAAAAGTTATGGGTTGGGCTGTCTGAAGATGAGTCAATCCAGCCATCAAGGAGCTGCTGTGGAGCTCGGCTTGGCCGAGGATTGATTTCTCAAGGTTTTTAATTAATCCAGCGATAATATCTATTTCACTTCTCAGCCATAACCTCATATCTGTAGCCACCTGGTCATTCCGAGATCTGGCCGTATGAATTTTTTCTCCAGGCTCTCCTATAAGCTCGGTAAGTCTAGCTTCAATATTAAGATGAACATCTTCTAATTCAATTTTCCAATTGAATTTATTTTCCTTGATTTCCTGGGCTATATGATCTAAGCCAACTAATATTTTATTTAACTCTTCGTTAGACAAAATACCGATTTTTTCAAGCATCTCTGCATGAGCTTTTGAGCCTTGTATGTCAAAAAGTGCTAATTTTTTATCAAAGCGTATTGATGCGGTATACTCCTGTACCTTTTCGGAAATTGGTTCAGAAAATCTACCGGACCATACCTTAGTTTTTTTTTGTAATTGGTCAGTCACTTCGTATCATATTACCTATAATAATCATATGTGGATTATAGCTTCTAGAAAAAGTCGTTTGGCAATGTGGCAGGCTGAACATGTACAAACATTGATGCAAAAAAATACCCATACGTCGAACGTAAAAGTTTTGGGCCTGTCTACCAAAGGCGACGAAATCCTTGATCGTAGTTTATCAAAAATTGGGGGTAAAGGTCTATTTGTAAAAGAATTGGAGTTAGCCATGCTTAAGGGAAAGGCCCATTTGGCGGTTCATTCACTAAAGGACGTTCCTATGGAGCTACCTGCAAAGTTTCTTTTAGCTGCGATTCTTCAACGTGAAGATCCTCGAGATGCCTTTATCGGCAAACAGACTAAGAATCTGAGTTCATTGCCTATAGGGGCAAAAGTTGGCACCTCAAGCCTAAGAAGGGAATTCCAATTAAAACTGTTTAGGCCGGATTTGGAAATTATTCCGTTGAGGGGGAACTTAGATACAAGGCTCAAAAAGTTAGATGAAGGCGATTTCGATGGAATAGTACTTGCAGCTGCAGGATTAAAAAGACTAGGGTTAGAGAGTCGTATCTGCGAGTTAATTTCTAAAGATATTTCCCTACCTGCAGCAGGCCAGGGTGCGATGGCAATAGAAGTTTTAAAAAACTCCGCATTAGATGAGAACGACATTCTAGTAAATTTGAATCATGGTAAAACATTCTCTGAAGTAATGTTGGAAAGAAGAGTTGCTGCTGAATTAGGTGCGAGCTGTCAGATTCCTTTAGCCGTTTATTGTGAGTTTAATGAAAAACTGCAGACATTCAATTTAAGAGCGAAAATTGCAATGCCGGATGGTAGCAAGCTGTGCTATTCAGAACACTCTGGTGACAATCCTGATGACATTTTTGAAAGAATTATGGATAGTCTTTACAATCAAGGGGCTCGAGAAGTTATTAAAGCAGTTTTAGAGAGACAATGATCCTTATAAATACAAGACCGGTGTGGAATCTAGGTCGGAATAGTTGGAACCGAGAGTTAAGAAGAAATCTAAACCCAGGTATAACTTTACTTTCGGCGCCTACTCAAGAAATTAGTCTGTATGGCGAAAGAAAAATCGACACTTTGTTGATGAAACGCCAGATACAGTTTTTGTTGTCATGTGAGGTAAAAAAAAAGATTATTCTTTTTACTAGTCCTACTAGTGTTGAAGCATTTTTTAAGATTTTAAAAAAAAGGAGTTCTTTCCCTGGCTGCTATGATGGTTTGCGGAACAAAAAAGAGCTGGTAGAAAAAACCCAATCTTTTTTTTACTTAAAACGTAATAAAATAACGTTTGGTGCCATTGGTGAAGGAACAGCAAGAAGATTTTGTGAACTCCTTACTGGCCCTTCAAGCAAAAGAGAGTATTTGAAAAGGGATAAACTCAAAATACTTTATGTAGAGAGGGAAGCTACCGGACAAAGATGGGTAGAAGAATTCACTGAGAAGATTCGTTCCAGTTTTGTCGCAGTTATGGAGGGAAAAGAAAATTCTGTGTCTTTAGTGCGCAGCATAAAGGTACACAGCTCTCGGGTTTTGAGCTTCCGGATTTATAAAAGAAAAAATTTAATCGATAGTGCAGCTAGTCTTACATTAGCAAATAAAATTTCCTTGATAACAAAAGCATCCTTAAGCTCTGCGGGCAGAACACAACCTGTGGGAATTTTGGTATCTTCTACCTCTACAATCACTAGGGTTAGATGCTTGATTGAGAGACTGAACGAAAGCGAACGCCTAATCGTAATTAGTCACCATGATAAAATCCTTAGTCAAGTTAAAAAAATTCATGGTAGGATTTCGTGTATAAGAGTAAAGTCTTTAAACCCTGCTAATATTTCCGAGGAAATAGACAATTTACTATGAAAAAAGACGACAAAACTGGGAAAGAGAATACTGCGAGAGGTACTTCCGGGGAAAAGAATGCGCCGGAGGGTGGCGAAAAGGAAATCAGAGAACAATCAGCATCTCTTCCGAGTAATACTAATACTAAAAACAGTAAATCTGCTCCAGAGAATCTTCCTAAAAAGAATTCAAATTTTGTTCGGATTTCTGGTAAAAAAACTCTATTTTCCTTTTGTTTAATAGTGGTAATCGTAGTTTCTGGTTTTGGTTACGTGTACCGTGAGCAAGTAAAAACAATTCTACCAAATGCGCTTGTAGAATTTTTCGTCGATAGTTCTCATATAGCTGAAATTGATACTCAAGAGTCAATTCAAAATGAGATAGGAATTGATGAGATGGAGAAACAGGTTATTAATTCTGATATTTCTGAACCGTCAATCAGAGAGTCTATCTCAGATCAAGTTGATTTAAGTCCCAGTGATAACCGTGAAACAGGTTCGTCGAGCCATTCAGTGGACAAAGCACAACTTGTTTCTAAACATGAAAAATTAGGAGACGACGAAACCTTACATTCGGAGAAAATAGTTAATGAAGGGATTCATCTTGATGTATCTGAAGACTATGAAAAGAGTTTAAAAGTGGGTAATTCTGATATTTTGGCGATCGTCAAAGAGTTACACAAAATCACCGTGGAGATGGAAGGCATAGATTTTACAAAGAATATTCCGGTAGAAGATCATTCTGCTTTAAATGCTGACCACACCAATATCGAGTCTTTCTCGGACAGGCTTCTGGAGAGTTTGAAAGGCTTAATTAAGATTAGAAAAATAAAAGACTATGAGGGTTTATCTTTAACTCAAGAAAGAGAGAAGTCTTTAAAAAACCAATTTGTCATAAATTTAATCTCTGGCAAGACCATGCTGATTACAGGTTTTCACGCTGAAGCGTTGGATGATATCCAAAGGGCAAGAAAGATTCTGAATGTTATTCATGCAGTGGATAAAGAAAATGTAACAATGATGATTGCCAGGTTAGATGAAATAATTTATCAAGTTAAAGAAATGGATTGATGAGTTCCTTAGTATCTATAATCTTAATACTGGCAATTGCAGTAGGCTTAGCTTTAACTTTAGGATCTGGCGGTAGCGTCACCTTTTTCTGGCAAGGCTATCGTGCTGATTTAGCTCTAGCTACATTTTTGATCTTGATGCTGTTAATCCTATTCGTGGTCTTTATGATAATCAAATTGTTCTCAGCGCTTTATGGATTTCCTGGTCGTCTAATCTTACTCAGAAATAGCAAGCTGATCAAAAAAAAGCAGGATTTGCTTCACGAAATTATCATAAGCGCTTTATTGAAAGATGCCTTTAAATTGAAAAGCGCTTTAAAAAGATACAGAAGAAATTTTTGGGAGAGAAAAAAAAATAGTACTGAGAAAAGAATGGTTTGTTTGGTGGCGATAAGTTTTGGAGAAGAGATTTTTGATCTTTCAGAGATCAGGGACTGGATTGATGAATTGAAAGGCGTTGAATCTAAACTGGATGTGCGTTATCGAAGAGGAGAACTGGCTGAAGCAGAAATTGCTTTAAGGGAAGGTAAGCTACAGGGATTGGCAAAGCTTTTGTTAGACTTTTTAGCAGATAATCCAAAGAGTGTTCTTGGCAGGACTCTATTGGTCAGGGTGCTACTGTCAGAGGGAAGGTGGGAGGAAGTCATACAGCACTTAAGAACTCTTTCAAAATATACGAAAAATATTTCATTTGATCTAAAATCGACTGTGTACACCTCAATCGAAAACTTGTTGGTAGAGGAAGGGTTGAGCTCGATAAAAATAAATCGAGCAGTAGGCCTTTTAAAAAAGGAGGAGTTGTCCGATCGCAGGGTAGTAGCATTACTCGCTCAGTCATATTTCAGAGTCGGAGAACGTGAGCAAGCAACGAACCTTTTGGAATCTTATTTGAGTAAAAAGTGGGATTCGGAATTAGGTAGAGTGTATTGGAACTCTCAAAACAATTCTAAATTGCAACTACGTATGGTCAGCAAATGGGAAAAGAAGTATGGTGAGTTCGATTCATTCCATATCTGCTTCGGCAATATATGTATAAGTGAAAAACTTTGGGGGAAAGCTAAAGGGCATCTTTTCGAGGCCCTAAGAATAAGGCCTTCTGTGGATGCGTTCGCGTCGCTAGCAAGGGTGTACGAACTTACTGGTGAGCCAGAGGAGGCAAATAAGTTTTGGAAAAAGGCAGCAAAATTATTTTCGGATCAACATAATCATATTGAACTAAAGAAACCGACGCATTAAAGCAGCGGTATTATCAATAACGCAACAATGTTAATTATTTTAATTAGGGGGTTTACAGCGGGGCCTGCTGTATCTTTGTAAGGGTCCCCTACAGTGTCACCGGTTACTGCGGCTTTGTGTGCTTCAGAACCTTTTCCTCCATGATTACCGTCCTCAATATATTTCTTTGCATTGTCCCATGCTCCGCCACCAGTACACATTGATATAGCAACGAACAATCCGGTAATTATTGTACCCATCAAGAGACCTCCTAGCGCCTTGGGGCCAAGCAGCAATCCTACCGCAACAGGGACGACTACTGGCAATAAAGAAGGAATAATCATTTCTTTTATTGCAGCTTTAGTGAGAAGATCAACTGCTTTATGGTATTCAGGCTTGCCCGTTCCCTCCATTATTCCAGGTATCTCTTTAAATTGTCTTCGAACTTCCGTAACAACTGAGCCGGCACATCTTCCGACTGCTTCCATAGCCATAGCAGCAAACAGGAAAGGTATCAATCCACCAATAAATAACCCTACAATAACAAGATGGTCTGATAGATCAAAGGACAGTGATTTTCCTGCGGACTCCAGTCCGTGCGTGTAATCAGCAAATAGTACGAGAGCAGCCAAGCCTGCGGAACCTATGGCATAGCCTTTCGTGACCGCCTTAGTGGTGTTACCTACAGCGTCAAGGGGATCAGTAACGTTTCTAACACTTTCAGGTAGTTCTGCCATTTCGGCGATACCGCCGGCGTTGTCAGTTATTGGACCGTAAGCGTCAAGAGCTACTACAATTCCGGCCATCGATAACATTGCGGTAGCCGCAATTGCAATTCCATATAATCCAGCGAGGGAATACGATAATAATATTGCTAGGATCACGGAAATCACGGGCCAAGCTGTTGACTTCATAGATACAGCAATACCTGCAATTATGTTAGTGGCATGCCCAGTTTCTGATGCTGCAGCTACGTGCTTAACAGGGCCATATTCGGTAGCTGTATAGTATTCAGTTATTATTACCATGGCTCCCGTCAAAAATATCCCGACTACGGCTGAGCCCCAAAGTGAAGCGGTTGTTAAATTTGCGTCTATGGTGTGAATATTTCCCATAAAGTAGTCGGTAACAAACCAAAAAGCGATTATGGAAAGAACAGCTGCGACAATGAGGCCTTTATAAAGGGCATTCATAATTTTTCCTCTTCCAGAGTAACTTACGAAATAGCACCCTACAATTGATGCTAGTGAGGAAACGGCGCCCAATGCTAGAGGATAAACTGCTGCTGTTTCAGCGATTGCCGGTAACGTAAGAGCACCTAATAACATTGTAGCTATAACGGTGACAGCGTATGTCTCAAAAAGGTCTGCGGCCATTCCTGCGCAGTCTCCCACGTTGTCACCGACATTGTCTGCTATAACTGCTGGATTTCGCGGATCATCTTCAGGAATACCTTTTTCAACTTTTCCTACTAGGTCTGCTCCAACATCTGCGCCTTTAGTAAATATTCCTCCCCCGAGCCGAGCAAATATTGAAATTAGTGAAGCGCCAAAAGCAAAACCAATCAGCGGTTTTAACGCATCCTTAACATTACCAGACAGGTCAAAAAGTATTGCGTAAAAAACTGCAACTCCTAGTAAACCTAATCCCAGTACAAACATGCCGGTAATTGCTCCGCCTCTAAAGGCTACGGCTAATGCCGCGTCTATTCCAGAGGATGCAGCCTCTGCTGTTCTGACATTTGCCCTTACGTTTATATGCATGCCAACAAATCCTGCGATTCCAGATAGCACAGAGCCTATCAAAAATCCAATTGCTGTCATAAACCCAATACCTGGTAAAAAAACAAGAATGAGAAATATTCCCAGCCCTACAATGCTAATCGTCTTATATTGCCTCCCCAGGTAGGCAGAAGCTCCGTCTTGTATAGCCGAAGAAATTTCTACCATTCTTTCGTTTCCGACGGGCTTATTTAAAATCCATCTTATTGACACTAAAGAGTAAAAAATTGTGATTATTCCGGCCAAAACCGAAAATAAAATTCCCGTCGACATTAGATTGCTCCTGAAATATTGTTGGTTGATGCTTAGAAATAAATGTCAAAATACTTCGACGCGGTCGAATAATATTTTACATAATTGGGGATTATAACAGATAAGGAAGTAGCATGGCATTGAAGCTTGTCGGGGGCGGGAAAAAGCATACCAAGACTGTTTAACGTAATCATCGAAATCCCAGCCCACTCCGACCCCATAAAATATGAGGTCGATAAAGAAACAGGGGCTATTTTCGTTGATAGGTTTATGTCGACGGCTATGCATTATCCTTGTAACTATGGTTATATCCCCCAAACTTTAAGTGATGATGGAGATCCTGTTGATGTTTTACTGATAACTCCATTTCCGGTTGCGATGGAAGCTGTTGTTAGATCAAGGGCGCTGGGTTTGTTAAAAATGGAGGACGAGGCTGGTAATGATTCAAAAATTTTAGCAGTCCCGGTTACTAAAGTTTTGCCTACTTATAAGCATTTAAATGAGGTACGTGATATTAATCCAGACCTTCTTGCTCAAATTAAACATTTCTTTTTGCATTACAAGGATCTTGAAGCGGGGAAAAAAGTATTAGTTAAAGGTTGGTCAAATAAAAAACAAGCTGAGAGTGAAATCGAAAGATCATGTCAGAGGTATCTTGACTATCTCGACGCTTAATTTCGATGAGTTATATATGCACTTCTATCTCTAAGTGAATCTAGATAATTTTCCATAAATACATTTTCCTCAACAAGACTTTCCTTGATTGCTTCCCGATACTTCTCGTTACATATCCAGTGAACAGATGTTGAAACAACTGGCTCGAATCCTCGAGCTAATTTATGTTCTCCCTGAGCCCCTCCTTCAAAATTCTTTACCTCGTGCAGTATGGACCATTCGATTAAGCTGTAATAGGCTACTTCAAAGTGCAAGAACGGTATATCCTCAACAGCCCCCCAGTATCGTCCAAACAGAGTCTTTTCCCCGTCGATATTTTCCAAGATTGCTAAAGATGAAGCAATAGGCTTGTCATCAGAAGTATATGCAATTGAGATAACTAGATTATGCTGCAATTTGTAATGAAGTAAATTAAAAAAAAATTCGTTAAGATATGGTGTACTGAAGTGGTCGGCGTAAGTTTTTCTATAGCATCGGTAAAGAAATTCTAGGTGATCTATTCTAATTTGATCGCCATGTAAGACTCTACACACAATTTTTTTTTCTACAATCTTTTTTCGTTCACTTTTAATTTTTTTTCTTTTCTTTTGTTGTAAGGAACTTAAAAAATCATCGAAGCATTCATAATTCATGTTTTTCCAGTGAAACTGAATAGTTTTTCTAGTAAGCCATTCTTTTTTTTCAAACACACTGGTTTCTTTTTCATGACAAAATAAGATGTGTGCGGTAGGCAAGTAATTTTCCCGACACCATCCTTCAATTTCGCATCTGAAGATATCAATTTCTGTTGAGTTGCTGAGCCCCAAAAGTCTTGCGCCGCTTATGGGGGTGAAAGGGCTTGCGAACAAAAGTTTAGGGTAATATTGTACTCCCGACCTGTGGAACGCTTCAGCCCAAGCCCAATCGAAGACATATTCACCATATGAATGGAATTTTAAAAAACAGGGGGCGACAGTCTCAATCTGCCCATTTTTTTGTAAAGTAAAAAAGTTAATAGTCCAGCCCGTTTGTTGTCCAATGCAATTACTCTCCTCTAGAATGCTCAGATACTCCCACGAAGTAAACAAATTTTTAAAGGGATCGCCCTGCCAAATTCTTCGATATTCCTCTTCGCCGATATTTTTAATGCTATCTTCTACTTGTAAGTTATATTTAGACATTATCTTTTTTGGGGGAAAAAAATAAAAATGCGTGCAGCATTAGCTCAAATCAATCCGGTGGTCGGAGACTTAAATTTTAATACAAAAAAAATTATTGATGCTACTAGGGAATGCGTGAAGCAAGATGTTTCTTTGTTAGTTACTCCAGAGCTAAGTTTAACGGGCTATCCTCCAGAGGATTTGATGCTCCGCAAGGAGTTTTTGAGCGAAGTTGAGCATAAATTGGAAACCTTGGCCGCAGCTGTGGGAAAAGAAGCCCCCAACTTAACTATCGTAATCGGTCATCCCTGTTTCAAAGCGCAGGAAAATCTTCTTTATAACTCAGCTAGTGTTTTCAGAGGGTGTAAATTTTTAGGTCGATATTCGAAGCTAGAATTACCAAACTATGAGGTTTTCGACGAAAGACGATACTTTGCTTCAGACGGAGGCCCATTAGTATTTGAGTGTAACCAAATCTCTTTCGGAATTAATATTTGTGAGGATATTTGGTTCCCACGGGCTCCGAGTCTTACGAGAGCCGCAGGAGCAGATGTTTTGATTGTATTAAATGCTTCTCCTTTTCAGACTAATAAAGACAACGAAAGAAAACAAAAAGTTAGGAAGCATGTATCTTCTTTAAACTTACCAGTACTTTTTTGCAATGTTGTTGGGGGTCAGGATGAATTAGTCTTTGATGGGAATAGTTTTGTGCTGGATCGAAACGGGGATATAAGTGCGAGTGCTCCAGAATTTGAGGAAAGTGTCCTGATAGTTGATTTAGATGACTTTGGAAACCCTAAAAAAAATAATTCTTTTCCAAAAAAAACTCACAGCACAGAACAGATTTTTGATGCGCTTGTCCTTGGGACGAGAGATTACGGGTTAAAAAATGATTATAATAAGGTCCTCGTAGGATTATCTGGTGGTATTGACTCTGCTGTAACCTTAGCAATAGCTGCGCACGCATTTGGAAGAGACTCAGTCAAGGCGGTTTTTATGAAAACTAAATATACATCTGCTGAAAGTATCATTGACGCTAAAGAATGCGCTAGGAGTGTAGGAGTTAATTTTGTCGAAGAAGAGATCGATATTTATGTTGATTTATTCAAGAAAAGGCTCTCAAAGGAGGTTACTTCGAAGCTTGTTGGGTTGGCAGAGGAAAATATTCAGTCTCGGATTAGAGGTTTGATATTGATGGCAATTTCTAACAACGAACGAAGACTACTTTTGACAACAGGAAATAAGTCAGAACTAGCTGTTGGTTACTGCACGTTATACGGAGATATGTCCGGTGGTTTTGCAGTTCTAAAAGATGTATATAAAACTCAGGTCTATAAGTTGGCCACATATTTAAATAGTGTCGCGGATAGTTTAATTCCAGAGAGCATTATTAAAAAACCCCCATCAGCTGAGTTGAGGCATAATCAAAAGGACGAGGATACATTGCCCGACTATGAAACCTTGGATGGAATTTTGTACCGGATAATTGACAAGAATGAAACTTTCGAGCAAATAGTAGGACATGGTTTTGAAAAAGAACTCGTAGAGGATGTATTTAAGCTAATGCGGAAAGCAGAATTTAAAAGAAGACAGGCTCCGCCTGGAGTTAAAGTTAGTGAGCATGCCTTTGGTCGAGATTGGCGTTATCCTATTTCAAATAAATTTGTTTTTTAAAAAGGATTGTTACGATGAAGCTAATTATCGCTTTTGTAAGACCGTTTAAATTAGAAGAAATTAGAGAGGCATTGTCTGAGATTGGAACAGCTGGTTTGACGGTAACGGACGTTAAAGGTTTTGGGCGGCAAAAGGGCCACACTGAAATATATAGGGGGGCTGAGTATGCGGTGGATTTTGTGCCAAAAATAAAATTAGAGGTTGCAGTTCCTGATGACAAATTAGACTTAGCTATGGATTCAATAGTTAAAGCTGCGAGAACTGGCAAAATAGGGGATGGTAAGATTTTTGTCACGGATTTGACCGGGTCTACAAGGATTAGGACGGGAGAGAGCGGTGATAGCGTGCTTTGAGCAGAACAATTAAGGCTCCGCTTCCACCCATTCTGCCAGGAGCCTGACAAAAGGCCAACACACCAGTGAATTGTTTTAACCAAGACTTTACATGACTTTTTAACACGGGTTCTTTGCCAGCCGATCTAAGCCCTTTTCCGTGAATAACCCTGACACATCTCTTTTCAGACTGAATACAATGTTTTAGGAAATTGTAGGTTTCTTCTCTGGCTTCATGGATCCTAAATCCATGCAAGTCGAGCTCAGCTTGTATTGTCCAGAACCCCTTTCGAAGTTTTTTAATGGTTTTCGTTGAGATACCATTTCTTGCGAAAAATAAAGCATCATCTGTGTCTAAAATTGTCTCCTCAGTAAAATCTGAGAACTGACTTTCTCGCAATGCAGTTAATTCGTCATCATTTCTTTTGTGTGGAATTGGTTCCGGTTTTACACTTTCCTGAAAAATTCGGTTACTTCTTTTTTTTAAGGGAACTGCATTTTTTACAGCTTCTAAAAATTCATCCTTATCAGTTTTTTTTTGCATGGTCTAAAAAATTTTGCGCATCTAATGCAGCCATACAGCCACTCGCTGCACTGGTAATGGCTTGTCTATATGTGAAGTCTTGCACATCTCCCGCAGCAAACACCCCTTGGCAACTAGTGCCTGTTGAGTTATTGCCAAATCCTCCTTTAGTGATTATATATCCATCTTTCATGTCTATTTGTCCTTCAAAAATCTTAGTGTTGGGTTTGTGTCCTATTGCAATAAATACCCCATCCATTTCAATTTTTTTTGAATAGCCGTCTATCTTATTTCTTACAACTACTCCCTCCACGCCTTGATCATTTCCTAAAACTTCGATCAGCTCGCTGTTCCAAATAATGTTAATCTTCCCACTATTCTTCCTTTCCATAAGACGGTCAACTAAGATCGCTTCAGCTCTGAGCGTATCTCGTCGATGAATTAAGGTAACGTTTGATGCAACATTACTTAGATAGATCGCCTCTTCGACCGCTGTATTCCCACCGCCGATTACACAAACTGCTTTTCCTTTGAAAAAAAAACCGTCACAAGTTGCACAGGCAGAAACTCCCTTACCTAAAAACTTCTTTTCGGAGGTTAAACCTAAGTATTGTGCTGAGGCTCCAGTTGCTATTATTAAAGCATCGCATGTGATTTCTACACTGTCACCGACTAAAACAAACGGATACCTATTTAATTTTACTGTTTGAATTTGATCGAAAATAACTCTCGTGTCGAATTTTTCTGCATGTTTTAAAAACCTATCCATCAGGTCAGGTCCAAGAACTCCATCTGGATCTCCGGGCCAGTTTTCAACGTCAGTTGTAGTCATAAGCTGACCACCCTGTTCTATTCCTGTTATGAGAGTTGGTTTCAGATTGGCCCTCGCTGCGTATACTGCAGCTGTGTACCCAGCCGGCCCAGAACCCAAAATAACAAGTTTATGATGCTCCATAGTCATATAGTTTAATATATAGGAAGTAGGTTTAAGTAGACAAATTAATGCAAAGAAAGTCGCAAAGGACGAAAACAAGGCGTAAATCTAGGAGTCAGAACATGGATTCTTATGACTCCGAGAAGCTCAGCCAGGTCAACTCCCCGATCCGTGATATGGTTTGGATTCTATGGCTGTCTCTTTTTGTCATTTCCTTCATATCACTTTTTTCGTGGACGCCAGATGATGGTGGATGGATGCAGTTATCGAGCAAGAGCTCCCCAGAAAATCTTCTCGGTAGGGCAGGAGCGATATTTTCCGACATCTTAATTTTTATTTTTGGCATGTCATCATATTGGATACCGGTACTTTTCGGATTTCTATCTATTTCTTCACTAAGACATAACATCAAAATTAGAAGAAATTTGAGGCGCGAGGCTGCCTCTGAAGCGGATAATTTAGGATCAGATGTAAATGAAGGAGGGAAAGCAACAGGACTCTTTTTACGAATTTTAGGCTATTTGTTTATTGTTGTTGGAAGTTCGGTTTTGGAAGCTCAAAGATTAGAGTTTGTTTCGTTGGGTTTGATAAGTGGTGCAGGAGGAGCACTAGGCTCCGAATTAGGCGGAATTGGAGAGTATGCCTTTGGTTCATTTGGTTTGACAGTTGTTAGTATTTTGATTTTTTTTACTGGGTTATCACTTTTTTTTTCATTCAGTTGGTTTGATTTTTTTGAAAGAGTTGGAAAAGTTACTGAAAGGACTTTTTTTAGCTTAAGAATGTTGGCTGACACTATGAGAGACAGTTACATGGGATTAGTAGCTTTGAGGAATCGTTTGTCGAGAAGGGAAGAATTCGAAAAAAGAAAAAGTCGATCTAATCAAAAAATTATCGAGATACGTAACGAAGAACAAAAAGGTTCCTATGCTATTTCAGAGCAGAAAAAGCTTTTTAATAGTGAAGACTTGGATGAACTCATTCCACCCCTCAACTTGCTATCAAAGTCAGATGGTGATTTTTTAAGGGTGCCTGAAAAAACCTTGTCATATATTTCTCGACTTATAGAAAAAAAATTAGCAGATTTCGGTGTGGAAGTCAGGGTGGTATCCGCACAACCAGGACCAGTTGTAACCCTTTATGAGATAGAACCGGCTGTCGGAGTTAAGGGTTCGCAGATTGTGGCTCTAGCCAAAGATTTAGCTAGATCTCTCTCGTTACTTTCCATAAGAGTTGTCGAGACTATTCCGGGAAAAAATCTTATGGGTTTGGAGTTGCCGAATTCAAGAAGAGAAACTGTCCGCCTCTCGGAAATACTTTGTTCCAGTAAATTCACTGAGAGTAGTTTCGAATTGCCATTAGGAATTGGTAAGGATATCGGAGGAAATCCCGTAGTACTTGATTTAGTGCGGATGCCGCATTTACTCATTGCGGGCACAACAGGTTCGGGAAAATCGGTAGGGATAAACAGCGTTTTATTGTCTCTGATTTACAACTCAACACCCAATAATGTGAAGTTTATTCTCATAGACCCTAAAATGTTGGAATTTTCAATGTATGAGGACATTCCTCATCTTTTAACTCCTGTTGTGACTGATGTTAGTCAGGCAAGCATGACGTTAGCGTGGTGTGTTGGTGAAATGGAAAAAAGATATAAACTACTTAGCCACATCGGAGTTCGTAGCTTAGGAAGTTACAACAAAAAAGTTATGGAAGCTAAGCGAATCGGCAAACCAATACTCAATCCTTTGTGGGAAGAATTAACGAAAGATGATCAGTTTATTGGAGATAATAATGCTAATATCGCTGGGGAAAAATACCTTAAAACTATCCCGAAGCTAGTAATTATTATTGATGAGTTGGCAGACCTGATGATGGTCGTAGGTAAAAAAGTGGAGTCACTCATTGCTCGATTAGCCCAAAAAGCAAGAGCAGCAGGGATTCATCTTGTTTTAGCTACCCAGCGCCCATCAGTTGATGTGATAACTGGCTTAATCAAGGCAAATGTTCCAGCGCGTATTTCCTATCAGGTTAGTAGCAGAGTTGATTCAAGGACAATTTTAGATCAAATGGGCGCTGAGTCCTTATTGGGCCAGGGCGATATGTTGGTTTTGACTCCCGGCTCCGGTTTACCTTTTCGAGTACATGGGGCTTTTGTATCTGATGAAGAGGTTAGTTCGGTAGTTAATTATCTTAAAAATCTGTCTGCGCCCAACTATGATAATAATGTCACTAAAAAGACTTCTGATATGAATTATGAATTTTCCGGTGGATCCTTTGATCAAGATAAAAATTTAATAGAAGACGAACCTCTTTATGAGGAAGCAGTGAAAGTGATTTTAAAGCATCGCAGGGCATCTATTTCATTTGTTCAGAGGCATCTGAGAATTGGGTATAACAGGGCAGCTCGCTTGCTTGAAATTATGGAAAAGAAAGGTGTGGTTTCCGAAATGCAACCAAATGGCAGTCGACAAATTTTGATTGATAGTCAAGAGGATAAATAGGTGTGAACGTAATTTCTCTTTTGGTAAAGTCTATCTGTTTTTCTTTTGTCATTTTGTTGATTAGCGGGCTCACAAAATCTAAGGAAAACAATGGTTTTTCGAATTTAAATAAAACAGGATCAGCTTTACTTTTTGAAGCACTTACAAAAACTGAGTCGATGCGTGCTAACTTTGAGCATGAACAAATTTCTAATAGTGGGAAGACTGTGCTTTTTAAAGGCTCAATTGTTTTTAGGAGACCCGATCGACTTAAATGGCAGGTTAAAGAACCATATAACCAACTCCAATTAGTGCGCGGAAACCAATTCCTTGTTTATGATCCTGATCTTGAACAGGTAATTGTTAAGAAGCTCGATAGTACTTTCTCATCTACGCCAGCAGGCTTACTATTTGCTAGCGGCCCAGAGGCCAGGGACTTCCTGAAAGAAAGATATGAAATATACGAAGCGCCGAGTAAGGATTCTTTAAAATGGGTCCTTGCACTTCCTAAATTTGGAGATAAGGAAGGAGGTTCAGCTTTGGAGGTTGGATTAACTGATAAGGCTAAGATTGAAAGATTAATTACTACGGATATTTTCGGGAAAAGCAGTACGATTAGATTTTCTAACGTAAGTACTAATTTTCCTGTAAAAGATTCTGAGTTCATTCCCGTAATTCCTGAAGGTGTAGAGTACATTGAAAATTAACACGGATATTTTATTCAATAGACCACTCTATGATGTACTAAGGCCAAAATCATTTGATGAATTTGTTGATCAGAATCAATTTATATCTAATGATGGTTTTCTTGGGTTTTCATTAAAGGGAAATCATCTTCCTTCAATTATCCTTTGGGGTCCTCCAGGGACAGGAAAAACTTCTTTTGCACGAATACTAGCAAAAGATTACGGGTATGGTTTAATCGAATTATCGGGTGTAAATTCGGGCGTCTCTGACATACGATCTTCACTCGAAGAGGCGAAAAGAAAAAGTGATGATGGATTAAAGACTGTAGTGTTTCTTGATGAGATTCATAGGTATTCTAAAGCGCAACAAGATGTTTTGCTTCCGCATATTGAATCGGGATTAATCACACTTATCGGAGCAACCACCGAAAATCCAGGATTCAATATCAACAAGGCTTTGCGATCAAGGGTACAAATTCTGGTTTTTAAACCCCTAAGTTTTGAGTCCCTATTTGCGATTTTGAGTAGGGCAGAGAGGGTTATGAATTTAGACTCTAAAACTCTTAATGATGGAGTAAAAAACCTTCTGATAAGGATGGCTGATGGGGACGGAAGAAAACTATTGATAATTTTGGAATCGATATTGCAGAAATATGGAAACCTAAAAAATCCGATCACCAGAGAAGACGTTATGAAGTCAACAACGATTTCATTAAAAAAATTTGATAGATTTGGAGATGAGTTTTATGCCCAGGTCTCAGCGTTGCATAAGTCTATAAGAGGTTCAGATCCTGATGCATCTATTTATTGGTTTTCGAGGATGGTCGATGGGGGTATTGATCTATCCTACCTCGGAAGGAGGCTTCTTCGGATTTCTTGCGAAGATGTGGGACTTGCGGATCCAAGAGCTTTAAGAATTGCTTTAGATGCATGGGAAGCATATGAACGAGTCGGAAGCCCGGAGGGAGAGCTATTTTTAGCAGAGGCGGTTATTTATTTGGCTGTTGCACCGAAATCTAATTCTGTCTATCAGGCTTTTAAAAAAGGAAGGGATTACGCAAAAAAAGAACCATCTTATGAGGTACCAAACCATTTGAGAAATGCAGTAACAAGCTTTGATGACACTCAATCCTTTGGAAAAGATTATCATTATCCTCATGATCATGAGGATGGATTCTCGGAGAGACAGGAATATTTCCCAGAATCATTAGCAGGTGATTCCCCAGTTTTTTATAAACCGAGTAATAGAGGATTAGAAATACAGATCAAAGAAAAGTTATTTGTTCTAAAAGATAAAAGAAAACACGCAAAAAAAAAGGAACAAGGTTATGATTGACCAGAATCTTCTGCGAAAAGATCCAATGTATGTAGAGGAGATGCTTAAACGCAGAAATATTACCATCGCGGTTAGAGAATTCCTAAGTATGGACCAGGAGCGAAAAACGATCCAAGTACAAACAGAGGATTTGCAGGCTCAACGAAATAAGCTTGCTAAAGAAATTGGAATGCTTAAAGCTAAAGGATTGTCAGCTGAAGACCTGATGCAAAAGGCCTCATCTATTCCAGAAAAAATAGATACGCTAACCGAAAAATTAAATGTGTTACACCGAGACATTCATAGTTGGTTGTCACAGATTCCAAATCTTCCCGCCAATGATGTTTTAGTTGGAAAGGATGAAACTGATAATAAAGTTCTCCGGTTGATAGGTACTCCTACGAAATTTAACTTTGAGCCATTAGATCATGTTGAGATAGGGGAAAAACATGGATTAGATTTTGATACAGCCGGTAAGATTTCTGGAAGTAGATTTGCAATATGCTACGGAAAAATTGCTAGGTTGCATAGGGCATTGGGGAATTTTATGTTAGACCTTCAAACTAGTCAAAACGGGTACAAGGAATACTCTGTTCCCGTAGTGGTTAACAGAGAGGCCATGTATGGGACAGGCCAGTTACCAAAATTCGAAGAAGATCTTTTTGGTGTTTTCAAAGGTGGTACTAAAGAAGAGAAACAAACTGCTTTTTTAATTCCGACTGCAGAAGTTCCTCTCACAAATCTTGTTACAAATACAATATTGGCAGAAGAAGAGTTGCCTCTAAAATTCGCGGCTCTGACTTGTTGTTTTAGATCGGAAGCTGGTTCTTATGGAAAAGACACTCGTGGCCTAATGCGACAACACCAATTTGAAAAAGTCGAATTAGTGCATATTACTAAACCTGGCGATTCAGAAGCTTCGCTGGAAGAAATGCTTTCTCATGCAGAAATGGTTTTGAAGAAACTAGAATTACCCTATAGAATTATCCAACTTTGTACTGGAGATATGGGTTTTTCTGCACAAAAAACCTACGATATTGAAGTATGGATCCCCTCTCAAGATACATACCGTGAAATTTCCTCGTGTAGTAATTGTGGCGATTTTCAGGCAAGAAGAATGAATGCTCGTTATAAATCTGTAGAAACTGGGAAATCTAAAAATCTTTTTGTACATACGCTAAATGGTTCCGGCTTAGCAGTTGGCAGGTGTTTAATAGCTGTGTTAGAAAATTTTCAAAACTCGGATGGTTCAGTAGATATTCCTGAGGTTCTACAAGAATACATGGGAGGGTTAAAAAAAATAACTCCTTAATGCAAGTTTGTATTTTTAATTAGTGGTATTTTCTTTCCTCATTGACCCAGGCAATTAACCATTAATAGTAGTTTGTAATTAGCATATTTTTTGTATTTAATAATCGAGATCCTTTCTTTTTATAAAGCGGTTAGATTATATCTTTTGTTGACAAACAAATTTCATCATCTTATGTTTGGCAGAACCTGATTTTGGGATAAAACTTTTTTCCCAGTTGTCATAGCTTACTATCCTACCCTTTCCCATAGGTTCGTTATAGTAAGAAAAATAAAGTTGTATTTTTTTTCTTTTGTTGCAGAATGCTTTGTACTTAATTACAGATGAAATGTTGTTATTCTTGTAGTTGATCAAAGTCCAATACACTACCTCTTTCTCTCGTTTGACAATCCTGTCTGTATCAACGTAAAGCGTTTGAATGTTATCTTCACTAATTCTTACCCAATTAGTAGCATAACTGGTGATACTGAATGCGAATACCGGAAACAGGAGAAACTTGGTCATTTCGCCTTTTCGCAAGCGAACTTCATTGCATGGTATTTTTTCGTATTTGGCTCAAGAGACTTTACATTGTTTAAAGTTTTTTTTTCGACAAGTTCTCCTTGGCCCATGGGTTGGCCATAATACAAAATAGTTAACTCAGTTATTTTTTGTTCTGTGCAATTAGCTTCGTTTGTGACGACTACCGAGTTTAAACCCATCGTAGTCATATTTTCTAGGCTTGAATAGAAGACAAGTCCTTTATTTTTCTTAATACTATTGACGTCTACGTAGATTGTATCTCCCGCTTCAATCCAACTTGCGGCTAATGCGTTTGAGGTAATAAAAAAAAGAAAAATTAGGTTAATATATCGCATGATTATTTGAAGTATATAAGATTAAAGATAATTCTTAATTTCTCAGAATTTCTAATTGAATGCAAGGTAAGAATAGGTTTTTATTGTTTTAATTTGCGTTTATATATTCTCACGGATTCGGTAAAGTTGAGATGTTGCAACGAATTCAATCATTGATTCTATATAAACTGATCTTTTTCGCTTATCATTAATGACAGCTTACACTGTTCGTTTCTTGAAATCTTGCCTTTAAAGTATCAAAAAATGAAAAAATTTTTCTTCGATCCCGATAGAAATATAGCTACAACAAGTAGATTAAAAACGGTATGTTTTGAGGAGACTTATGGAAGGCATATTTTAAGGAAAGTAATAGCCAATTTGCATATTGAAAGAGCTCTTGATATTGGCTCCGGGGAGGGACACGACTTAACCCTGCTGCGTGAATATTTTCCTAAAGCATCATTATCAGCAATTGACCACAAAGATATCCACTTTGAAAAATTAACAAATTTTGAAATTGCAGCTCATCGATTAAATATCGAAAAAGATAAGCTACCATTTGCTGATGGCGAATTAGATTTTGTCATTGCTAATCAAGTCCTTGAACATATTAAAGAATTATTTTGGATCAATCATGAAGTTTTCCGGGTTTTAAAGTCGGGAGGCTACTTCTTTATTGGTGTGCCAAATGGCCTTGCTTTTCATAACCGTATTTTGGCAAATTTTGGATTTCATCCAACTTGTAATAAGTCTGTTTCTGCCCACGTTCGAATTTTTTCAAAGAGAGATATTTATCTTTTTTATGAATTTATTGGAAAGAACTTTTGTGAAATACAAGGATTCTACGGATCGCAATTCTATCCTTTTTCCAAAAGGTACGCGCGGCTTCTGTCAACATTATTCCCAAATCTTTCCACCTCAATTTTCTTCTTGGTAAAGAAGGTGAGCGAGTATGATTCAGAGTTCATCAAGCATGTTCAAGAGACAAACCTAGACTCAAATTTTTATTTAGGTCCTGAACATGGAACAACTAGTTAGTTTTACATTAACAGGTAGTCGATGTAATGGTTTCAGGATTTATTTTTTGTAAAAGTGATGAAGCTATTTCTTCTATTGATTTATTCGTTGTTGATAGAAATTGAATATTATATTTTTGCATTAGAATCTCTGCTGCCTTAACTTCGTATTTACAGTTCTCCATAGTCGCATATTTGCTGTTTGGGAAGCGTTCATATCGTATCTCTGACAATCGCGTCGGTTCAATTGTCAGGCCAAATAGTTTGTCTTTTAAACTGAGTAGATCCTCTGGTAGATTTTCTTTTTCCAGATCATCCGGAGTTATAGGGTAATTTGCAGCCTTTACACCGAATTGAACGGCGAGATATAAGCAGGTTGGAGTTTTTCCACTGCGAGATACACCTACCAGTATTATTTCTGCGTCATTTAAACTTTCCTTCGATTGCCCATCATCATGAATTAATGAATAGTTTATAGACTGTATCCTTTCTCTGTATGACTGAGTATCTGCATTGTGGTGTAATCGGTTTATTAGATGATGAGATTTCAAATTGAGTGCTTCTTCAAGTTGAGTTATGAATGTTTCAAAAATGTTGATAACAAAACAATTGGCTTTACATATTTCATCACTAATTTCTGGCTTTACTAGGGTTGTAAATACTATGGGTTGCACGCCTGTAATTTCGGAACGATCGTCGATATCTTTGGCTACCTGCGCTGCTTTCTCAACTGAGTCAACAAATGGTTTTCTTATCAGTCGAAACGGTGTACTAAATTGGGCTAGTATGGATTGACCAAACATTTCTGCTGTGAGCCCCGTTCCGTCAGAAATAATAAATACTTCTCGCGGTATTTGCATATAATCTTTTATAATTAAGGTCAATTATGATGATAGTGTAACTTCGTAGTTTCTTGCACTGATTATTTGTGAGATCCATTATATTTAAGTAAAGAGCTAAAGTGAGCAAAGTAGTATTAGATCCTAATTACGTAATTCCTTTTTCCAATTTAGGAATTAAAGATATTGATATGGTAGGTGGTAAAAATGCCTCACTAGGAGAGATGATTTCGAATTTGCATGCTAGCGGAATTCGGGTTCCTAATGGATTCGCTACTACTGCGAAAGCCTTTAATGAATTTTTGATTTATAACGATTTGGTAGGAAAAATTGACCAAAAGTTAAAAAATCTAGACGTGGAAAATATACCAAAGCTTACCGCTACTGGAGCAGAAATAAGAGACTGGATCAACAAAGCTAGTTTTCAGGTGGAATTCGAAAAAGAGATTCGAGATGCTTTCACTCTCTTAGGTGAGAAACAAGGTGCATCTTTTGCTGTCAGGTCTTCGGCAACTGCGGAAGACTTACCTCAAGCATCATTTGCAGGCCAACAGGAGACTTTTTTGAATGTTTCTGGAATAGAAAATATTCTGAATAGCATCCGTTTCGTTTTCGCTTCCCTCTACAATGACAGGGCCATCTCATATCGAGTACATCAGAATTTTTCCCATTCAGATGTTGCAATTTCTGCGGGTGTACAAAAAATGGTACGGTCTGATAAAGCTGCTTCTGGAGTGATGTTTACCCTAGATACTGAATCTGGTTTTAGGGAAGTCGTTTTTATAACATCGAGTTATGGTCTCGGAGAAACTGTAGTTCAGGGTTCAGTTAATCCTGATGAATTTTACTTATTCAAAAATAGTGTATCAAACGATAAGTATCCTATTTTGAAAAAAGCTTTGGGTTCGAAATTAATTCAAATGAGATTTGCAGACTCATGTAAAAACAATGGAGTGGAAACAATCGAAGTTCCAACAGAAATAAGAAATATGTTTTCCATAACAGATCAAGAGGCTATTGAGTTAGCCCAGTATTCTTTGATTATTGAAAGACATTATGGTCGTCCCATGGATATAGAATGGGGTAAAGATGGTGTAGATGGAAAGATATACATACTTCAGGCTAGACCAGAGACGGTTAAAAGTTCAAGCTCAGTTAAGAAACGACAACGTTACAAAATAAAAGTGGACGCTAATGCTCGGAAGATTCTTTCAACTGGAAGAGCTATCGGTCAGAAAGTTGGCAGTGGTCCTGTGAAAATGTTGCACGATATCTCAGAGATAGACAAGCTAGAAATGGGAGATGTATTAGTTACAGATATGACAGATCCCAATTGGGAATCTGTCATGAAAAGGGCTTCGGCAATCGTTACAAATCGTGGAGGGAGAACTTGCCACGCAGCGATTATTGCTCGGGAACTCGGTGTGCCTGCTGTAGTTGGTTGTGGAGATGCAACGAAAGTTCTTCAAAATGGAACCGTCGTAACTGTCTCTTGTGCAGAGGGTGATGAAGGATACGTTTATCAGGGCGTATTAGATACGGAAGTTACAAACATTGAGGTCGGAGCTTTGAAAAAATTACCATTAAAGATCATGATGAATCTTGGTAATCCTCAGTTAGCATTCGAATACTCTCAAATACCTAATGATGGCATTGGTCTTGCTCGACTAGAGTTCATTATAAATAATAACGTTGGCATACACCCTCAAGCGATTTTAGACTACCCAAATGTTTCAAAGAACCTTAAAACTGAAATTGAAAAGAAAATTATTGGCTATAAATCCCCGAATAAATTTTACACTGGCAAGCTCATCGAAGGAATATCCACAATAGCTGCTGCTTTTTACCCTAAGCCTGTTATCGTCCGTTTATCGGACTTCAAGTCAAATGAATATAAAAAACTGATAGGAGGGGTTGAATATGAGCCGGATGAGGAAAATCCCATGCTTGGGTTTAGAGGAGTTTCGAGATACTTATCCAGGCAATTTCATGATGCATTTTCGATGGAATGCGAAGCCTTAAGGTTTGTTCGAAACGAAATGGGGCTTGAGAATGTCGAGGTAATGGTTCCTTTTGTAAGAACCCTTTCACAGGCTGAAAAAGTTATTTCTCTTTTGAAGACACAGGGGTTAAAAAGAGGGGAAAATGGTCTGCGTATTATCATGATGTGTGAAGTTCCATCTAATGCAATTTTGGCCTATGAATTCCTAGAATATTTTGATGGGTTTTCCATTGGTTCTAATGATTTAACGCAACTCAGTCTAGGATTGGACAGAGACTCCGGTGATGAAATATTAGCGGCAGATTTTAAAGAAAGTGACCTTTCCGTTAAAAGGCTCATTACTCAAGCTATCGAGGCATGCTTGTCGGAAAATAAATACGTTGGTATTTGTGGTCAGGGTCCATCAGATGATCCTGATTTTGCTCACTGGTTGATGGATAAAGGAATTTCTTCATTGTCTCTAAATCCTGATACGATAATTGATACTTGGAAAAGACTAGAGCAATAAAATTTATTAAGGTTGTTAGATGGAAAAGATTATCAATGGATATTTGCAATTCAAAGAATCGGGTTTCAAGGAAAGAAAAGATTTATTTGCGAAGCTATCAAATAGTCAGAGCCCAGAGGTTTTATTCATCACCTGTTCCGATTCTAGGATAGACCCAAACTTAATTACACAAACAGAACCTGGAGACCTGTTTGTGATTAGAAACGCAGGAAATATCGTTCCTCCACACACTGTAGAATCTGATGGTATCGTTGCCTCGATAGAATTTGCAGTAGTTGCATTGGGTGTAAAACATATTATTGTTTGTGGTCATTCTAATTGTGGGGCGATGAAAGGAGCTTTAAATACTTCAGGTTTAACTGCTCTGCCAAAAGTTAAGAGTTGGTTAAATTATTGCTCTGAAGCGGTTGCACTTGTTGAGTCCAGAGAAGGCGATTTAATGTCGGATGAATTGAATAGCGTGACTCAAGAAAACGTGTTCCTGCAAATAAGACGCCTTGAGCAGTATCCTGAAATATCCAAACGTCTCGCTAAGGGTGATATCGAAATTCACGGCTGGGTATACGAGATCGGTGACGGTACGATAAGGTACTTTAATCAAGAAAAAGAATTATTTATCGAGTTATAAGAAATTTTTTTAGGGTAAAAATTTCTATCTGCACCTCAGATAGAAGACGGGATTTGGATGCCGTTTTAACTTGAAAGGAAATTTTTTCCATGCACTCAGTGAGTGCATGGAAAAATATTCTTTTATTTTACAGCTACTTGTGTTGAATCTATCCTAAATTTATAAGATTCCGTTGAGCTGTGGAGAAAAGATTATGAACTTTTAAACGTGAAAGCAATCAGACCTTTTTTAGGAGGATTTTTATCATGAAAAAATTATCAAGCATTTTCGCAGTACTTTGTTTGTCATTATTCGGTACTTCTGTATTTGCTGGAGGTTCTGACTGCTGGGGCAACGGCGGAGCGGACGTCTCTACTGACAAAATCAAGCAAGAAAAGTTAGATAAAGAGGCATAGTAAAACGGTTTGTGGGGAAGGTTACTTTTCCTTCCCTTCATTTCCATCGATTTTCAAAAAAAAAGATATCACACCCCATTTATCTATCTAATATATACCTTCTTGATAAGCTGCCCAGCCAGGGACTAGACCTGCGATTAGCGTCAGCGACAACAGAATCGCCACCACCCATAAATACGATTTCAATTCCATGAATTGCGAGATTTGTATCCCGTAATTGCCAACAATATACCCTTCCGCGCCAATAAGAGTTGCTGTCAATAAAATTGTTGCAAGTACAGTAGCTGTTAGAGTTATAACCAAAGTTTCTGTCTCAATCAATGCAAAAATAAAAGGTGGCGATGCACCTATTATCCGTAACAATCTGATTTCTTCTTTTCTTTCTCGTATTGAGTTGAGTAAAACTGCGCTAACTCCAAAGCAAGCTGAAACAAACACTAGGCTAGCAACAAGCAACAAACTTTTTTCTAATAAACTCATCATTTGCCAAAGCTCCGATAAAGCTACGCCAGGTAGGATTGCCAGTAATGGTTCATCCGCAAAATTATTAATTGTTCTTTGAAAAGAAAAAGTAGCTAATTTTGATTTTAATCCGACAAGGATGGCTGTAATAGACTTTGGTTCTACCCCAGAATTTAGAAACTGTTCTTTCGGTATCTTATTTTTGAAAACTTGCACTCCGTTTTGCCATCCAATATGTATAATTTCCATTCCCTCCAATCGTATGTGTACGGTTCGGTCCACAGGTGTACCAGTAGTTTTTAGAATTCCTACAATTTGAAATGGATATTCATCGTGTTGTTGCAAACTTTGTTTCTGTATTCCATGGGAAAGAATAATTTTGTCCCCAATATTATATTTCAGTTGTTTTGCTATCTCTGAACCAATCACTACATCAAAAATTTGTTCAAAAGATTTTCCGGCTTTAAATTCGAGCCTTTTTTTCTGTCCATATCGGAAATATTTAAAATAGTCAGAATTTGTACCTAGAACAGGAAATCCTTTATGTGAATCTCCCAGCGACAAAGGGATAGCCCACTCCACTTTAGAATCCCTTGAAATTGTTTTAAACGAGTTCCAATTAATATTATTCGTGGGGCTTCCTATTCTAAACACAGAATATAAGAGTAAATTCAGGCTTCCGGATCTTGAGCCAATAATTAAATCTGTATCCGAAAGAGTACTTTCAAAACTTTTTTTTGTCTGTTGGCGAATATGTTCCACACCTAGTATGACAAAAATACTGATTGTCATAGCCATAAGTGTCAATAGCACCGAACCTTTTCTATCCTGTAAGCTTTTTAATACAATTTTTAGAAACATTATTTCTCAATAACCAATTTATTAATATTAGAAAATTCTTCTACTACATTGAAGAATTTTGCAAGTGCGGGATCATGACCTACGCACACCAAAGTAATATGATTTTCATCTACAACATCCATCAGTAAATTCATGAAGTTTTCGCGATTTTTTATGTCTAGAGCGGACGTAGGTTCGTCTGTAATTAATAAATTTGGGTTATTAATTAGGGATCGCGCTATTGCTACTCTTTGCTGTTGTCCAACACTTAAGTTGCGAGCTTCTAAGTGCCAGTCTTTTCTGTCAACATTCAATCTTGAGAGTAAATCAAGAGCTTTTTCTTTTTTTAAATTATTTTGGTTATTCGAAAAGTGACTGGCTAATGTAATATTTTCCAAAGCAGATAGGTAAGGAATTAAATTAAATTGTTGAAATACGTACCCAATGTTATTGGCTCTAAAAGAATCACGTTGTGCAGAGTTTAGTCGGTTGATTTGCGTTCCAAAGAGCTCTACCTTTCCTTTTTGGGGACTAATTAAACCACACAAGATATTCAAAAATGTTGTTTTGCCTGTACCGGATGCTCCCTGGATAAATATTTTCGACTCAGATACAAGTTTCCAATCCGGTATCTTTAAAATTCGAGCATGATGTTTTTTGTAATAAAAAGAAATATTTGAAAGATTTATAGCCATTAGTTTCTTAAAA
>CACIGF010000002.1 GCA_902586195.1 uncultured beta proteobacterium | reverse complement strand
AGCGACCTTATTGTTTATGAAAATAAGAAAAGGAAGCGAGATGAAGTTGAAGAACTTTTGAGGTCGTCTAGAGAAAATTTAGAGATTTTGTATAGCCAGAATCTAAAAAAAAATGAAACGGAATTAGCTAAAGAAAAAATATTTCTAAAACTGAGAGCCAGGCTTATAAAATTGGAAGACGGGATAGATGTCACTGAAGACTACACCAACTGGGTTTTACAGATAAATTCGGCATGGTTAGCAGCTTTTTCTCTCTATGATAAGTACAAACCTTTCTTTAAAAACGTTTATAAAAAAAACAACTCTGATTGGATTAGGTTTTATGAGGAAGTAGGAAAGCTGATCAAAATTAAAAAAAGGGAAAGAGGGAAAATTATTGAAAATTTTTTAAAGCTACAGTAAAAGTTTCCGGGTTCGTGACGATTCCTTCTTAGAGGAGGTAATTGTGACAAACGTTTTTCAGAAGCTCTTTTTTGGACCAACTATTGCAGGAATAGCTATTCTTTTTATAGTCTCTTATTTAATTAATAATGTGTCTGCTCAAGATGGTATTCCTATTACATGCGTACCAAACAACGGTGTTAAATTTGAAGGCGTTGATTCTGATAAGCTGATAGTTTCACAAAATAATGTACCTCTTGCTGTTGTTTACGTATCAGGCTACATGCCTAGACCACCTTATGATTTTAAATTTTTCGGCCCAGAGTTGTGTGATAGAGGAGCAAATTCAATTTTGATGATTAAGGGTGGATTTTATCGAGCTACATTTATTAAATACTTCGAGCCTCCTACCTTAGGTGATGAGACTGCCTTTGCTGGGCAAAATTAAATTATTCAACGATTAGAACAAGACTTTATTTTCTTTTATTTCTTCCTAATAGAGAAAGCCTCGAGTTTTTCCATTCTGTAAGCCATGGATATGTATTAAGTTTTTCATTGGAATCATAAAGTGTTTCGAGAATTTCACTCGTTTCTAAGGGGCCCTTTTGTTTTGACAAGATTCGCGCTTTCACCATAGCCCCGGCATATATCTCACCCTTTTTCTTAAATTGTTGTTGAATATAAAAATTTTTAGCATCCCATCCATGAAGCTTTGTTTCTAAAAGTACAGTATCAAATAAATCAAGCGATTTTCCAAAGCTTATTTTTTCATCGGCAACTACTGGAAACCAATTGTTTTGTTTCATGACTGAAAACATCCCACTACGATTCAGCAAATCAAGCCGTCCAATATCCATCCATGCAAAATAACGAGCGTTATTCATGTGAAAGTTGAGATCTAAATCGCTCGGTAAGACTCGGAATGGAGTTATGCATGTATCCATAAATTCGATTTTTTTTCTGAATCTTTTCGCAATTAAAGTGTAGACTAATCGTCCCCAAAGATTTAAATTCATAGCAGATTATTGTACCCTCTATTTAATAAAAATTTTTAATGGGGATGAAATAAGTGAAACTAACTGCTGATATTTGCGATGAAAATGAGGATGAAATAGATGACGGGTCTGTTCAAGTTTTGTCGATGCCTATGAATATGTATGGGAGCAGAAAGCATATTTCTGGTCAGGTAGTTACCGTAAAGGCATTTGAGGACAACTCTTTCGTTAGAAAAACTCTTGAAGAGGACGGGGAAAATCGGATCTTAGTTGTGGATGGCGGCGGAAGCCGAAGATGCGCTTTGATGGGAGGAAATTTGGCAGTTTTGGCTAAAGAAAACCGGTGGCAAGGGGCAATTATTTTTGGGTGCGTTCGTGATTCTGTTGAGCTAATGGATACAGATATAGGTATCTGGGCTGTTGGGACTTCACCGGTCAAAAGTAACAAAGCTAACGTGGGCTCGGTAAACAAAAACATTAAAATTGATAATTGTTCAATAAAGCCTGGTCTTTTTTGTGTCGCTGATTCAGATGGAGTAATTTTTTTAAAGCAAGCACAATAGAATGGTTTTTTTTAATAAAAACAAATCTGATTACTATATTTTGTATCATTTAACTGTGGTTAAGAATTATGAGGGGATGTCTAAGTAGATGGCAAGAGCAAAACGGTATGATGAATCTTCAATTTCAGTTCTAAAAGGTTTGGAGCCTGTCAAACAAAGGCCTGGCATGTATACAAAAACCGAGAATCCGTTACATATCTTACAGGAGGTTATTGATAATAGCGCGGACGAAGCAATAGGAGGATATGCTACGGAGATTTCCATAGAATGCCATGATGACAAGAGTTTTTCTGTTACTGATAACGGTAGAGGAATTCCTGTTGGGACGCATCCAGAGGAGAAAATCTCTACTTTAGAGCTTGTATTTACTCGTCTGCACGCTGGAGGCAAATTTAATAAAGATAACAATAGTAGTTATAATTTTTCAGGTGGTCTTCATGGTGTTGGGGTTTCGGTAACGAATGCTTTATCGAATAAGTTAGAAGCAAACGTTTTTCGTGGCGGTTACCAATGGAAAGTTGTTTTTGAGAATGGTAGTGTTGTTGAATCCTTAAAAAAAATTAAAAGAACAAAGCAGGTTGGTACAAAAATAAGAGTTTGGCCAAACGCTAAATATTTTGATGAACTAAATATATCTTTAGCGCAATTAGAAAAGTCACTCCTCACAAAAGCAATATTGCTTCCGGGCGTCGTTATTAGTTTACTCGATGAAAAACGAAAACTAAAATCGTCATGGTGTTTTAATAATGGACCTGAAGAATACTTTTCCTCAATTATAAGTAAGGATCTCCTGGTTGTGCCGGTTTGGCAGTGTGAGAAATATGTCGAAGCAAAATCAAGCTTTCATATTGGTGAGGGATTTGAAGCACTTTTGGCATTCACAGAGACAGGGCAAAATACTCAAGAGGCCTTTGTCAATTTAATTCCCACAACGGGCTCTGGTACTCATGTCTCTGGATTTAAAGAAGGGATTTTCGCAGCTGTGAAAGGATTTATAGAAAAACAAGGCATGGCGATTAAGGGAGTTAAGCTTTCATCGGATGATGTTTTTCAGAGGGCAAGCTTTTTTCTGTCCTGTAAGGTCTTTGATCCACAATTTCAGGGACAAACTAAGGAAAGATTGTCAAATCGGGAAACGCATAAATTAATATCATCATTTAGTAAAGACGCATTTGAAATTTGGTTGCATAACAACGTTAACCATGGACGGAAAATTGCAGAATTAGTTTTAGCCAACGCACAAAACAGACAGAAAAATCAAAAGTTAAATGAAAGAAGGAAAGTTTCAACTATTGCAATCCTTCCCGGAAAGCTAACTGATTGCGAGTCGAAAAGGTTGGATGAAAATGAACTGTTTTTAGTAGAAGGTGATTCAGCCGGAGGCTCAGCAAAAATGGGGCGTAACAAAAACTTTCAGGCTATTCTCCCATTGAGGGGGAAAATTCTAAACAGTTGGGAATTGGATAAAGTTAAATTGCTTTCAAATCGAGAGATCTGCAATATTTCGATAGCTTTAGGGATTCCCCCCCACCAAAAACATGAAGATTATGATGAAGGTGATCTTAGGTATGGAAAAGTCTGTATTTTAGCAGACGCTGATGTAGATGGATCCCACATACAAGTACTGTTAATTACCCTCTTTCTAAAACACTTTCCTGGACTTGTAAAAAATGGCCGTCTTTTTGTTGCTCAACCACCTTTGTATCGGATTGATATTAAGGGAAAATATAGAAAAGAATTTGGGGAAAAGGTCTATGTGCGTGATGAAACTGAATTGCAGATAAAATTCAAAAAATTTGACCAAAAACGAGTTCCAAAAGAAGCACTTAGTTTTTCTCGATTTAAAGGTTTGGGAGAAATGAGTGCTCAGCAATTGTGGGAAACGACCTTGGACCCGATAAATAGAAGGCTGTTACGAGTAACTATCAATAATGATCGAAAAAGTTCAACAGAGAAAAAAATTAATTTGCTTATGTCTAAGACGGAATCTCTAGCTAGAAAAAAATGGATGCAAGAAAAAGGTAACAACGCTTCGATAGATGTCTAAATAAATATGCCTAACAAAGAAAAAAATAACTTAACTCTTAACTTAAGTACAGCGAGTGTTGCAAAATTTCATGATGTTTCCCTTTCAAATTTTGCAGAGAAGGCTTACCTGGATTACGCATTATCAGTAGTGCATGGTAGAGCAATACCTAAATTGTCGGATGGTTTAAAACCCGTACAACGGCGACTGCTTTACTCTATGGTGGAAATGTCTCTCAGTTCTGATGCCAAACCTGTTAAGTCTGCGAGGGTTGTAGGGGACGTACTTGGAAAATTTCATCCTCATGGAGATCAATCTGCTTATGATGCAATGGTTAGAATGTCGCAAGATTTTGTAATGCGCTATCCCCTGATAGATGGACAAGGAAATTTTGGTTCGAGAGATGGCGATGGCGCAGCGGCGATGAGATATACGGAGGCAAGGCTTACAGCTTTTGCTAACGTATTGTTGGATGAAATTGGATCTGACACTGTTTCGTTCCTTCCAAATTATGATGGTTCATATGAAGAACCTCAAGAATTGCCTGCAAGACTCCCCCTCTGTTTGATTAACGGCGCTTCGGGGATTGCGGTGGGCTTATCAACGGAAGTCCCTTCTCATAATGTAGGCGAAATTGCAGATGGACTAGTCGCGATATTAGATAATAGAAAAATTTCTAATAATGAAATTTTAAATATTATTCCAGGACCTGATTTTCCAGGTGGGGGACAAGTAATTAATTCAAGATCTGAGCTTGAAGAAATTTATCTCACCGGGAAAGGAACATTCATAACGCAGGGTAGATGGTTTGTTGAAGAACTAGCTAGGAGTCAGTGGCGGCTTGTATTTACACACTTACCTCACGGAGTATCGGTGCAGAAGGTTTTGGAAGAAATTGACGAGCTAACAAATCCAAAAATAAAAGCGAATAAAAAATCATTAACAAGTGAACAAAATAAACAAAAAACAATGATGGTGAGTTATCTTCAATCCGTTAGGGATGAATCTGATAAAAATGCAAATGTCAGGTTAGTGTTCGAGCCAAAAAGTTCGAGAATAAGTAAAGAAGAGTTCATTCAACTTTTATTGAGTAAAACTTCCTTGCAGTCATCTTCTTCTGTCAATCTGGTGTTACTTGATTTAGAAAATAAACCAAAGCAGCTTTCCTTAAGAGAGATTTTATTCCAATGGTTAGAATTTAGAGTAAAAATTGTGAAGGCAAAATTCGCTTTTAAATTAAAGATAGTTCAAAAGCGCCTCCATATTTTACATGGTCGTATTAAGATTTTAGAGGCGATAGCAGAAGTAATCAAAATCATTCAAGAGTCTGACAATCCAAAAACAACACTCATTAAGCGGTTTGCATTAGATCAGGAGCAAGTACAAGATATCCTTGAGATGAGGTTGCGGCAATTAGCAAAAATTGAGTTGATAAATATAAAGGCTGAGATTGCTACAAAAAAGGAAGAAGAGACTACATATTTAAAGATTTTAAAAAGTAAAAAAAGTCTCGAAGAACAGACAAAAAAGGAGATCTTGTCATTAAAAAAATTATATGGTGATGATAGGCGGACTTTGCTAAAAGAATCTGCGAAAGTAACGTTTGAAGCAGAAGTTTCTGAGGAAAAAATTACAGTAATAATTTCTTACAATGGCTGGATTACAATTAAAAACGGTCATGATGTCAAAATCTCTAAAATCCAGTTTAAAACAGGGGATCAATACAATCTCTTATTCGAATGTACCAATCTAGATTATCTAATCTCTTTTTCTACAAGTGGGAGGGTTTATTGTCGAGCTTTGCTGGAGCTATCTGAAGCCAGGGTTTCTGGCCTACCATTTAGTTCCCTAGTTGAACCAACTCCGAATGAGTCGTTTCATACGTTTTTTGTTGGGAAGGAAAACGATAAATTCATTGTTGTCACACAGTGTGGAAAGGGACTAACCACTAAAATGGACAAAGTTTTAACAAAAACGAGGGTTGGAAAAGCTTTTTTAAAACTCGAAGATGGCGACAAACCAATGACAATCATACGTGTTCAAAAGGAAGAATCGGCCCTAGCGCTACTCACAAATCTAGGTTACCTAATAGTAATTGGAACTAATAGCGTTAAAGAATTGTTCGCTGGAGGAAGAGGTGTTAAATTAATTGGCTTAAGACCAGGAGATCAAATAAGATCGGCTTGCCTCGTTGGAGAGACTGGTCTAGAGTTTAGAGCATTAACAAAACAAGGACAGAGTAAGGTCTTTAAGTTGAGTCGTAACAAACTTCTTGATTTTATCGGCAAAAGGTCACAAAAAGGAAGAAAAGTAAATTCGAGATTGACGATAGAAAGTATGAAATAGGTTCTTGTTTTTCTTTAGAATGCCCCAAACTAAGCAAATAAGTTGGTAAAGAGGTTAACTATGTCAAAAGAAAATTTAGAATTTCAGACCGAAGTGAGTCAACTTTTGAATCTCATGATTCACTCACTTTACAGTAACAGAGAAATTTTCCTTAGGGAGTTAATATCAAACGCATCGGATGCGTGCGATAAATTGAGAGTTGAAGCCTTAGCAGATGATTCACTTTACGAGGGAAGTTCGGATTTTAATATTGAGATCACATTCAATGAAAAAGAGCGAACACTTAAGATAAGTGACTCGGGTGTGGGCATGTCAAAGGAGGAAGTTGTTGCAAATCTGGGGACTATTGCGAAATCAGGCACGAAAGAATTTTTCAGCAAATTGTCGGGAGATAGCGCAAAGGACTCTGCTTTAATTGGGCAATTTGGAGTGGGTTTTTACTCAGCTTTTATAGTCGCGGAGAAGGTAGTAGTTCTCACCAGAAGGGCGGGGTTGTCTCCTGACGAGGCTGTTTTATGGGAGTCTGATGGTCAAACTGGGTTCAGTATACAGGCTGCAAAAAAGGAGAGTAGGGGGACAGAAGTTACTTTGCATTTTAGAAGTGCAACGGATATTGACGGTGAAAAATCTCATGATGACTTACTTTCTCATTGGAAGTTGAGTGAGATAATTTCGAAATATTCAGACCATATTGCAATACCTATAAAAATGAAAAAGCAGCAGTGGGACGAAAAAAAATCTGCTTACAAGGAACTAGAAACTTGGGAACAGGTGAATAAAGCGTCGGCTTTGTGGACAAGGCAAAAAAAGGATATCACCGAGACTCAATATCATGATTTTTTCAAAACATTATCAAACGCGACTGATGACCCATTAGCCTTTAGCCATAACCGTGTAGAGGGAAGATCTGAATATATCCAACTGCTTTTCATTCCTAAGAAAGCCCCTTTTGATTTGTATGACAGGCAACAAAAACACGGGCTGAAGTTGTATGTTAAACGCGTTTTTATTATGGATGATGCGGAGCAGTTATTACCCAATTACTTGAGGTTTGTCAAAGGCGTTGTAGATTCGAGTGACCTACCACTAAACATTTCACGCGAAATTTTACAGGAAAGTCGTGATATCAAATCAATTCGCGACGGCTGTACGAAAAGAGTCTTGAATATGATAACGGACCTCTCAGAAAAGTCTCCTGATAAATTTTTAGAATTTTGGAAGGAATTCGGACAATGTTTGAAGGAAGGTTTCGGTGAAGATTTCTCCAACAAGGAAAAGTTAGCCAAACTTGCGCGTTTTAAGAGCTCGACTCAAAACGGGGAAAACGACCTGGTTTCACTTGATGATTACATCGCTAGGATGAAACAAGGGCAGGAAAAGATTTATGTAATCACCGGGGAATCTACTCAGGCTGTCTTGTCTAGCCCACACCTTGAAATATTTAAGAAAAAAGATATCGAAGTATTACTGTTGACTGATAGAGTCGATGAATGGGTATTAAATTTCCTTAATGAATATGAAGGGAAAGGTATTCAGTCAATTACGAAGGGAGCTTTAGATTTAGATAAAATTGAATCCAAGGAAACGAAAGACTCAGAGTCCGAAAATGTGGATAATTCTGATAAATTCAAAGCGGTTATCGAAAAGGCAACTGAGGTTCTAGGAAGTTCAGTAAAAGAAGTTCGATTAAGTAGTAGATTGACAGACTCTGCATGTTGTTTAATATCCGATGAGCATGATGTCAGTGGACATTTAGAACGTCTTTTAAAATCTGCTGGACAGAGTATTCCTGAGCGCAAGCCCATTTTAGAAATTAACCCTAATCATCCGCTAGTAGAACAATTATTTAACGAAAGTGAACGGGGAGGGGGAAACATAGTGGGAGCAGATGGTTCGAGTGTTTCTGATGGAATTACTGATAAGTTCAGTGATTTGATATTAGTACTGTTTGACCAGGCATTGCTTGCTGAAGGAGGTCAACTTCAAGATCCCTCACTTTTTGTGAAAAGACTTAATGGTTTTCTCTTAGATGGATTAAGCAAAAAGTCTGTCTGAAAGTGGTAAACTGTATTTTTATGTGGCGGTGACCATCGATTTCGGGGACAAAAAATGGGTACTTTCTGGAATGACAATTTGAAACATTTTACTTTAGGTTTTTTGGGGCTTTGGATCTGTTTCGGGGCGAGCTCCGCAATTGCCGCTGGTGATATTGAAGCGGGTGCAAATAAGGTGTCCATGTGTGTAGGTTGCCATGGCATTCCAAATTATAAAACAGCCTTTCCGAAAACTTACAGGGTTCCGCGGATCGCTGGGCAAAAAGTTGATTATTTGGTTTCGGCTCTAAAAGCTTACCGATCAGGTCAAAGAAGCCACCCGAGCATGAAAGCTGTGGCTGGTTCAATGACAGATCAGGATATTGCAGACATTGCCGCTTACTATGCTAGTTTAAATTGAGGTTGGGACAAGTAATGGAAAAGAATATATTAATAAAATTTGTATTTTGTGTTTTTTTTATTCAGCTCCGCTATTGGAAATGCGCTGACCATTAAAGAAGCTGAAGAAAAAGCTAACCAGGTTTGTGCTGCGTGCCATGGCAAGGATGGGGTTAACGGGGTGCTTCCCTCTTATCCTATAATTGCCGGGCAGTACTCAGATTATTTAAATCAGGCACTAATTGATTACAAATCGGGTGCTAGAAAAAATGCAGTAATGGGTGGCATCGCTGCAACACTTAGTAAGGAAGAAATGGCCGGATTAGCTCGTTATTTCGCTTCTTTACCCACCCCGCTAAATGACAAAAATAGAAAAGACTAAAGACCTACCCTCCTATATAACTCATTTCAATTTTTCGCTCACTAATCTTCGGTTTATAGGTTAACCGTTGTTCCGAATAGCGGTCCTTCCTACTATCCCATACTCGTTGAATAAGTTTTTCGACAAGCACCCTTTTATTGCCTGCTAGTTCCTCGTCAGATTGCGCAAAGTTCGCCTCGCGAATATATTTTTTTAGATCGTAACCGACAGAGGAAAATAAGCAGGTATAAAGCAAGCCGTCAGAGCTTAATCGTGCCCTGGAGCAATTCTTACAAAATGGTTTGCTTACCGACGAAATGGTCCCAAAGGTTCCGCCCCCACTGTAATTCCAAACTTCCGCCACTTCACTAGCTGTCTTTCTTCCTACTTTACTGACACCAAACTTTCTGTTCAGTAACTTAACAACTTCTTCACTTGGTAAAACATGCTTTGCATCCCATTGATTTGAATTTCCCACATCCATAAATTCGATGAACCTCAGTTGGATATTTCTTGTTCTAAAATAGTCCGCCATTGGTATTATTTGATTATGATTAACTCCTTTTTTAACCACCATGTTAACTTTTACTGACAGCCCTTCATTGATAGCCGCATTAATACCTGAAAGTACAATTTTTGGAGAGTATTTTCCGCCTATCATTTCTTGAAAAATATTTTCGTCAAGTGCATCCAGGCTTATTGTTACTCTATCTAAACCAGATTTTTTTAGACTAGATGTAAACTGTTGCAATAAAAAACCATTCGTTGTTAGGGTAACTTCAACGTTGTCACCTCTAAATGTTTTTAATTTTTTTAAATCATAAATCAATTCTGGTATGTTTTTTCTCAATAAAGGCTCTCCACCAGTGAGTCTTAACTTTTCAACCCCTAAGTTGACAAAAGCATTGGACAGAAATTTTATTTCCTCGAATGAAAGCAACTCTTTTTTCGGAAGAAACTGATAATCTTTTCCAAAAATTTCTTTCGGCATGCAGTAGCTGCATCGAAAGTTACATTGATCAATCAACGAGATACGCAAATCGGTTAGTTTTCGATCACAACTATCACGAAGGGGCAAATTATTTTTTTTGGTCATTTAAGTGTCTACAGGGCTTCGTTTTTCTGTGGGTATTCATTTTTTTGTTTCAACCATTGTTAGGGGCTCAGAGTCTTTACAAAGTTGATCGGACTCATTCCTTTTGATCTTTCTGCCAAGTTTTTGCTCTTCTTGTTCACCGTTGCTAATATCTTCTTTCCTAGTTTCAACTAGGTGAAGTCCCACTGTTTCCAGTGTCTTCTTGAGCTTTTTTTCTTCACTATAGCGATTCTCTGAGTTGCTTTGACCTTGTTGGGTTTGATTATTTAACCCAAGTTCCTCTGAGAAATATTTTTCATCAAAATTTGATTCATAATTCAATTTGTTTGCTGTAATTGTCGGCACAGGAATTTTTGCATGATTATCTGGCCCCTCCTTTGGAGCTCCTTCTTTCCTTGCTTTTGATATACTATCCTTGCTCTCGGCTTTCTTAAGTCTCTCTTTGGTTTTATTATTTTGAGAAGTGTTAATTTCTTCCGTAAAACTATTTTCACGTTTCCGCGTTTTTTTCTGTTCCGTGTCACCTGACGTTTTCCGACCCTTGTTTGTTCTCAAACTACCTTGCCGAGCTTTAGATGAATCTTCCCGCTTCCTTGGTTTTTCTTTGGTTGAAGTTTGGTCCCCTTTTTCAGGTAATCTTGGGTTATCTTTGTTTACGTTTTTATCTGAATGTCTTCTTGCCTCTTTTTTATGTTTTGTATTTGTATCTCTCCTATCACTTCTTTTGTATTTTGCTTTATCTTTTTTATAATTTCTTTTTTTAGTATTTTTTTTGGATAGAGTAAATACACTAATAAAGCTTTTTATTAAACGTCCAATAAACCCTACACCCTTTACCTTTTTCTTACTGGAGGGGGCAGGAGTTGCTGGAATGAAGGTATCTATGACCGCCTTCTTTTGGTTTGCTTGCACGTTTTCTGAAAGTCGTTGCTCCTTATTATCTTTAAGGAAATTTTCAGACAACTGGTAACTTAGACCGTTTTCTTCCTGACGAATATCATCATATTTAATCCTCTGGACTTTATAATTAGGCGTTTCGAGATACTTATTAGGAATAAGCACTATTGAAACTTTTAAAGACGTTTCGAGGGTGTTAATATCAGCCCTTTTTTCATTAAGAAGAAAGGTCGCAACCTCTATTGGTACTTGAGCATGAAGAGAGGATGTCCCATCTTTCATTGCCTCATCCTGGAGTATTCTAAGTATGTGTAGTCCGCTGGAGTTTATGTCCCTTATAACTCCGATACCATTGCATCTCTTACATGTAATGTGAGATCCTTCATTCAAGGCTGGACGCAGTCTCTGTCGAGAGAGTTCCATCAGACCGAACTTTGAAATTTTCCCCATTTGCACACGGGCTCTATCAATGCTCAAGGCATTTCTAAGTTTGGCTTCAACATCCCTTTGATTTTTTTGAAGTTCCATGTCAATAAAATCAATCACGATTAGTCCGCCAATATCTCTCAACCTTAGTTGTCTGCCAATTTCTTCCGCAGCTTCTAGATTAGTTTTAACAGCAGTCTCTTCAATATCTGAACCCTTAGTAGCTTTTGCAGAATTCACGTCTACCGCTACAAGGGCTTCGGAATGATCTATAACTATTGATCCGCCTAAGGGGAGCTGTACAATTCTCGAGTAAGCAGTTTCAATCTGATGTTCAATTTGGTACCTTGAAAACAAAGGTACTTCATCTTTATACTTTTTTACCCTATCCTCCATATCGGGCATGACATGTTGCATAAACTGGTGGGCCTGTTCGAAAATTTCTTCTGTATCGATTAAGATTTCTCCGATATGTGGATTGAAATAATCTCGAATTGCTCTTATTACAAGGCTTGATTCCTGGTATATCAAATATGCGCCCGGTTGCATTTGTTTCGCATTGCTTATTGCGTCCCATAATTGCAAAAGATAATTCATGTCCCATGTGAGTTCTTCAATTGTGCGGCCTATTCCTGCAGTTCTGACGATTAAACTCATCCCGACTGGGATGTCGAGTTTTTCAAGGATTGTTTTAATTTCTGTTCTTTCTTCCCCTTCGATTCGCCTGCTAATTCCTCCACCCTTTGGGTTGTTCGGCATTAAAACAAGATATCTTCCTGCCAACGATAAATAGGTTGTTAATGCGGCTCCTTTATTTCCTCTTTCCTCCTTATCAACTTGAACAAGGATTTCGGTACCTTCCTTAGGCAATTGTCGCGTCTTTTGATCCGTAGACGAATCATGTTGATCTGAACGAGTTCGGAGAATTTCTTTAAATGGAAGAAACCCATGTCTATCCTCTCCGTAGTTTACGAAACAGGCCTCCAAACTAGGTTCTATTCTTGTAATGATTCCTTTGTAGATATTTCCCTTGCGTTGTTGTTTCCCAGCAACCTCAATATCGAAATCTAAAAGTTTTTGTCCATCGACCGTAGCTACCCTCAGTTCCTCTGAGTGGGTAGCGTTGAATAACATACGTTTCATAAAAAGTTCTCCAAAGGCGCAGCTTGTGCTGGAGCTTGAGGAGAGTATAAGGGATATTGTAACTTCTTGTTTTATCTCGACAATATTGACAGAGCAAGTGCGCCACCTCAACTTTGTCAAATTTGATTCTATCAATTTGAAGCAATCCGACACTCGTAAACATTGAGTGTACTACTTTTTCAAATAAGTAGGGTCGACCAAATAAGAAGTAAATCACCATAGATGCAATGCGTCTCTCTAACAAGCTTGTTAGCTAGTAATCTTAAATTTTTTAATTAAGCAAAATTAACAAATCGAATAGTACTTTCGATTTTTCGTATCTTTTACCAAGTCTTGTTACACTTAGTTGATATTAGTATAGCTTATATCGGGTAAATATGCTTTTAAATGTTGATTCCGACTCCAACGGCCAACGATTGGACAATTTTTTAGTAAAGATGATCAAAAATATTCCAAAATCCCGGATTTATCGAATGGTAAGGACCGGCGAGGTTCGTGTGAACAGTAGAAGGGTTAGGGTATTTACAAAAGTGTATCAGGGTGACTCAGTAAGGGTGCCACCCTTGTCAGGCATGACAATCGGGAATTCGCTGATAGAATCTGAACAAGAGGATCACATAGAACGTCTTGCCCACAAAAATATATCTATACTATCTGAAGATGAATATATGGTAATTTTGGACAAGCCCTCTGGAATTTCAGTTCATGGCGTAAAGGAAAAAAGGTTAGGCTTGTTAGAATTAATGCAAACATTTCGAAAAGATGCATGTTTGAAGCTTTGCCATAGACTAGATAAAGACACATCGGGCCTACTAATAATTAGTAAAAAGAGAAGTTTTTTGCTCCACATACAAAAACAACTCAAAAACGGGGAGGTAAATAAAAAATATTTAGCTATTTGTTTATTAGGTTCTAATTTTACGGAAATTCCTTCAGAAGTTTGTAAACCTTTGCTTAGAACATATGATCGTAATGGTAATCGAGTGGTAAAGATTTCGAAAAAAGGAAAGTATGCGTTGACTAAATTTCGAGAGATAGAGCGCGTTTTACATCAAGACTTTGGTTTTATTTCGTTAATTGAGTGTATTCCGGCAACTGGCAGAACACACCAAATTAGGGCACATCTCTCTTCGTTGGGGTTGCCTATTTTGGGAGACAAAAAGTACTGTGCGCAAGTTTTGGACGAGACGCCTGTAAAACGAATGTTTTTACATGCATGGAAATTGAGCTTTCGGAAGTCTGGTATGGATAGAAAAGTACACTATGAATCTCCAATACCGGCGGCATTTAAAAGAGTTTTAAAGAGTATTTAGAATAATAACTTTGGAGAACAAGGTATGAACAATTTGTCCGATAACGAAAAAAAAAATAATCTAGAGAAAGGGTCTCATAACGAGAAAGAAGCTCATAATGAGCATGTTAAGGATAACCTTTTCGCAACAATTCTTCACGATTATATCCGAGAGAGGTCAGCAAATCGTCGGTGGTCTATAATCAAGTGGATATTAATATCGTCACTGTTTTTTCTGACTTTTTTATCTCTTTTTTTAAGTGGAGACCAAAAATATCCGATTAGCGCTGAAGTATCGGAACATACCGCGGTCTTAAGCCTGACAGGCACCGTTGAGAATGATGGCGATATAAGCGCGCTCGTAGTCAACAAAATATTAAAAAAAGCTTTTGAAAATGTTAACTCAGTAGGTTTGATTTTAAGAATCAATTCTCCAGGAGGCAGTCCAGTCCAGTCAGCGTTAATTTACGACGAAATTAGACGGCTTAAAAAGGAGTATCCTGAGAAAAAAGTAGTTGCTGTCGTAGAGGATATAGCTGCCTCCGGAGGCTACTTTATTGCCTCTGCAGCAGATAAGATTTTTGTCAATAAATCCAGTATTGTTGGGTCTATAGGAGTAGTATTTAACGGTTTCGGTTTCGTAGAATTACTGAAAAAAATCGGTGTAGAGAGAAGGCTCCTGGTATCTGGCGAGAAAAAAAGTATGTTAGACCCATTTTTACAGAAAGAGGAAGCAGAAGAGTTTTTAATTCAGGAAATGATGGATGACTTACACGGTCACTTTATCGACGCAGTAAAGGCCGGACGTGGTTCTCTTTTGACCGATGACCCGGAAATATTCTCCGGAAGAGTCTTTACCGGAGAAGAGAGTATTTCCTTGGGTTTAAGCGACGGCCTGGGTTCTGTAAGCTCCGTAGCAGAAGAGGTTTTTGGTCAACCATTTTTAATCGATTATCGCGGAGAGGAAAATCTTTTGGATAAATTGACCGAAAATTTTGTGATTAGATTGGTTGTTGCATTGAAGAATTTATTTCTTATGCAAACGGTCGAACACTCCATTTTTTAAGAAAACTACATAACTCAATCAATGGCAACCCCATTAACGCACTCGGATCCTCGGTTTCTACACGTTTTAAAAAACAAACACCAAAGCTTTCGAATTTTGTAGAACCCGCACAATTTAGAGGCTTTTCTTTTTTGACGTAATTTCTAACAAGTTTTTCGGAAATAAAGTCTGAATCTCGATAAAACACACGGCTTATTATTGTGCCACTTTGCACTTCTTTTCCTCCATGTCTCGCCAGTGCCAGACCGGTGAAAAATGTTGTTTGTTTTCCAATTTGCCAGGAAATCTGTTCAAAAGCATCTTCCAGGTTATTACTTTTTTTAAGAATTTTTCCGTCACAAAATGCTACTTGGTCACTGCCAATAACAACTGCGTCACGATTTAATTCTGAAACTTTAAGTGCCTTTTCCAACGAGAGCCTTTCGGATAGCATTTTCGGATCTTCTAAATCAAGGGGAGTTTCGTCAATTTCTGGAGGTGATATTTCGAACGAATTTCCACATATTCTATGTAAAAGCATTTCACGTGTTTTACTGCTAGAGGCGAGGATAAGTCTCATTAAATTACTAAAAAAAAGTGTTACACTCAATAATAGGGTATTTAATTAAAAAAAGGCCGGTTTAATTATTGTTTTTAACGCTGAGACTTCAGTCGGAGACCTTTTTCGCCAGGCTAGGGCTTTGGATTGCTCCGTATGGCTTGCGCCAAATCAATTCAAAAGATTTGGGGATGAACAAGCTATTCTTTGTGGTAAATCTGAGTGGCTAGTCAGATATTCTGATTTTATGCTTAGTTTTTCGGGTCGGGGGAACATTAAGATTCAGTGCCCACAGTGTAACGAAAAATTCGTAACAGGGTTTTGTTTGAACAGCAAATTTAAAATTGTTGGTTCAGAAAAGGAAGCGAAGAAACTCTATGATTTTTTTAACGCTAACATCGAGATAATTTCAGCTGAAAAGAATAGTTCGTTTCTTGAATTATTGGAAGATGAATTAATACTTGGGAGTTACAGGTTAGCAAATAATCACGTTTGCCGTTTTTTTGAGCACAAGGAGAAAAATTCTTCGAATAAAAAAAACATTAAAAAGGTTGGGACCTATCGACCCTTCGAAGTCTTGGGTGAACTAATGAATAAGTAAATAATGTATGGTACAATTCTATTTTTTTTCGAGGAGCCTTATCATGGCTGTTCAGCAGAACAAAAAATCTCCCTCCAAACGTGGTATGCATAGGTCTCACAAGGCTTTAAAAAAGCTTTCAGTGGCTATAGAACCTACAACAGGAGAAGTTCATTTGAGGCATCATATAAGTCCGTCCGGGTTTTACAAGGGAGGTCAGGTAGTCGAAAAGAAGGTACGGGACAAACAGGAAGAAGTTGAAGAAACGTAAATCTTTTTAGATATATTTCTTCTAGCTTGGAGTTTAATGATGTACAAATTAGCAGTGGATGCAATGGGGGGCGATTACGGCCCCATCGTGACAGTTCCCGCATGTGTCGATTTTTTGGCTGGTGCGCCAGATGCGTCTATACTTCTGGTTGGTGACCGTAATATGATTCAAAAAGAATTTAATAATTATAAGCAACGGCGAAAAATTGGAAATAGTTTTGTTGATGAGGTGTGTAATTCTAACAATGGTCGACTAACAATTAGACACACTGAGCAGGAAATAAGAATGGACCAAGCCCCTGCAAATGCGTTAAAACATGGAAAAGATTCTTCTCTCTGGATTTGCTTAGATGAAGTAAAAAATGGTGAGTCTTACGGCGCAGTTAGCGCCGGAAATACAGGAGCGATGATGGCTCTTTCAAGGCACATTGTAAAAACCATTTCTGGCATTTCTCGACCTGCTATTGTTTCCTCACTTCCAAATGTTAACGGTGCTGGGACAACTGTACTAGACCTTGGTGCCAATATTTCCTGTGACGCTGACCAATTGTTACAATTTGCAATTATGGGTACAGCATTTTCGGCAGCGGTGGAAGATATAACCAATCCATCCGTCGGTTTGCTTAATGTTGGAACGGAGGCAAGCAAAGGCGACGGCGTGTTGCGGCAAGCGGGAAAGTTGTTAACAGAAAGTCCCATAAATTTTATTGGTAACGTCGAAGGTAATGATATTTTTTACGGCAAAGTAGATGTGGTTGTATGCGATGGTTTGACTGGCAATGTTGCATTAAAGTCCTCGGAAGGGTTAGCTCAGTTAATAAGACATCACCTAAAAGCAGAGTTCAGTAGAAGTCTTTATGGCAAGATTGCCTCAATAGTTAGTTTGCCAATCTTTAAGCGTATTTCAAATATTCTCGACCATAGGACATATAATGGGGCGGCGTTCGTTGGTTTAGATGGAGTCGTCTTTAAAAGTCATGGTTCGGCTGACGAATTTGCATTTAAGTATGCTCTGAAACGAGCTGCGCACGCAGTTGAAAATGATTTAAATGGTAAAATTAGGTCAGCCATTATTGGAGAGCAGTCTTGCAGGGAAAAAAATCTTTCTCTCGTGTCTTAGGAACGGGGGGGTATCTTCCAGGGAAACCTGTCACTAATCAAGATTTGGTTAACAGGCTTAGGGAACTCGATGTAGAAACTTCGGATGAATGGATAAGGGAGAGATCTGGGATAACAAGTAGATATTTTTGTGGGAAAATGTCCACGCGAGATATGGGTTGTATAGCTGCCAAGCAAGCAATTGAAGCTGCAAGTATCGATGTAACTTCTATAGATTTAATAATTGTTGCTACGACCACCCCGGATTTAGTATTTCCATCTGTAGCTTGTCATATTGAGAGAGATCTAGGGCTTGAGAGGTGCACGTCCTTTGATATTCAAGCGGTCTGTAGCGGATTTGTTTATGCCCTCACCATAGCTGACTTATTTTTGAAAACAGGAACGAAAAATAACGCCTTAGTGATAGGGGCGGAACGCTTGAGTACAATTTTGAATTGGAGGGACAGGAGTACATGCGTTCTTTTCGGTGATGGAGCTGGAGCTGTAATACTTGGGAAGAATAGTGTACCTGGCATCATTGCCAGTGATATTTCTTCCTCAGGGAAGTTTTGCGATATTCTTCGAGCAACTGGCACACCAAAGAATGGGGTGCTTGAAGGAACTGGGTATGCTGAAATGCAGGGACAAGAAGTTTTTAGAAAGGCAGTGGAATCCTTATCTGAAAGTGGGATGAAGCTATTAAATGCATGTGATTTGGATGTAGAATCAATTGATTGGTTCATACCGCATCAGGCAAATATACGTATCATAAACAAGGTTGCCGAGAAGCTTAATGTACCAGATTCGAAAGTCGTAAAGTGTGTTCATAAACATGCAAATACTTCAGCAGCATCTATTCCGCTCGCATTAAATGAGGGTATCACCAGTGGGCAGATACATTTTGGTGATAGATTATTACTACAAGGAGTAGGGGGAGGTTTAACATGGGGTTCAATATTAATGGACCTGTGAAGGGCCAAATTGCATTCGTCTTCCCTGGTCAGGGTTCGCAGTCGATAGGTATGATGGCTAGCTTTCGAAAATTTCCAATTGTAAAAGAGACAATTGAAGAAAGTAGCGATGCACTGAATGTAAACCTCTTTAAATTGATTGATGACGGCCCTGAAGAAAAATTAAATTTGACGATAAACACTCAACCAGCAATGCTTACTTGCTCGTTAGCTATATGGAAATTATTTTTGTCGAATTGTCCAAGTTGTATACCCGGTTATTTTGCTGGTCACAGTCTTGGGGAGTACTCAGCCCTTACAGCTGCTAACGCCTTTACATTGACTGAAGCAGTTGAATTAGTTCGATACAGGGCTGATATCATGCAATCGATAACGTCTCCAGGTGATTGCGGGATGGTCGCAGTTATAGGATTAAATTTAGAATTGATACAACGCATCTGTGAGGAAGTTAACAATGAGTATTTGTTGAACGGCGCAGAAACGCATTTTCCAAAGATTGTTGAAGTTGCCAATATCAATTCCGATAAGCAGACAGTTTTATCAGGGGTGAAAGAAGCGTTAGATACAACGATTGAGAAGCTCAACAAATTGGGGGGAAATGTGCGTATTGTTGAGCTCCCAGTTTCAGCTCCATTTCACTCCTCGATCTTGAGGCCAATTGGAAGCTTATTAGCCAAAAAACTTGAATTAATTAATATTCAAAAACCCCAGATTTCTACTTTAGGAAACTATCATGCAGAGATTTACGGGTCTGTGGAAGAAATTAGAAGCATATTGCCTAAACAAGCTCATTCTGTTGTTCAGTGGAAAGCATCGATAGACAAAATGGTGCAAATGGGAGTGGGTGTTTTTGTGGAATGCGGTCCTGGTAAAGTATTGAGTGGCCTTATTAGGCAAATAAACAGGAAGGTAAAAGTGTTGAGTTTACGGGATTATGATTCTTTTTATCAAACTGTCGAGTATTTAGGCAAAGTAACAGAAATGGAGACAGAGTGAGTGAGGAAGTCGTACTAGTCACAGGAGGTTCCAGGGGAATTGGTAAATCTATCGTTGAGACATTTGCGAAGGCCGGTGGGTACTCCGTTTACGGCACGGCTACAAGCATTTCTGGAAAAAGGAAAATTGATCAAGTTTTGGAAAAATATCACGGATTAGGCTCTGGCTTAGTTTTTAATATCCTAGATGAGGTGATAGATGATTTTGTTGGAAATTTCCTTTCAAAGTATGGAACGCCCTCGATATTGATAAATAACGCGGGTATTACCGATGATGCATTATTTCTCAGAATGCGTGAATCCCAATGGGATAATGTTATCGACATAAATTTGAAAGGAACTTTTCGAATTACTAAGGCTTTTATTCGACATATGATTAAAGCGAGAAGAGGGAAAATTATTTTTTTGAGCTCGGTCGTGGCAGCCTCAGGCAATGCTGGGCAGGTGAATTACTGTGCTTCGAAAGCTGGGATTGAGGCCATGTGTAAATCGATTGCAAGAGAGGTTTCGCACCGAGGCATTAACGTCAATTGTGTTGCCCCTGGATTCATTAGGACTGAAATGACGGATAATCTTCCTGCCGAATTAAAAGAAAAATTAGCTAAATCTATCCCTATGAATAGATTTGGTTCCCCTCAGGACGTGGCTGAAGCGGTTTTTTTTCTTTCGTCTGAAAAAGCGTCTTATATTACAGGAACTGTTCTGAATGTGAATGGTGGAATGCTAATGTCCTGATACAATATAGTATTAAAAATTTTTTTAAGGAGCATTATGGAAGAGATTGAAAAGCGCGTAAAAAACATTGTGTCTGAGCAGTTGGGTATTAAGTTGGAAGACATAAAAAATGAATCAAAGTTCGTGGATGATCTCGGGGCCGATTCCTTAGATACCGTTGAATTGGTGATGGCATTGGAAGATGCATTTGAGTGTGAAATACCAGACGAAGAGGCTGAAAAGATTACAACTGTCAAAGAAGCGATAGAGTACATTGAAACTAACAGTAAGTAAGTTGGGTTGTATTCTATTTATCTTTTCTATGGTTGGTTAGCATGAGGCGAGTTGTTGTAACTGGGCTCGGTGTTGTTTCCCCCATCGGAAACAATGTGAAACATGCCTGGCAGGCTGCGGTTTCGGGCCAATCAGGCATAAGAAGGATAACAAAATTTGATGCTAGTAGTTATCCCGTACAAATTGCCGGAGAAGTTTCGGGATTTGACTTAGATGGTCTTTTTTCGCCCAAAGAAAGTCGAAATATGGATACTTTTATTCACTTCGGCCTTGCGGCTGGGACGGAGGCTTTTATAGATTCTGGATTTGAAATTAGTGAAAAAAATCAGTTCAGAGTAGGAGCAATGGTTGGATCTGGTATTGGAGGTTTGCCACTTATAGAAAAAACACATGAGACGCTCTCTAAAAAGGGAGCCAGGAGGATTTCCCCATTTTTTGTTCCAGGGTCAATTATAAATATGATTTCTGGGCATTTAAGCATTAAGCATGGATTAAAAGGACCAAATCTAGCGACTGTAACAGCATGTACATCAGGTCTGCACGCTATAGGTCTGGCTTATCGTCTTATTCAGACTGGGGATACTGATGCTATGTTAGCAGGTGGCTCTGAATCCACGGTTTCTCCTCTTGGAATTGGTGGATTTGCCGCGGCAAGGGCTCTTTCAACCCGGGAATGTGCTCCTGAAAATGCTTCAAGGCCCTTCGATAAGCTAAGAGATGGGTTTGTTTTAGGTGAAGGCGCAGGAGTTTTATTTTTAGAGTCTTATGAGAGTGCTGTCAAAAGAAATGCGAGAGTCTATGCAGAGATTGTTGGGTTTGGAATGAGTGGTGACGCATTTCACATGACTGCTCCAGATAGCGAGGGTGCAATTAGATGCATGCGGACAGCACTGACCGATGCGCAAATCAATGCTTCGGATGTTTCTTATATCAACGCACATGGGACTTCAACACCAGTTGGAGACAAGAATGAGACAGTTGCTATACGTCACACGTTTAATTCGAATATAAACGACTTATTGATAAGTTCGACAAAGTCAATGACTGGCCATTTATTAGGCGGTGCAGGAGGTTTGGAGTCGGTGTTAACAGTCTTAAGTGTTTTTAATGATGTTGTTCCACCAACTATTAACTTAGAGTTTCCGGACGAGGAATGCAACCTTGATTATTGTGCTAATGAGGCTAGAGATAAAAAAATCAATTTCGCTCTTAAAAACAATTTTGGTTTTGGAGGAACCAACGGCTCATTAATTTTTAAAAAAATCGGTGTTGATTTGTGACGGTTGCCGATTCCGACAAAGAGTTAGTCGAGAGGGCTAAAGAAGGTGACTTACGTGCCTTTGATATGCTGGTGCTCAAATATCAGAGGCGAGTTTTTCGGTTGATTTCAAGATTAATTAAAAATACATCTGAAGTTGAAGATGTCGCACAAGAAACCTTTATAAAGGCATTCAGAGCAATACAACAGTTTAGAGGTGATAGTGCTTTCTATACGTGGTTATATAGAATTGCAGTAAACACTGCAAAAAATCATCTTTTTTCAAAGGGGAAAAGGCCAATTACGCTGAGTGAATTGTCTAAAAATGAGGATTCGGAATCATATGATGCAATTGACGCTGTTTCCAATGAAAGTCCTGAGGGTAATTTGGCCGGCTTGCAAATAGCTGAGGCCGTCAACAATGCTGTTAACAAACTTCCTGAAGAACTGAGTACTGCCGTTATTTTGCGGGAAATGGACGGTTTAAGCTATGAAGAGATTGCGGAAGTAATGAATTGCCCTATAGGAACGGTAAGGTCTAGAATTTTTAGGGCCAGAGAAGCAATTGCTCAGGAACTTCGACCCCTATTAAACACTCAGGGTAATAAGAGGTGGTAAAAATTTAACATAATCATAAATTGAAAGACATAATGATGATTAAGGAAAACGATAATGAAAGGCTGTCGCGATTGTTCGATGGTGATTTACTTGGAGATGCCCCAAACGATATAAATAGGGAAAATTGGAAAATTTACTCTATTATTGGAGATTCGCTACGAGACGGTCCGCACCATCTATCCAAAGATATTTCAGCAAAGGTAAGACACTCTTTGGAAGATACTGAATTTAAATCAAATAAGAGAGAATTGTGGACAGGTTCAACAGGCAGGTCCCTTTTTGGTTTTTTACGAGGTTTTTGTCAGTTTCCCAAAACCGGGGGCTATCAGTTTGCCAGTGTTGCTATAGTTTTCGCGTTAGGGTTTTCTTCGAATAATATAATGAATTATTTTAATGGTGGAAACGTAGAAAACTTTTATGTAGAAAGCGGTGTGAAGGCTGTTGCAGTTCTAAATCCTTCTGATCAAATTGAGTCGGACTGCGATATTTCTGAGGTTTTCATTGATGAGTTTATTATGCACCATGAGAGGCTTTCTGGCTCCTCCGACCTTTGCTAGGTTATGCAAATTGTGTCGTTCTCTTCATCATATTTAGAAAAGGGAGTTCTCATTTTACGTTTACCCAAAATCCTTAACATTTCCGCAATTGTTTTTATAATATGTTTTGGTACATCTGCCGTTTTAGCAGATGATAAGAACTCACTCTCAAAATCTGAAGTTCTTCGATTAATTAAAAATATACAAGTTGCTGGGTCCAGTAAGACCTTCACGGGGACTGCGTTATTCGAAACCTCGGGAGCTGCCAGAAGAATGAGTAACATTTCACAGGGCAAAATCGGTGGTAAGACTAAACGAAAAGTTGTCTCGATGTCGAAGAGGCATGTTGTTGAAATTTACTCCAACAACACTTTGGAACAATATTTTCCCGCTAAAAAAGTGGTTATGATAAGCAAAGTTAGTAGGGCGGGTTTCCCAAACATTTTTTCCGGTGCTCCATCTCATATCACTAACTATTATGATTTTTTTCGCAAAACTGAGCTTGACTCCATAATCGTAAAAAAACAAACTCAGGCATATGAGATAGTTCCCAAAGATAAGTTGAGGTGGAAACTTCGGCTATGGATTGATGTAGATTCGGCCTTGCCTATTTCCGTAGAGTACATTGACGGCGATGGGTCAATTATTAAGAGGGAGTCATTTACAAGTTTGAATATCGGTACATCAGATATAGATGGAGACAGCACAATAGCAAGCGGAAAAACATGGAGAAAGTTCTTTGTCTCGCGTTATAAAAATGAAAAGGAGAGTGTGTTTTATGAAGAGCCGGTGGAGGGATTTAAGCTTGTGAATTGCTTTGATTCCAAGTTTCATCGGTCCGGAAAAATGTCCTCAGATCCAGATTACAATCAAAATCATTGTTTGTTTTCAGATGGGGTAGCTCACGTTTCTTTAGTTGCATTTTATGAGCGGGAATCCAATGTATATTTCAAAGTAGGAAATTGGACAAAGGGCTGTTCGTCATTTAAAAGCGGAATTGTTTCTAATAGATCTGTAATTAGTTTTGGATGCGTTCCGAAGGAAACTGTTCAGGTTTTTTTCAATAACTCTGTTGCTCGTTAAGTAAACAGATTTAGGAGTTTGTTATGAAAGTTCTCAGTTTTAGGTTTAACAAATTAATTCTAATCTTTTTAATGACTTTATCTTTTGCGTTCGATTTTTCTCAGGAAAGTTTTGCGCGAGGTTTGCCTGATTTTACTGAACTTGTCAAGGAGTCAAGTCCAGCGGTTGTGAACATTCGAACAACAAGCTCCAGGAATGGTGGTAATTCTGGTCCAGGTATTCCTGGTGTGCCTCAGTTAGATGAAAACGATCCTATGTATGAATTTTTCAAAAGATTTTTTCCGCCGGGGGATAACCAACGAAGAAGTCCCCCAGGTAGACAGGGGCCTCCCGGTAGTCCTCAACCTAGGGGGGTGGGAAGCGGGTTTATTATTTCTCCTGATGGTTTCGTGCTATCGAATCATCATGTGGTTGCTGGTGCCGACAAGGTTATAGTGACTATGGCCGATAGAAAAGAATTTTATGCTGATATCATTGGCTCTGATCAAAGAACAGATGTTGCTCTGCTTAAAATTGAAGGAAAAAAGCTTCCTTTTTTAAAACTAGGAAACCCGGGAAACTTGGAGGTCGGTGAATGGGTCCTTGCCATAGGTTCGCCTTTTGGTTTAGCCAATACTGTTACGGCTGGTATAGTGAGCGCGTTGGGTAGAGATACGGGCGATTATTTACCTTTTATACAGACTGATGTTGCAGTAAATCCAGGAAATTCTGGTGGACCGCTGATAAATTTAAAAGGGGAAGTTATAGGTATCAATTCGCAAATTTACAGCCGTACCGGAGGGTTCATGGGTATATCATTTGCCATTCCAATCGATGAGGCTGAATTAATAGCGGCGCAACTGAAAAGATCTGGGAGAGTTGTTAGGGGAAGAATAGGTGTTATGATCGGGGAAGTGAGCAAAGATGTAGCGGATGCTTTGGGCTTCCCAGCATCTGGAGGAGCATTAGTTAGAAGTGTTGACCCCGAGGGGCCATCTTCCAGAGCTGGTATAAAGCCTGGGGATATTGTAATTGATTTTGATGGGAAAGAGATTGGCAGGGTTTCTGACTTACCTCGCACCGTTGGAAGCACTAAGCCGGGAACCAGGGCGACCATAAAGATTTGGAGGTCGGGAAAAGTAAAGAATCTTACAGTAATAGTTGAGGAACTTCCTTCAACCACGACGGTGGCTTCCAACGATAGGACGCCTCCCCCCGAGAAGAGACCTAGAACCACAGCATTCAGTTGGCTTGGCTTGAGTGTAGCTGAGTTACCTCAAGAAATAGCGCAAAAGCTTAGCATTGATGGTGGAGTTGTGATATCTTCCTCAGAAGGAGTTTCTAGGGGAGCAGGTTTACTTACCGGAGATGTAATAACCTCAGTAAATAATAAAAATGTTATTTCGGTATCTCAATTTCGAACTGCTATCAGCAATTCAAAAAAAGGAAAAGTGTTGGTTTTCCTAGTGAGACGGGGCGCTGAGGCAATGTTTGTACCGGTAAAGCCATAAATACCATTTGGAAAGAATAAGAAATTTTTCAATAATAGCTCATATTGATCATGGCAAGAGTACGTTAGCTGACAGGCTGATTCAATACTGTGGAGGCCTTGATGATCGAGATATGAATGAGCAGGTATTGGATTCCATGTCTCTCGAAAGAGAAAGAGGCATCACTATAAAGGCTCAGACCGCTACGCTATCCTTTAAATCGAAAAATGGAAAGTCCTATACGTTAAATCTTATTGATACTCCTGGGCACGTGGATTTCTCTTACGAAGTGAGTAGATCATTAGCTGCTTGTGAAGGGGCTTTACTTGTTGTTGATGCGTCTCAGGGTGTTGAAGCACAGACTGTCGCAAACTGTTATACAGCTCTAGAATTGGGGCTAGAAGTTTTCCCAGTATTAAATAAGATTGATCTTCCTTCAGCTAACAGGGATCTAGTATTAGAGGAAATTGAGGAAGCCATAGGAATAGATAGTAATGAAGCGGTAGCTGTTAGCGCAAAGACAGGGTTAGGGATAGATGAACTTCTTGAAGCGATAGTCGACAAAATTCCTCCTCCTTCTGGAAAAAAAGATGGTCCCTTGCAGGCGCAGATAGTTGACTCCTGGTTTGATACTTATGTAGGGGTTGTAATGTTGGTTCGGCTCTTCAGTGGAACTCTATGTGAAAAATCTCGGATAGTTTTAATGGGTAGTGGAAAACAACACGTTGTTGACAAGCTAGGTATTTTTACACCAAAAGTGCATACAAAAAGCGACTTACAGGCCGGAGAAGTTGGTTTTGTCATTGCTGGTATTAAGGAAATTTCTGGTGCACGGGTGGGAGACACTATAACGTCCGTTGAAAAACCTGCAAAAGAACCGTTGGCAGGATTTAAGGCTGTTAAACCTCAGGTATATGCAGGTTTGTATCCAGTAATTAGTAAAGACTATGAAGCGCTTAGAGTTGCCTTAGAAAAACTTGCCTTAAACGATAGTTCCCTCAAGTTTGAACCCGAAGTATCACAGGCGTTAGGGTTTGGATTCAGGTGTGGTTTCTTAGGCCTTTTACATATGGAAATTGTACAAGAGCGGTTGGAACGAGAATATAGTATCCAGCTGATTACAACAGCACCAACCGTCATTTATAAGGTTATTGATCAAAATGGGAGTGAAATTCAAATTGACAATCCATCCGATATGCCTGATATAGGAAGGATTTCTGAGATAAAGGAACCCATCGTAAATTTAAATATTTTGGTTCCACAGGATTACCTTGGTGCGGTAATAACTCTATGTACCTCAAGAAGGGGGACACAAAAAAATTTGACCTATCTCGGTAGGCAAGTAAATATAGAATATGAGGTCCCTATGAATGAGGTGGTTGTCGATTTTTTTGATAAATTGAAATCAATATCGCGCGGCTATGCTTCGATGGAATACGAGTTAGTTAGGTATGACCCGTCGGATGTGGTCAAATTAGATGTACTTATCAATGGGGAAAAAGTGGACACATTGTCAGCGATTGTTCATAGAGCTAATTCCGTTTATCGAGGAAGGCAGCTTGCATCTAAACTCAAAGACCTTATTCCAAGGCAAATGTTTGACGTTGCCATTCAGGCTGCAATTGGTTCTAGTATCATTGCGAGGGAAAATATCAAAGCTTTACGGAAAAATGTTCTTGCGAAATGTTATGGCGGTGATGTAACACGTAAAAGAAAATTGTTAGAGAAACAAAAACAAGGAAAAAAAAGAATGAAACAGGTAGGCTCAGTCGAAGTGCCGCAAGAGGCATTTTTAGCTATTTTAAAGTCTGAAGGAAAATAAAAATGAATTTTGAAGTTGTGTTATTTATTCTTTTAGTTGTGGCAGGTTTCTTCTGGATTTGCGATAGACTTTACTTTCGTAAACTTCGAGCAGAGGGAGAGGATAGACCTGCCTTTCTCGAGTACACTGCTGGATTTTTCCCGATTATTTTGATAGTTTTTATTATTAGATCATTTCTCTTTGAGCCTTTTAATATTCCATCGGGTTCTATGATCCCGACGCTTAGAATTGGGGATTTGATCTTGGTTAATAAGTTTAAATATGGAGTTAAGTTACCAATCATTGATTACGAGTTAGTATCAATCAACAAGCCTACACGTGGAGACGTAGCCGTTTTTCGATGGCCTAGGGATGAATCTTTAGACTACATCAAGCGAGTTGTGGGTTTGCCTGGTGATATTATCCAATACAAAGAAAAACAGTTGAAAGTAAATGATGTAATTGTCACAAAATCACGAACAGCGGATTATCTTGACCCTTCTACATTTAAAGTTTCGCAACAATTTGAGGAAAATTTTCAAGATACCAGATACACAGTACTCAATGATGTAGGAGTTGTTGATTTTTATTTCGATGAAAAAATTTTCAAAAACCACTGTAATAGAATTGTTAATGGGATTTCCTGCGTTGTTCCTGAAAATCATTATTTCGTACTAGGCGACAATAGAGATAATAGTAGTGACAGTAGGTATTGGGGCTTTGTGCCGGAGGGTAATCTTGTTGGAAAAGCTGTTTTAATATGGTTTAATATTTACGACATTTTAGACGGTCATTTCGGCCGATTAGGTTCAATAAATTAGAGTGTTTACGCCTTTTATGGTTGAAAAAAATCTGTCGGATTTGGAAAGAAAGATTAATTACAAATTCAATACACATTTACTTTTAAGACAAGCTCTTACTCATAGAAGTTATTCTAAGAACCACAATGAGAAATTGGAGTTTTTGGGTGACAGCATCCTTAATTTCTCAATTAGTAATTTTATTTTTTTAGAAGAGGAGGATCTTGATGAGGGTCAGTTATCAAGAATTAGGGCAAACTTAGTAAACCAGAACACTCTTATAAAGGTTGCTCGTTTTATTACTCTTGACAAGTATCTTTATGTTGGAATTGCTTTAAAGACAAAAAACGGATTTGTAAAAAATTCGATTGTAGCAGATTCTCTTGAAGCTATTTTTGGTGCTGTCTGCCTAGATGGGGGACCAAATAGGGCTACCGAAATTATTGTAGATTTATACAAAACGGTTTTATTGAAAGATATGAGTTTGCAGCAAATAGACTTGCGTGATCCAAAAGGAGAATTGCAAGAGTTAATGCAGGGGCGTGGTTTAGCACTTCCAGTGTATTCAGTGCTTGAGGTAACTGGTCCAGAACATGCGCCGGTCTATAAGGTTGAGTCTAGTGTAAGCCTTTGTGATAATCCTGTGGTGGACGTTAAGAAAATTGTTTGTATAGGGGATGGTAATTCAATTAAATGTGCAGAGCAATCTGCTGCGAAATTTCTATTGGAGAAATTACGGTTTTTACATATTAAGAAAAGTTCATGACTTTAGAATGGTAAGAAAAAATATTAATTTTTTGACAGGGTATGTTGGGTTGGCGGGTCGTCCAAATGTTGGAAAATCGAGCTTAATGAACCAGGCCATCGGAACACAAGTCAGTATCGTTACTAAAAGGAAACAAACTACAAGAAACCCAGTTTTAGGTGTTTTTTCTTCCCCAGATTGTCAAATTGCATTTTTAGACAACCCAGGAATTGATTTTAAAAATTCACTACTTTTGAATAAACGGTTAAAAAAAATAGCATTTTCCAATGTAGCCTGTACTAACATAAATATTGTGATATTAGAGGCTACTAAATTATTAGAAGATGATCGTAAAATTCTACAAAATATGCCAGACGATATTCCGCTGATAATTGTACTTAACAAAGTCGATAAGATACGCACTTCTCATCAAAAGGAGGCAATGTATAAAATGGTCGCGGATCTTGAAAGATTTAAACCAGTTGAGATTATTCCAATTTCGGTTAAGAAAAAATTTCAAATTGATATCCTTATAGAGAAAATCAAACAAAATTTGCCTTTCGGAGAAGCTCTGTTTAATAGAACGTTAATTACAGACCGAGATCTTAAGTTTAGAGCATCCGAAATAATAAGAAAAAATATCATAAATTGCGTTGGCGATGAGCTTCACTACCATTTCGCAGTCGAGGTTACAAGTATAAAAGAAGATCTGGAGAGATCATCTTTAACGAGGATACAAGCAACCATTTATACAAGTAAATCTAGTCATAAACCTATTCTTATAGGAGAAGGGGGGAGGAAGTTAAAAATTATAAGGTTACGATCGACAAGAGAACTAAAAAATATCTTTCAGGGAAATGTTCACTTGTCTCTCTGGGTGAAACTTGTGAACTGTTGGAATAAAAATTCTGCATTGTTGGACAATATGGGTATTTCATAGTTTGATTTTGCACTCAGCATTTGTATTGCACACCTATCCCTGGCGGGAGTCAAGTTTGATAGTTGAATTCTTAACTGAGAATGAAGGAAGAGTGTCTACTGTTGCAAAAGGTGCTCGAAGACGTACGTCAAGCTTAAGAGGACTTTTAGTGCCTTTCAATAGGCTTTTAATCAGATATAGTAAAAAAGGGGAACTGAGATCACTAATGTCTGCAGAATGGGACGAAAAAGGAGAAAAGCAGTTAGCTGGAAAACAATTATTTTTGGGGTTTTATATTAATGAGCTCATATTAAAAATTGTGCAGAAAAGCGAATCATGCAAAATGTTATTTTCCGACTATGAATCGACATTAAAAAACCTAGTATCATTTCCCGAAATGCAGGAGGTGCATCTTCGTAGATTTGAGTTTGCTATTTTAAAAAAAATTGGGGTAATGCCAGATTTTTCCGAACATAAAATTACGAGTAATAGTTCGCTATATCTTAGTCCTGAACAGGGGGTTTTTTATGAAGAAGACATCAATAATCTTAATTTAAATGTAGGGAATGATTTTTTTCGTATAGAACCCATGTTGTTACAAGTGTTAACAACATTGAATTCGGAAACTTATGGGTGGAATAAGGTATTTCAAAATAAAAAATACTGGTTAAATGTTAAGAGTTTGTTGAGATTTTTATTGAATGGACAGCTAAATTCGGTAGAGTTAAGGTCTAGGCGTATAATGAAAGAAATTAATCAATTCTCAAGGGAAATAAGTAAATAGAGTGTTAGAGCTAGGGGTAAATATTGATCATGTAGCAACTCTTCGAGAGGCTAGAAAAACTTTTGAGCCGGATCCTATATGGGCCGCGGTTGAAGCTCATTTAGGTGGAGCAGATGGTATTACGGTCCATTTACGGGAGGATAGGAGGCATATTCAAGATGCTGATGTGGAAAGACTGCGGACTCATACACAAATAAAACTGAATTTAGAAATGGCTCCTACAAACGAATTATTAGAATTTTCCTTAAATATAACACCTGAGATGGTAATGTTTGTGCCTGAGGGGAGGAATGAAATCACTACTGAAGGGGGACTGAATGTAATAAGGCATGAGAAACATCTAAAACAAATGATTCAGAAATTATTGCAAAAAGGTATCATTGTGAGTGTTTTTATAGACGCAGATAAGGAACAAATAAAAGCCGCAGAAAATATTGGTGTTCAAGTTTGTGAGATCCATACTGGCCCTTATGCGCATGTTTTTCATAGTCAAGGAAGGGACAAATCATCTCTAGAGGTACAAACAGAGTTAGGTAAAATTAAGGAAGCGGGAGAAGAAATTCAAAAGTTTGGTATGAGGTTTAATGCTGGTCACGCATTAAATTATTTTAATGTACGTCATGTCGCTGAAATTCAAGGGTTAAGTGAATTGCACATAGGTCATGCAATTATTTCGAGGTCAATGTTTGTTGGAATGAGAGAGGCTGTTAGAGATATGAAGACGATATTGAGGGAAGCAAAATAATGATTTTAGGAGTTGGTATTGATCTTGTTGACATTTTCCGAATAGATAGGATTTTAAATAAGTACCCTCGTCAATTCGCTAAACGCGTTCTCGGAAAGAGAGAATTAAGAACCTATGAGAAAATTTTGTTTTCAGATTTTAGGCCAAAAGAGAAGGCTAATAGATTTATAGCGAAAAGATTTGCTGCAAAAGAGGCTGTTTCCAAGGCTTTTGGTACAGGTCTAAGAGGTCAAATATCTTTAAAGACAATTGAAGTTCTAAATGATAATTTAGGGAAACCATACGTAGTTATTTCTCCTTTAAAAGATAAAATCACGTTGCCATATTTTAAAAAAATTCACATCTCGTTGACTGATGAGAATAATTTTGCTCAAGCGATTGCAATTTTAGAAGGTTAGGTTCGTGAAACTTGGTCCACTGATTGTTGATATACCTGGGTATAAATTAACAACGGATGATAAGGAGGTTTTGAATCATCCACTAGTGGGTGGCGTTATATTGTTTTCAAAAAACTTTGTATCAAAAGATCAAGTAGCATGGTTGATTAAGGATATTCACAATGCCACTCAAGGCAAAGAATTATTAATAACTGTTGACCAGGAGGGTGGCAGGGTACAACGGTTCAGAGAGGGCTTTACGTCTCTAGAAGCTCCTGGATTAATTGGTAATATAATTAGGGAGCATGGATTTGAGAAAACAACTTTATTAGAAGTAACGAAGAAGGCTTATTCCCAAGGAGCAGTAATAGCAAAAGAGTTAGCAGCTGTGGGCGTTGATCTAAGTTTTATACCCTGCTTAGATGTTGATTGGGGAAAAAGTGAGGTAATAGGTAATCGTGCAATATCGTCCGATCCTAAATTGGTTGCTTTACTATCTTTAAGCATAATCAATGGATTGAAAAGTTCCGGCCTTAAAAACTGTGTAAAGCATTTTCCTGGCCATGGTTGGGCTAAAGAGGATTCCCACGATTTCTGCGCTATGGATAATCGAGATTTTCAAGAAATCTACAAAAATGATATTTTTCCTTATGAATATCTTATTTGTGAACTGAATGTTGTTTCCTCGGTTATGGCGTCTCACGTTATCTACGAAAAGTGTGATGACAAGCCAGCCAGCTTATCTAAATTCTGGCTTACAGACATCTTAAGATCAAAACTTAATTTTGGCGGAGTGGTATTCTGTGATGATTTATCAATGCAAGGTGTAAAAATTAAATCCGGTATATTGGATCTGGTTGATGTTGCCTTTGTATCGGGCTGCGATTCTCTTATTGTCTGTAACGATAGAGAGGGAGTTTTTAAGATATTAAATAGTTATCCTGTCTCCTCTGTACCAGTTAGGGTCAGAAGTATTTCAACTTTAAAAAGAGGATTATAAAGAGTACAAATGTATGGCAGTTTCAGTTAATGATTGTGTGGATTGCGAAAGACTAGTAAGTCGCAGAAAAGAAAACGCTATAAACTTTCCAACTTACTACAATAGGCCGGTACTTGCTGACGGCTATGAAAAAACAAAATTTTTAATAGTAGGTCTTGCGCCAGGTTTACATGGTGCCAATGCAACTGGGTTGCCCTTTGACGGAGATTTCGCAGGTAGATTTTTAAAGCAGTGTCTCAAGGAAAATGGTTTTAAATTACAGAAAGAAAGAAATTCAGGAGCATTTACCTATTGCATTACTAATGCAGTAAAGTGCTTTCCTCCATCAAATCGTCCGCTACAGTCTGAAATAAATAATTGTTTGAGACATTTGAAGAAAGAAATTTCTGTTGTCCAGCCTAATTTTATATTATGTCTGGGAGTAGTTGCACATAATGCCGTAGTTAGAGCTTGTAAAGAAGATATTCTTGTAAAGTTTCAACATGGAAATTCATTTAGGATTGGTCAAAGAATTATTTTTGATAGCTATCATCCGAGTAAAAGAAATATTTTAACAAAACGCCTTACATCAGAAATGTTTAGGATTATTTTAAAAAAAATAAGTAAAGAAATTGAGAAAGTTTTACCGGAGGAATAAAATATTGTATGAGTCAAAAATTTGTTGATGTGATTAAAATTCTTCCAAATACACCTGGTGTCTATAAGTTTCTCGGAAGTGACAAAGAGATCTTGTACGTTGGCAAGGCAAAAAATTTAAAAAAGAGAGTGTCTAGCTATTTTTCTAGAGGAAGTCACGGTCCACGCACTTCTCACATGCTTTCAAAGCTTGTAAATATAGAATTTTCTGAGGTTAGGTCAGAGTCGGAAGCCTTGCTTCTCGAGAATAATTTGATAAAAACACTTATGCCTCGGTATAACATCTTATTTCGAGATGATAAATCGTACCCTTTGCTCAAAATTAGCAACCATAAATTCCCGCGTATTTCTTTTTTTAGGGGCAATACGGAAACTCCAGATAAATTTTTTGGTCCCTACCCAAATGCTTGGGCGGTCAAGGAGAGCATACAGATACTACAGAAGGTTTTCAAGCTTAGGGATTGTAGAGATTCTATATATTCGAATAGGTCTAGACCGTGCATACAATATCAAATAAATCGGTGTAGTGCGCCTTGTGTTGGATTGATATCTGAGACTGATTATGCTGAGGATGTGGCAAGATCAATTTCGTTTCTGAATGGGAATTTTTCTGAGATTTTTGAGGAATTAAAAGTACTCATGGAGAATGCTTCAAAATCCCTAAAGTTTGAGAAGGCTAAAGAATATCGGGATCAAATCACCGCTTTATCAAAGATTATTCAAAGAAATAACATGGAGTCATCCAATGATAAAGATTGTGATATATTCGTAGCAGCTAGTAATGGTATTTTTGTAGCAATAAATACTGCTACCGTGAGGGGAGGGCGATATTTGGGCGACAGAATCTCTTTTGCTCACAATTCAGAGAAAACAGGCCTAAATTCCGAAGAGGTCTTAAGTGAAGCATTAAGTTATTTTTTAATCCAATACTACGAAAAAAAAGTATTTCCGTCGGTTATTGTTGTCAACAATAAGTCTGCCATTGAAAATTTTAGTAAATGGTTAGATCTCTCTCCAAGAGGTGTAAGGATTGAAAAAAAACCTAAACTTATATTCTCCCCAAGGTCAGAACAGGGCAATTTGGCAGAGCTAGCTAAACAGAACTTGAATCAAGCGTTAGTAAGAAAAGCATTGGAAGCTAATAGTCTTAAGGATAGGCTGCACCACCTTATAAGTTTTCTTGGTCTTGGTTTAAATGATGAGCAGGTATCAAGATTTAGAATAGAATGTTTCGACGTTAGTCATCTCTCTGGTGAAGCAACCTTTTGTTCTTGCATAGTATTTCAAAACTGTACTTTACAAACATCTAAGTACAGAAAATATAAAATCAAGATTGCTAAGGCGAACGACGACTACGGCGCATTAAAAGAGGCTCTACATAGACGATTTAAGGAAGCTAAAGAAATACCTGACTTGCTACTAATCGATGGAGGAAAAGGGCAGTTAGCAATAGCAGAAAAGGTTTTGGATGATGTCGGTATTTTTAGTGTTATAACTTTGGGAATCGCAAAGGGGGAGGGTAGAAAGGTTGGTTTGGAGACACTTTTTTATGACAGAAAAAACAATGGTCTAGGTCAGCCAGATCAAAACGCACTCATGTTTCTTGCCTACCTTAGGGATGAAGCCCACCGTTATGCGATTTTGGGGATGAGAAACCATAAAATAAAAACATCCAAAAGATCAATTCTTGATGAAATTGAAGGAATAGGAACTGTGAGAAAAAAAAGATTGTTGGAAAGATTTGGTGGTCTGAGGGAGATCGAAAAGGCATCTGTCGACGAACTCGCTAGCGTCAATGGAGTTTCCAGGGTACTTGCTTGTAAGATTTATGCACATATTCATCAATAATCTAGGTTGCTTATGTTTACTTTACCAACCGTTATAACATTTACTCGAATTTTTGCAATTCCCGTATTGTTATTGATCATTTACGGTCCTTTTGAAATGATAGAAACTACAAAAAACATATTGGCAACAATTGTTTTTGTAATTGCAAGTTTGACAGATTGGTTAGATGGCTGGTTAGCGAGGAGATTGAATCAGATTTCTTCTTTTGGAGCCTTCCTGGATCCGGTTGCAGATAAACTCATGGTTTGTACAGTGTTGATTATTCTTGTGGACCTTGAACGGGTAGACGCTGTCATAGGGATAATAATCGTGGGACGAGAAATTGCAGTGTCAGCTCTAAGAGAATGGATGCTTAAACTTGGCTCAAAAGGGGGTTTACGGGTTGATATGCTAGGAAAATTAAAGACATGTTCACAAATGGTCGCATTGCCATGCTTACTTTACAATTCCAACCTTTTACTACCGGAAATTGACACCCAGATAATTGGCACATGGTTAGTAGGTTTTGCAGCAATTCTTACAGTGATATCTTTCTTAAACTATATAATGATAGCTGTGAATGATAGAAACATTAAAGGCGAATTTTAACTATCTTTTTTTTTTACATGTACAATTAGAAGGATGCGGGAGTAGCTCAGTTGGTAGAGCGATACCTTGCCAAGGTATAGGTCGCGAGTTCGAATCTCGTCTCCCGCTCCAATCTGATCGCGTGTGTTTTGTACAGTACGGTGGCGGGATGGCAGAGTGGTGATGCAGCGGCCTGCAAAGCCGTGAACGCCGGTTCAATTCCGGCTCCCGCCTTTTGTATTAAGTTTCGTTCACTTCTGACGATTCAACGTATTGGGGTTGTCACTCTCGTTTTTTTTTGATCGGTTTTGTTTAGGAAGTTTTTTTGAGAATTTTAATCACAAATCAAAAGGGTGGTGTCGGTAAGAGTACAATCTCTGCTAACCTAGCACACTATTTTGCATCAACCTTAAATAAACGGACAACGTTAGTAGATTTTGACACACAGGCTTCGTCCAGCAAATGGGTTCGCTCGATTAAACCTCAGAGGATTACAGTCTTTAAGGGATCTCTCCCCTTGTCACAAGGAGCTAACAGAATATTAATAGAATCAAGAAAGATTGTGCAAGGGGTTTATGCACGATCCGAAATTGTTATCTCTGATTTAACTTGGTTCGATGTCTTTGATTCAGAGATGCTACTAGATTTTGATATTGTTGTTTTACCCACGGCTATCTCAGAAGTTGAATTAATTGCTACCATGGAGTTCGCCGCTCGCCATGAGTGGGTTTTCCAATCATCCCAAAGTCCATCACTTGTTATCGTTCCTAGTAGGGTGCGAGGAGACCAGGTATTGAAATTCAAACATAACACGGAACGGTTTCCGTTTGGGTTCCTCTTAACACCGCCAATAATTGACTCGGTGGAGGCAAAAAAAAACTTTGGCGTTAAATTTTTACTAGATTTAAAGAATCACAAGCTATCAAGGTCCTTTAGAGTTTTTTGTGAGTCAATTGAACAGGTTGCTAGGATTCATTTTGATAGGATTAAAAATGACAACATTTTGTCTCAACCTTCACGGGCGAAACTTGCGTCATCGCTTAGCTACAATATCAAGAAGACTGATGCGATTAGGACTTTGGATAAGCAAAAAAATTCTGTAACAAAACTAGAGGAACAAACCAGACAGAATTTTTTGAGTATATCAGCGGGTGGAAGAATAACTGGCCGAGAATCAAAAAATATCCAAAAAGCGTCTGAACCACATTTAGGATTATTTCAGGAATCAAATTTTTTTGATAATAATAATCTTGCACAGAATGAGAGTTATGCTGAGGGCACTTACGGAAAACATAAGCTAGTAAGGAAAGAGCCGCAACCAATCATGTCTATTTCGAGAAAGGCTCTGGGCAAGCCTCCGAAGTTTCTCCGTAAGGAGAATTCTACGAAGTAATTAGGTCAATTTTTTTGCCAATACATCGATAGCCATTGCACTCACACTTGCCCTAACCGTGGCAGCAGAAAGTTTATCGTTCTCTGTTTTGCCGAGGGTTTTCAGCGTTTTTAACAAAGATCTTCGAGTGTCTTGTATATCCTCGTCCAATAACGACAACTTTTCTAAGACTTCTCTTCTTAAATCTAACTTCTCTTCCATCTGTCTGCTGAGCTCAGCAACCTCTTTCCACGTAGGCATATCGGAAGAGGCTGAAAAACTGGTTGTTTTATTTAACGTTTCAAATAACTGTTCTAGCGCGTCACCAACTGCTAAATGTTTAATGTTTTCGTTTAAAGGCTCGGTGACAGATTCATTTTTCTTAATATCTACAGAATTATCAGTTGCATTTTCAGTGGAAAGGTTGGTAGACTCAATATCCGTAGGGCCAGTATCACCACTCAAACTAGAATTTTGATCGTGGGTCCAACCATCGTTTGGGGAGTATATTTTCACCCCTTTTTTTGGAAGCTCAAGCGAATCGCTCATTTTGGTAAAATTATGAACCACATTAAAAGGTTACTTCCGAGTATATCAAAAATATTGGTTGGCATAAATCTCTCTTTTTTTTTAATAGTTTTCGTTATTAAGACTGAAGCATCAGGCGGAATTAGCTGGTTCTTGAATTTCTCGTGGTTGTCAACTTTCAATGCACTTATAGATGTCGCTTTAGGTGATACGGTATCTAGCACATCATTTATTTGTATTTGGTTTATTTTTACGTTTTTATTGAGTTTAGTTTTTTTCCTTACATTACGTTTTAATAATGTTCAACTGACTGTAAAAGATTTGAGTTCTAAAGGAAAAATGGCTATAGACATTGATGATTTAAACAATATCAACAACGATGTAGTTTTGGACAAACAGGAAGGCAACTCTTCAAAAAGATTTTCCGATTCCTTATCTGAAGTTGAAAAGGAGACTAAGCGAAAGAATAATAAATCCATTAGGAGTCAAAATTCTCAGGAGGTGGATAATCTTATGGCAACAATCCCACCAGATATTGCACAAAAATTTAAAGATTTAAAGGATACGCTGGAAATGATGGATACAAAAAAATCTGATAATTCGAAGCCGTAACTCGAAAGCTAGGTAAGTCAGCTTTGTGCGCTTTTTTCTTTTAATTCAGGGTACCTAACATTCTCAAGGAGATCTATGTTTTCTTTCGGTGGTACTTTTGTAATCAAAGAAACTATGACCGTTACCAGGAAACCAGCAGGGACGCCAAAAATTCCTGCTGATATTGGATCAATCCCGAACCATATGTCGGTGATAGGTGCATCTTTTGGAATATTAAAAATAAGTTCACGAAGCCATGGTTGATTGATGGCCATGTAATAAAAAGTAACGAAGATTCCTGTTAACATTCCCAAAGATACTCCTGCATTGGTAGTGCGCCTCCAAAATATTCCCAGAATAAGTGCTGGGAAGAATCCTGAAGCCGCAAATGAGAAAGCAGCAGATACCAAAAACAAAATGTCGGCCGGGTTTTGTTGAGCAACCAAAGCCGCTAAAACGGCTACTATTAACAATACAGTTTTGGAGATTCTGACCCTCTTATTCACAGAGGCTTTTGGGTCAATCATCTTATAGTAAAGGTCATGCGAGAGCCCATTAGCCATAGCTAGCAATAGTCCGTCAGAAGTTGAAAGGGCAGCAGCTAGACCCCCAGCGGCCACCATCCCAGATATTACAAAAGGCAACCCTCCGATTTCGGGTGTTGCTAGAACAACTATATCTTTATGAATCGAAATTTCCGCCAGCTGTATGATGCCGTCCATGTTTATGTCTGATATGGAAAGTAAGCTGGCATCCACAGCCATCCATTTTTCTACCCACATTGGTAAACTTGCAAACGAAGATCCAACAATATCATTGTAAATTACGAATTTAACCAAAACAGCAAGAGCTGGTGCCGTTAGGTACAGCAGAAGGATAAATAACAAGGACCATGTAACTGAGGTTCGAGCCTCACTCACAGACGGAGTCGTATAGTACCTCATTAGTATGTGAGGTAGGGAAGCTGTTCCTAATGTTAAGCAAATAATAAGTGCGAAGAAATTCTTCTTTTCTGAATTTATATCCTCTTCAGTCTCTCCGATAAAGGGATCTGCATGTGGCCTAGGAGAGGACGTTGCCCCCTTCGCAATTACTTTAAGTTCTTTTTTTTGAGCCTCGTTTAGCTTTTCCCCATTCTTATTTTGGTCATCTAAAAGTTTTTGTTTTGCCTCAGCAACCATTTTCATAACTTCAACTTCAGCTGGGTCTGAATTAATCTTATCTTCTAAGACAGATACTTTTTGCAACTGTTGGCCAAAGGAGAGTTGGGGAATAGGATTCCCTGTTTGGGTTACCGATAGCCATACTACCGGTATAAGATACGCAATTATCAAAACGATATACTGGGAAACTTGTGTCCACGTAACAGCCCTCATCCCTCCCAGGAAGGAGCAAACTAAAATTCCAGCGAGCCCCAGAAAGACACCAACCTCGAATTCAACACCAGTAAGCCTTGTTGTGATAACACCAACTCCCTTGATTTGTGCAACAACGTATGTAAACGAGCATAGAACTGCGATAAAAATCCCAATCAGACGGGGAAGGGAACCACCATATCTTGTTCCCAAAAAATCAGGAATCGTGTATTGGCCGAACCTCCTCAAGAATGGTGCTAAAAGGAGCGCAACAAAAACATATCCACCTGTCCATCCCATAATAAAAGCAAGAGCTTTATAACCTCCGACATACAGACCGCCGGCCATTCCTATGAATGAGGCAGCCGACATCCAATCGGCGCCTGTAGCCATTCCATTAAATAACGCTGGGACCCTTCTACCAGCTACATAGTAATTATCAGGTTCGTTAGTTTTACTGAGAAAGCCAATTCCTGCATATAAAAAAATGGTAGCGAATAGAAATGTGTAGCCAATGAATTCCTGGGGTAGACCTAACTGTTCTAAAGCAGCGAGTACCACACAAAAACTTATAAAGCCGAGCGTGTATAGGCCATAAACCTTTTTTAATCTGCTTGCAAAAGAACTCTGAGGCAGTTCAGGATTAAATAGTTTAACCATTAATTTCTCTCAGGCGGCTGTAACTCATTCAAATACGTTTTATCCAGTTTATTCACGGATGATGCATAAATCCAAACAATCAGCAAGTATATTAATTGCGACCCCTGGGCGGCCATCCAAAAAGAAAACGGCCATCCAAAAAAATCAAAGGTGAGCTCGTTTGCAAAAAACGAAATTACAAATGTTGGGATAAACCACAAAACAATCAGTATTACAGTTATTGTTTTTAACTTACTCCAATATTTTTGTTTGATAGAATTATTCTCTTTCATAACACTAAGTTTTCAATTTAAGCTCTTTTTTGAGTTGGTTACCAACCTGCGGCTCAAAGGTTAAGAGCCGCTGGATAATTTGCTTTGATTTTTCTAAATTGTTCGTCTTCGCGTACGCATGCGCAAGTTTGTAGTAAGCATGAGGAGCGAAGGGCTGAATTTCAATTGTTCGTTTTAAATCCACTATCGCTTTATTTATTAACCCATTTTGCAGGAAAGACTGTGCTCTACCGTAATAAGCAACATCACATTTTTCTTCTATTTCGATAGCCTGTGAAAAAAAGCCTATTGCATCGTGGTGAAGATTTTCATTTTGTCTGAGAAACCCCAAGTTAAAAAGTGCTTGATAATAAGTAGGACATTTATCTAAAGCTTCTAAAAAGAACTGTGCAGCATTTTCAGAATTTCCATTTTTAAAGCAGATAAAACCTGCTGTGGTTAAGTTCTCCGCGTCTGGACGAACAATAACAATTTTACGCCAACAACTTTCAGCTAGTTTTGTTTGGCCAAAAATTTCAAAAACATCTGCTACGATCGTCAGTATTCTTGTCAACATACAAGCTATTGTATATTAAAACTGGAGGGCCCACCGATTATTACCTTTACGACGAGCATAACAATCCACAGCGAAAAACAAAAAATAAACGTAAAATAAGGTAAATGTTTCTGAGGGATGGATTTTATTGTAATATAGGATACCAGTTGCTCCGGTGGTTGAGTTACTAGTGAAAACATTCGATAAATTAGGTTGTCATGATGTCTTCCGAAAGCAAATAGATATAAAATAGCCCTTCCGGCATATGTTAACAAAACAAACTCCAATATAGCCTTAGTGAGAACAGTCAATTCAAGCATAAAATTCGTCAGTGTGGTGGAATCGGTATACACAACAGACTTAAAATCTGTCGCCTATTTAAGGCTTGGGGGTTCAAGTCCCCCCACTGACACCAACCTTTTTTGAAAGAGCCGTAAAAACAGATACTTACAGCTTTTTGAGACATTTCCTGTACCTTCCCGGACAAACCTATCTATTCCCTCCAATACAAAGATAGGTTACTGTATTTATTAGGTATTTTCAAGAAACAAAACAATTACGGAAACGCGAGGGAAAAAGGTGTGGGCACCAAACGGCACTTGTTTAGGTTTGTCTTCTGTTGGCTTTAAAAGGAAAAAATGGTTTTAGTTGATTTAAAAAAAGGATTTAAGTTTTTTGGATGAAGTATCAGGCAAAAATATATCAACAAAAAGCAATCGATAAAATTCTCAACCAGGACGGTGTTGGGTTGTTTCTTGGTATGGGTCTAGGAAAGACTAGTTGCACTTTGACTGCGATTAATCACTTAATAAACATTGAAGAGACCATTCAAAAGGTGTTAGTGATTGCTCCCTTGCGAGTTGCTAAGACAACATGGACAGATGAATGGAGGAAATGGGATCATTTGCATAATTTGGTTTTATGTAAAGTTTTAGGTTCGGCCCCACAACGAAAGAAAAAATTAGCTAATAAAAATGCAGATATCTACATCATCAATAGAGAAAATGTCCCATGGCTTGTCGAATATCTCGGTAAGGATTGGTTTTTTGACATGGTTGTCATCGATGAATTAACTAGTTTCAAGAACAGAACTACAAAACGGTGGAAGGCGATTCGCAAAGTTCGGTCTAGCCTTAAAAAGGTAGTAGGGCTTACTGGTACGCCAATAGCCAATGGCTTACTCGATCTCTGGGCACAAGTTTGGTTATTAGATCAGGGAGAATCCCTAGGGAAAAGTTTTTCAAAATATAGGGAGGCATATTTTGACCCGGATCAACGAAATAAAGAAATCATTTACTCCTGGAAGCCAAGGCCGGGTTCCCTAAGAGTTATTCAACAAAAAGTACAAGATGTTTGTATTTCCATGAAGAGTGAAGACTGGTTGGATTTGCCAGATATTCTTTACAATCGAATAAATGTTGAGTTAGACGATGCATCGTGGTCTGTATATGACCAGTTTGAGAGGGAACGGTTGGTTCCATTTCTAAACGCAGATATTGAAGCAGGTTCTGCTGCAGCGGTTACAACTAAGTTGTTACAAATGACTGGCGGTGCTTGTTACGACGACCAGGGCGGTTTTCAAATTATCAATTCTCATAAGCTTGATGCTCTTGAAGACATTGTTGAAGTTATGTATGGCAATCCCATCTTGGTTTACTACCATTTTCAACATGAGCTTGCGCGTTTACAAGAAAGATTTCCACAAGCAGTGAGATTAAAAGATGAAAAAGACATTGAGCGCTGGAACGAATCCGAAATTCCAATATTGCTAGCTCATCCTGCGAGTGCAGGGCATGGGTTAAATCTGCAATTTGGGGGCTCGACAATTGTCTGGTATACGCTTACCTATTCATTAGAATACTACCAACAGGCAAATGCACGATTGCATCGTCATGGGCAAAAAAATAAAGTGATGATTCATCATTTAACTGTCAGAGACTCAATTGATGATGCTGTGATAGATGCCCTAAACAACAAGGACCACAATCAGGAGGCTTTATTGGCTGCGCTGAAATATCGAGTGCAAAAAATATCTGACAGGACCAAAAGTCTAGATTTAACGCCTTAAATCAAGAATAGAAGTAAGTCAGTTAAGTTGTTAAGTTACTGCAGAAAAATCGATTTAATGTTTACTTACTAGGATTCAACGGGACCGTTTGCATCTTTCCAATCGGAAAACCCGCCTACATTTAAAACTTTTGTGTATCCCATTTCCACGAGTGTGTGGCCCGTTAGAGCGGCCATTCCCCCTGCAGCACAAACAAGTATAATTTCTACATCCTTTTCTAAGGCTTTGTTATGAAACGGTGTCTCGGGATCAGCTGCAAACTCAATAAAACCCCTAGGAATTTTTAAAGCGCCTTCTATGGTGCCTGTTTCGGCAATATCTATTCCGTCTCGAACATCGATAAAAACCGAATTGCCCTGCGCATGTTTTTGAATCGCCTCGTTTACCTCAATCTTTGGAACAACTTGGTTTGCAGCCTCAAGCGAGGATTTTGCTGTTTTCATATTGAATCCTTTTTCAAAAGTAAATAGTACTTCAAATATGCTACCTAGTTGCCACAGTTTTTCTGTATTTTTATAAAATTTCATAAAACTATTGTAAATGACAATCATTCTCAGTATCATGTGTAAAAGAGATTGATAATGATTCTCATTAATTCACGGTTAAGGAATGCAATAAAAATGAAGGTAAAAAATTTAAAAATGAAAAAGTTGGCGGTTGCTATGGCTACTTTAATTAGTGTGCCGGCATATCTATCGGCGGAGGAAACTGATGGCTATTTGCTTGACAGCATAGAAATTATTGGGACGAAAGACCGCGCACAGGGTTTGCCAGGCTCGGGATACGTTGTTGATGCGGGGCAAATGAAAACTGAGGCAATTGACGATATTAATCAAGCCTTAAAAACAGTCCCGGGTATTTATATACGTGAAGAAGATGGATATGGTTTAAGGCCAAACATTGGTATTCGAGGGGCTACCTCAGAAAGATCTGAGAAAGTTACCCTTATGGAAGATGGTGTTTTGATTGCTCCAGCGCCATATACTGCACCCGCAGCATATTATTTTCCGACGATTTTGAGGATGCAGTCGATTGAAGTACTGAAGGGCGCATCAATGCTCAAATACGGACCCCAAACAACAGGTGGAGTTTTGAACATGATCTCCACCCCAATCCCAACATCCCTTTCAGGAATAGTTTCTACTTTCTTTGGACAAAATAACCAAATAAATGGTCACATTTATTTCGGTGACGGAAGTGGTCCATTTAAGTTTTTGTTCGAGGGTGTGACCAGGCAGACTGATGGTTTCAAAAGTATTGACAGGAGTAATAGAGATTCTGGTTTTTCAATATCTGATTATGTTGTGAAGCTTGGATTTGATACTGGCGAAGCTGGAAAACTTTTGTTTAAAGCTTCTCGAACCGAACAAACATCAAACGAGACCTATTTAGGTCTAACAGATGCGGATTTTAACGCTAACCCAAATAGACGGTATGGATTATCAACGATTGACCAAATGACAAATAAACATGAGGGATATAACTTAACTTATTCTCATGAGATCGATGACAGTAAGAATTTCACAGTTACAGCGTACAAAAATTATTACCAGCGGGATTGGTTTAAGGTTGCTAAAGGAGGGAGCTACGTTGATGCAGTCAATGGCGGAGACGCTTCGCAACAGGGCATTTTAGACGGTACCACTGACGTTGCTGGATTGACATACAAGCATAATCATCGCGCTTATGAATCAGAGGGTATTCAAGCTAATTTGAATTTTGTAGTTGATAACCACGATATTGATTTTGGGGTTCGCAAGCATAAGGACAACATGAATCGGTTTCAGCCACAGGATAAGTATGATCAGGTCAGTGGAGCGTATGTTTATCAGAGTACTGTGACGCCGAGTGGTAGTAATAACAGGTTTGAAGAGGCTGATGCAACTACAATGTTTATATCTGATGCATGGCAAGTTAACGATGCTATGTTAGTGAATGCGGTATTGAGATATGAAGATTATGAAACAAGCAGAAAGCAATATGGCACGGATAGATCAGCGGGGCCTGCAAGCACCAAAAATCACGAGACAGATATACTTCTACCGGGGTTATCTGTAACTTACGATATTAATGATAACTTGCAAACTCTAGCCGGATATCACAAAGGGTTCACACCGATTGGTGGAGGAGCCGATTCGAATGAAGAGGTTGAAGAAAGTGCTAACTTTGAGGCGGGATTGAGATATGGAAGTGGAAATCTCTTTGTTGAAGGCATTTATTTTTACAGTGATTTTTCCGATAAAACTGAGCTTTGTTCCGTTGGAAGCCCATGCAGTAACGGTGCTACCGCTGGGTCATTAAAAACAGGTGAAGCAGAAATTTCAGGGCTTGAGTTTCAAGTTGTAAATACCTTCGAGGGTGATAGCTACAACGTTCCCCTTGCATTTGCCTACACTTACACAAAAGCTGAAATAAAAGGAGCTAATCAAAATGGTTTTCAGGATGGGGACAAGCTTCCGCACATCCCTGAGAGTTCATTCAGTTTAAGGACAGGTATAGAGCATGCCTCTGGTTGGGATAACTACGCGATTATGAAACACATCGGCTCCATGGGAGATGTTACTGGATACAACAGAACAGGTGGTTCATTTAGCGAGACAGACTCATTATTTGTTCTGGATTTAATCTCGCGGTATCAAATCGCCGACAATACAAGCGTGTTTCTGAAGGTAGAAAACGCTTTTGATGATCAAAAGATAATATCTCGCTCTCCCGACGGGGCTCGTCCTAATAAGCCCAGAACAGTATCAACAGGAGTAGTGGTGAACTTTTAATTAAAAACAAAATTTTGAGTGTATGACGTTCAGCCTATTCTCCATCAACAAAATGCATTCAAAGTTTTTTGCCTTTACCTGTCGGGTTTACGTGGAACCCTCACTCTCCCCGGCCTGACAGGTACTGGTTTTTTTTCAAAAGAATACAAAAAGGTGTTTTGCCTATACCCGTTAAGCATTTATGGAACCCTCACTCTCCCAGCTTGGCAGGTACAAGTTTTTTTTATCCGATAACTCGAAAAATGTCGGCAAATTTGCTAAAAATTTGATTCTTTGCAGAAATTAACACTTAAATTTGCTAATTATCTGTTTGCAAACAAGATTGTATTTTAGATAATTAGAAAATTGCCCAGAGATGGGGATATCTTTCAATTATTGAGCAAAAACCCTTTTATTTATGAAATATTGTCAATGACAATATTAGACTAAATTGGAAATATTCTAGAAAAAAAGAAGCTTTTTTCCATTCCATTTCAGGAGCAAATAGGGGTGACTAAGCCCACAGGAAAGAAGTAGTCCTTATTTTTTAAAACAATCCTCAAAGATGATTGGCATCTATATCGTATGCAAAAAAAACAATATTGGAGTTTTTTTTTCGTTCTCTAGGCTATTTTTTAGAGTTGACATTTTGACTGGCTGTTCGTAAACTCCCGTTCAAAAGTAGTACTGAAAACTACCCAAAATTTTAGAAAAATTGCTGTAGGTAAAAATGTTTCTTCGGGCATGAGATTGTAGTAAGAACCCATTTGTGTTGATGGCGCAAATTTTATAATCTTTTTTTTGTTGCTCGTAGTAATTCTTGACTATTAAAAGCATTTCGTTAGGGACATTTTTTGTTGTCAGCGTAAACATAGTCCTGTGGCCGTTCTAGAGGTTTTTAGTTTTAATGAATGGAACAATTGAGTACGCGCGAATGAAACTTTTTTTTAAAACCAAGGAAGTTTTTTTAAAAATTATAAAAATTTCCTAGAGTTTATTGCAATCCTTGTCAACCATAGAATGAAAAAAAAAGTGTAAAAATAAACTACACACAAGAACTAAGATTGATACACTGGTAAAAGGGCAATGTTAAATTCATTTATCAATTTGTTGTTTATTTAATCTTAGTTTTACCTTCTAGATAAAAAATTTATCGCAAGAGTTTTACGGAAGTACTCTTAAGTATGATTCTATGGAGATAAGGAAGGTGGAAAACAAAATTGGTCAATTATTGACCAATCAACCTAAGAGCAAGTAGTCAAAAGAAGCAGTATATTTTTGTTGAAAGTTGTACACAGTTTCTGTTGAAAAGATTTCAGAGACGCCTTCGGTCGCATTCAAACACGGTGTGGAAAGTTTTGTGGATAACATTGGAATTTTTTGCGGTGCATCCTAGCTTTTATGCTAAATACACGTGTTTGTTTTTGGTAATCAACCTTTATGATGATATTTCAGCAGAAAACCTGAGAAATATCTGGTTTGCATCCTTTATATAGGTGGTTTGGTCGGTTCAGCATGCATTTGTTGACCAAGAAATATTACTGGGAAGCGAAAAAATGGACCGCAGCAAGTTTTTCTATAAGTTCTTTTATGAATTCTGCCTAAGAAATATTTTACGATCATAATACTTGATATACTTCGGCCATTCCAATTAACTAAATTCGGATCCGTAATAAACTAAATAAGGATTTAATTTTGATATCAAAGTACTTTCCTCTTTGCAAAGTGTCATTCTTCATTTGCTTTTATCAATGGAGTTTTGTTGCTATTGCTCATCCAGGTGATCATCAAATGTATTTGCAACCTAATGCCGGCAGAATTTTAAACGAGCAAAGTACCCCAAATCAGCCAATACGTGAGCGAGATACTTTGGAGATGGGGTCTTCTAGTTATAGGCTTGGGTTTGATAACTATGGAAATCGATATACGGGATATAATAGAATCCGCTTTGATTATGCAAGTGCCAGTAAATTTTCCTTAGACGATTTAATTCAGTTCGGAATCGTGCAATCCGAAGACGATCTTTTTTTATTCAATTTGGGTTACTCCAGGCCAATCAGCTTTGAAGGCTATGGGATTTCTTTGAACGTAGGCTATGCAGATTATGGGGTTGGAAGGGAGTTAGCAGTGGCAGGTCTTAGTGGAGAATCCAAAACGATAACTTTGCAAATTTACAATCAGCTAGTGCGTACAAATGTTCGAAACGTAGAGCTTTTTGCTGGATTCGAGTTTAAAGAATTATCGGATAGATTATTTAATGCGAACTCAGAAAAAGAAAATGTTTCTGTACCCATTGGGCTATTCTTTGATGTCCGAAATAGTAAGTTCGGAAATAATGCAGTTACTTATGGCTCCGCAAGATTGAAAATTGGTTCGATTAGCTTTAATCAAACGGCAGCCTTGAACGATATCTATAGGATTGAAGGGAATTTTTTTAAGTTCATGCTCGATGTGACGCATATACAATCATTAAGCACTGCACTGCGCTTTAATACGAGACTATCATTACAAGAAACCAGTACAAATTTGGATTCCTCAGAAGATTTTTTACTCGGTGGACCCTACGGTGTGCGAGCCTATCCATTGGGAGAGGCTCCAGGAGATAGGGGATATTTAGTTCAAGTACAATTGGAAGGACAAACCAAATTTGGAAAGCCGTATCTATTTTATGACTTCGGAAGTGTGAACGTTACCGCTGATCCCTCAGTAGGTCAGGCTGCTGTAAATGAGCACAGATCAGGAGGTGGCGTAGGGTTTAAGGGTGTAAGTGGACATGTGAACTTTAACGTTTTGCTTGCGTATCGAAGTGGGCATGCACCGGATGCAGATATTCGTTCCTCAACTCCTATTTTCTGGTTTTTATGGGATTATGCGTTTTAAAAAATTACCAAAACATTTGATAAAAAAGAGGATACGATGGGCTTTTTCTTTTTTTTGTAGCACCTAAGGATATTTCAAGTATTTATCAAATTTATACCCATAAAATATTGATTTAATGCTATATTCTTCAGTTTCTTATATGGAGATATTCTCAGCCTCAGGAGTCTATTTTTAAAATATTCGTGATCAAAGTGGACTTTCCTTTGAAACACAACCATCCACAAATATTGAAGATTCAGGCAGCACTATTGAGAAAGCAGATTCAAAAACGATTTCAGGGTTTTTTACTTCTATTCATGATCAATTGCTGAAGGTTTTTGTAGCAAGCGGTGTAATTAAATTATCTGAGTATTTGGGACATTAATCATTTTACTCTGCAAGCGTTAGTCGTCTTTAAAAAAAAAGCTATTTGAATTAATCTCCTTGTACGAGTTTATTCTTGTCGGTGGTTCAATTACTTTGTTACGACTACACAATTCCACTCTAATATTTTGGAATTTAATCAGTTAATATTTAACATGGAGAAATTTACGTAATTGTTTTTTCGAGTATATGGCTAAGTAAATGTTTTCTCAAAAAATACCAATAAAAACCTTACAATTTTTCATTTTTTTCCAAAAAAATGTGGATATCTTTTGAACATGCCTTTGGTTCTGCTTCTATAGGGTGACAAAACTTGTAAAAAACCTCAAATGCAATAGAAATACACATCATTTCTTTTAGTTGTTTTGTATACAGTTTGCATTCATTAGGTTCTTTGCTAGTTTCACCTGATCAACGCAAGCCTGCCTTTCTTTGTTGTAAAAACGAGGCAAATATTCCGGCAATTGTCCTCATTGTAAAAATAGTATTTTTATCGTTTAATGTTTGCGCGTTACAAAAAACATAAGGTTATATAGCTAACTGAATGATTTTTTGCAAAAAAAATATTAGAAACAATGCATATTAAGAGTTATGTCAACAGTCCACTATTCTGTCACTACCCTAAGTGGTTTTAGTTTTGTTAACCTACTTTATATTTACAGTAGTTGATTGACAAGATTAAATTTTCATTTTGAACACGAAGTTATTTGAGTATGCTGAAACACAGTGCCATGGCTAGTTTCAAGAAACTCACATCTTTATATATTATTAAAAATAGAAATAAGCAAAAGTGTTTTTTTTTGTCAAAACGATATTTTGTTAATATTTTTGCGCCTGTATGTCAAGAGTATCAACAGAAATTTAATTGGAAAAATTTATATTAGACATATCAAAAAGAATTAAACTACTGATATGAATTTGAAAAGAGACCGATCTCCCAAAGAAGATTTTGAAAAAGCATTAATTGTCCTTGAGCGCGTCAAAAATATTATGATGAAAGAGTACAGGGAAAGACGAGCTGCGGTTGAAAGAATTCTGCGTGAAAAGATGCAAAAATGAATCGGGGTTCGGGTGACCAACCTCCTAAAGTTAAGAGCTTATTTTTTTTCCATTTTTCATTCCCTTTGCCCTAAATTTCGCCAACGATTTGTCCAGAAACCATGGAGTTAAGCTGGTTTTATACTTTATGTGGAAAATTTTGTGAATAAGTAATCGAAATTATGTGTTGTGCCTTTTGTTGCGAAGCAACAGTTTTTTGCCATAGTTGTAGATTAGTGCGATTGAATATAAATTTTAAAAATAAAACGCTTTTTTACCTTTGTTTTTAGTTGGATGCAATTTTAACAATTAGACAATGCGGTTTTTTTTCGCTGCGAGTCCTTATCTCTCGGGTAATAAGGTTAATCTCTTAAGGATATGTAAAGTTATGGTCAAATTCAGTAGATCAGGAGTTGAGAAGTTTTTGTCTTGTAAACGATGTTTCGTTTTGTACTATAAACACAAGATTTACCCACCTTCTTTGCCGTTTACTTTAAATAGTGCGGTAGATAACCTCTGTAAAAATGAGTTTGATTATTATAGAGAACGTGGGGAACCACACCCACTGTTTTTAGAATATGGTATCGATGCTGTTCCTTTTAAACATCCAAAACTTGATGAGTGGCGGGAGAACTTCAAAGGAATTCGTTATCGTGATGAAGAACATGGTTTTAATTTTGGAGGGGCTGTAGATGATTTGTGGGTGAAGCCTAACGGAGAATTGATAGTCTCAGATGTTAAAGCAACTTCAAAAAAAGTGTTTGACTGGGAAGACACATGGAGTAGAAACGAATGGCCCAAAGCCTATAAACGGCAGCTTGAAATGTATCAGTGGCTTTTTCGAAAAAACGGATTCAATGTATCTAATGAAGCATACCTTGTGTATTTTAATGGGCTAAAAAATGAACCAATGTTCAAACAAACGCTTAAGTTTGAATTGCATTTAGTTAAATTAGAATGTGATGATAGTTGGGTTGAGGAATCAGTGGTTGCTGCGGCGAATTTATTAAAATCGGATGAATACCCTGAAGCTTCCTCACAGTGCGAAAATTGTAATTACTTGAGAGCTCGTTGGAAAGTCTCTCCAAAAACAAGCTAACAAAAAGGGTTTTGTCGGCTACACGTTTTTGCAAATGATTAGAATAAAAGAATTGAGCAGACATGCTATAAGCGTGAGAACATATTAGTAGAATTCTATGTTTTATCAAAAAAGCATATATAATATTATGTATGAAAGAGAAAACATATGAGTGAAAGCTTATTTGATAAATATGGAGGGGTAGAGACCTTAACGCCATTGGTGAGGGAGTTTTATAAAAGAATCATGGCGACCCCAAATCTAGCCCGTTATTTTATTAATACGGATATGGAAGTGCTAATTCGACACCAAGTCCAATTCATTGCTGTTGTTATGGGAAAACCTGCAGCTTTTTATGAAGGTATGGACATGGAAGAAGCACATGCAAACTCTAATATATCTGATCGTTCGTTTGAGGACGTTATTGATGTTTTAGAAGAGACGTTGAGGGATTTTGAAGTTGAAGAATTGGATATTATCGAAATCATTGAAAAGGCAAAGTCTTTAAAAAAGGAAATAGTTTCCTAAAACTGAATATTTTTTTAAAAAAAGCGATTGTTGGGGACTTATCCCCACCTTTCCACACAGTTATAAACAATCTATTGGGGATAATCTGTAAAGGAAAAAATTCATAAAAAATTTATGTAGATTAATCGATGGAAAAGTGTAACGTAATGATAGAAATTAATGCGAAAGGCTAACGGTTGGTTGAAAAAAATCTAAAGGTTAATGAGCGGCCAAATGTGCTTAGGTCTGTTAAGGCGATTATGGAAGCTGAGCGGGTTGAAAGGCGAAAAACTGTTTCGCGAATGATTAAGAAACAAGACTGTAGCAAACCCTCTGATACCACTTACAGAAAAAATGATAATTCATAAAGCTAGCGTGTAAATTTTTTGGATGTCAGGCGCAAAAGTAGTGCTGAGGTGTCAAGGTTGCCATAACCTTTGTTACTAAGGTCTTCATAAAATTCTTTGACATGCTTTGTGATTTCTAAGTCTGAATTTTGTTTTATCCCTTGCTCTAAAACGATTGTTAGATCTTTGATCATATGGTCAACCGCAAATCCAAAATTATATTTTCCTTCCAGCATTGTGGAACCTCTGTTTTCCATTTGCCAACTCTGTGCAGCCCCTTTTGAAATGACAGATAAAACCGTTTTCATATCGAGGCCGGAATCTAAACCAAATTTGAGTCCTTCAGCTAGACCTTGAATCAAACCCGAGATACAAATTTGGTTAACCATCTTAGCAAGCTGACCGGATCCCACATCACCCATTCGTTCCGCTGTTTTCGAGTACGGATCGACGATATGTTTTAAAGATTCCGTTTGTTCTTTTGGACCTCCGAACATAATAGACAAGACCCCATTTTTCGCTCCAGATGTTCCACCAGATACCGGCGCATCAAAAAAAGAAATACTTCTTTCAACTGCAAAGCGATTCACCTCTTGCGCAACATCACATGAAGTAGTTGAGTGATCGATAAAAATAGTATTCTTTTGCATAGTTTGAAAACATCCGGTTGGACTAAAGGTGATTTCCCGTAAGTCATCATCGTCGCCAACGCAACTGATTATGATTTCACAGGCTTCTCCCATCAGGTCTAATGAATTTACTTTGCTAACAGAATAGCTTTCGAATGCCTTTATCCAATTATCTGTTTTTTCTTTGCTTCTATTAAAGACATGTACGATGTGACCAACCCTCGCTAGGTGTCCAGCCATAGCAGAACCCATCTTGCCTAACCCAATGAAACCAACCTTTCGCGGTTTAAAGGCCCTACCATTCTTATGAATTATGTAGTCTTCGGTTGTTTGTTCGGCCATGGGATGCCTTTTGGATAAATTATAAATAGAGTATTCGTCTCATTTAATGTTAAATGCGCGGGCTTAGTGGGAATACAGGGCATTCGAAATGAATAACTACGTTTTGAGTGTAACGATGTATTATCCAAATCTATCGTTTCTATTTCGAAATATTTATTCGGCGGCAAATCAATAAAAACTATTTTTTTGCGAGCAGGAATTTTATATCTTTGCCCCTCATATAATAGGAAAAGTACTTGTTTTTTCGTGCTAAAGCTTTTAACGGCATGTACCTGTCCACATAACGTAGCGAATAGTCCTGAAATGGCAAACAATAGTGAACGCCTTTTATTCATGCCTAAAATTTTATTCAAGTTCTTGCAGATTGATAAATTGTAATTGCTCGGCTAACCCAATCAGTGCGGTTGACCTTCCTCCGGAACGACAGTATGCAACGATCGGCTTTGGCAACTCGCATAAATGCTTTGCCATTTGTGATGCATCATGTTCTGTTTGAAAGTTACTCTCAACAGGATGAAATGCAAATTCTATTCCCATTTTTTTGCTAGCTTGCCTTATTGACTCAGCATCTGGCTGGTCAGACTCGCTTTCCCTATCTGGTCTGTTGCAAATAATACTTTTTACACCTAAGCTCGAAAGCTCCAGCACATCTCCTGGGGATATCTGATCAGACACTCCTATGGTATCGCTTAACCAATAAAGTTGCATAGATCGTCTCTCATACGGAATAATAGTCATGAGTATACATAAATAGCGAATATTTTGCATGTTGATTAACGGCGTAAACCCTTAGAACTTTTTGAAAGAGGTGTGTTTGGAAAAATTTTCAGTTTTTATAAAAAATGAAGTTGCGAATACTTCAAACTCAATGGATTTAAAAGTGGTCCTAACTACATTGGCTAGCTGCATTGGTGACATTGCTAAGGCAACTCACCAAGGAGCTATAGGAGGGCATTTGGGAAACATGGGGACGCAAAATATACAAGGAGAAGTTCAAAAAAAACTTGACGTAAGGTCTAATGAAATTTTTATCGAGTCTTTATCAAAAATTGATTCAATCATTGCCTTGGTCTCAGAAGAAAATGAATTTCCAATACTCGTGAACGAAAGTCGTGAAGAAGGGTATGTTATTTTTTTTGATCCGTTGGATGGTTCTTCAAACATAGATGTGAATGGAATAGTTGGGTCAATTTTTTCGGTATATAAAACAAAGAGACGGTCAGATAATGAATTAGATTTGTTAAGCTCGGGCTCGGAACAGATTGCTGCTGGTTACAGTACATACGGTCCTTCTACTATGCTTGTCTTAACAGTAGGCAATGAAGTTACTTCATTCACGTTAGATGAAAATTTAAATGAGTTTTTGCTCACTCATCCCAACTTGCGAATCACACGGGAATCGTCTGAGTATGCTATAAATTCGAGCAATCATAGATTTTGGGAGCCACCCGTACAAAAGTACATCAAGGAGTGTAATGAGGGCTCTGAAGGACAAAGGGGAAAAAACTTTAATATGCGCTGGTGCGGAAGCATGGTAGCCGATATTCATAGAGTTCTAATGCGAGGGGGCATTTTTATGTATCCAAAAGATAATAAATTACCTCAAAAGGCTGGCAGGTTGCGATTAATGTATGAGGCCAATCCTATGGCACTCATCATCGAAAGGGCAGGTGGGAAAGCTTCGACAGGAAGAGAAAGAATATTAGAAATTCGTCCTGAGAATTATCATCAGAGAACTCCAGTGATCATGGGTGCTGCAGATGAGGTTGAGAAAATTATCGGATACTATGAAAAATTTGACTCTGGAGAGCTAGAGTTTGACTCGCCACTGTTTAGAGAGCGTTCACTTTTCGTGGATCGTAAGTAATGTCAAAAAAACATCCGATAGTTGCAATTACAGGCTCCTCTGGCGCTGGCACATCAACTGTACTGCACAGTTTTAGACACATATTTAGAAGGGAAAAAATTAGAGTTCAAATTATACATGGTGATTCTTTTCACAGATTTACTAGGGATGAGATGAATCAGGCCATGCGGGCTGCTGAAAAAAGAGGTAACAAAAACTTTAGTCATTTTGGACCTGCGGCTAATCTTCTAGACGAACTTGAAAGTCTCTTCCAAAACTACGCTGAAACAGGCACTGGAAAATTTAGGCGCTACTTACATAACTCAGATGAAGCTGCCTTTTATAAACAAGCGGAGGGTACATTTACACCTTGGGAAGAGATAATGATAGATACAGACCTTTTATTTTATGAAGGTTTACATGGTGGTTATGCCCACAACGACTTTGATATTGCGAAACATGTTGACTTGCTTGTCGGCGTAGTGCCAATTATCAACCTAGAGTGGATTCAAAAGCTTCATAGAGATAAGACTACCAGAGGTTACTCTCAGGATGCTATTGTCGATACGATTTTGAGGAGAATGCCGGACTATGTGAAACATATAATTCCTCAATTTTCAAGGACTCATGTGAATTTTCAACGAGTGCCTTTGGTTGATACATCAAACCCATTTGTCGCTAGAGATATTCCTTCCGCTGATGAGTCCATAGTTGTTATCCGCTTCTCTGATCCAAAGGGCATCGATTTTCCTTATCTTCTCTCCATGTTGTCTGGCTCATCGATGACACGACCTAATGTACTTGCCGTTCCTGGTGGTAAAATGGGGCTAGCTATGCAGCTAATTTTCACACCGATGGTTTTGAGAATGATGGATAGCAAGAAGGGCTAAATTTGCAGTATTATTAGAGAATGTTGCATAGAAAAAAACTAGGGAAATTTTATGGCACTAATCGCGTTACGACAGCTGCTTGACCATGCTGCAGAAAATGATTATGGGGTGCCTGCGTTCAATGTTAATAATTTGGAGCAAATTCAGGCTATTATGCAGGCCGCTAGTGATTGCTCTAGTCCAGTTATATTGCAAGCAAGTGCTGGCGCAAGGAAATACGCTGGAGAGCCGTTTTTGAGAAAACTTATTGAAGCCGCTATTGAGCAATTCCCTGATATTCCTGTTTGTATGCATCAGGATCACGGAGTGTCTCCAGATGTTTGTATCAAGTCAATACGCAGTGGTTTTAGTAGTGTGATGATGGATGGCTCTTTACGAGAGGATGGGAAGACACCTGCGTCATACGATTACAATGTAAATATGACAAGAAAAGTCGTAGAGTTAGCTCATCCCGTAGGGGTCTCAGTTGAAGGCGAACTAGGTTGCCTAGGTTCGCTCGAAACTGGTGAGGCTGGTGAGGAGGATGGAGTAGGGGCAGACGGTATTTTGGATGAAAAGCAGTTGCTAACTGATCCCGAGGAGGCTGCGAATTTTGTCAAAGCCACCAATGTGGATGCTCTTGCAATCGCTATTGGAACTAGTCATGGAGCGTACAAGTTTTCTAGACCACCTACGGGTGATATTCTTGCAATTGATAGAGTACGGCAGATTAATCAACGAATTCCAAATACTCACTTAGTTATGCACGGCTCATCTAGCGTTCCGCAAGAATTATTAAAACTTATTAGGGAATTTGGTGGCAATATTAAAGAGACATATGGGGTTCCCGTTGAAGAAATTGTGGAAGGAATAAAAAATGGAGTTAGGAAAATAAATATTGATACGGATATAAGGCTTGCAATGACTGGAGCAATACGGAAGTTCTTGTTCGAAAAATCTGCCGAATTTGATCCAAGAGGATATTTGAAAGTGGCCAGAGAAGCTGCCTACAATATATGTAAAGCAAGATTGGAAGCTTTTGGTACAGCCGGCCAGGCACCGAAAATCAAAGTTATTTCCTTGGACTTAATGTCAGAAAAATACTTAAAAGGTCAATTAAAATCTGTTGTGAACTAAAATTTTTTATTCAAGTTATAATTGACTGAGTTGAAAGAGGTCTGCGTGAAAAAAAATAGAAGAATATTTTTGATTGACAGTACTACAGTTTTAGCGCTTCTCGGACTAGGCTTTTTTCCCGCAGGTGGGCTTGCTACCGGGAAGGATAAGGCATGGCAACAGAGTTGGTTTGAAAATGGAAGGACAGTAAAGGAAACTTTTGCGGCAATGGGAGTTGGTAAACCACTAGTGGATCAAAGAGTTGTTTTACAAGCACCAGATACGGCGGAAAACGGTGCCTATGTCGGTATTGGTATTGAAAGCTCTATTCCTAATATAGATGCTGTCGCGTTTCTTGTCGATAAAAACCCAAGCGTGCTGGCGGGTTATTTCGAGATAAAAAAATTAGAACAGTTGAAGTTGGGAACGAAAATTAAGATGGCGGAAACTTCTGACTTAGTTGCCCTGGTCAAGGCAGGTGAGACATATTTCATGAATACCAGGCATGTCAAAGTAGTTTTAGGGGGATGTGGTAGTTAAGATATGACTAAGCCAACAAAAATCCGCGCTAAGGTTGTTGATGGCATTGTAGACTTTCGGATGCTTATGCGTCACGATATGGAATCGGGTTTTAGAAAAAACGACAAGACCGGAGAAACGGTTCCAGCCTGGTTTATAAAAGAATTTCGCGTTTACTTAAATAATGAGTCGATTCTTGTTGGGTATATTGGTCCGCTTGTATCTAAAAACCCGTATTTTAGATGCAACTTTTCGGGAAAAGCTGGTGATACTGTTAAGGTCTCATGGGTTGATAATCGGGGTGTAAAAAGGGTTGATGAAGATCTGGTAAAGGCTTGACAGTGCAACATTCTGCATAACTATCGTGTAACAAAATTTCATGGCTGGTAGATTGCTCACCGCTATCAGATGCGATGACAAAAAATTTTCTGATTTGAGGGGTACTGATATGACTGCATCAATTAAACGTTTCCTGTTTTTAAAATCTGTGATTCTCTTCGTTATAAGTTCTGCTAGTTTAGCTGCTCCTTTTGATGAAGGAAATACAAAAAACGGAAATGTTCTACATGGTGAAAATTGTAGTAGCTGTCACGACTCCATGTTTCCTAATGGGAAGGGGGATGATATTTACGATGAAGATTTGAGGAAAATTAAATCTTCAAAAGCTTTATATTCCATGGTTGAGTTTTGTGCAACTAACAATGGTTTAGGCTGGTTCGAAGAAGAATATACCGACGTTTCAAAATATCTAAATCAAACATTTTATAAATTTGGGAAGTGATTTTTCATAGGCGTAAATATTGCCTGGCCCACTTTATTTATTGGGTTGCGATAATCGCTTAGGATCTGATTCGGAATATGCTAACGTAAAGATTCTCTGATCTTTAGCGCACTAATATGGGCAAAAAATTAACCATACTTTCAATCGCAGGTTTCGATAGTAGTTGTGGTGCTGGAGTTGTTGCGGACGTCTATACAGCAAGAGTTCTTGGAGCTCATGGTGTTGCCGTGTTGACATGTGTGACTGCTCAAAATACAACCGGGATTAAGGAGGTATTTCCGTTACCGGAAAAGCTTGTTAGGGAACAGATAGAGTCTCTTTTCGAAGATTTCGACATTTCTGCAGTGAAGGTCGGAGTATTGTATTCCGAATCTGCAGCAGCAGCAGTTGTTGAGTGTTTGGAGAAGTTCAAACCCCGATTTGTGGTACTTGACCCTATTATTTCGTCATCTAGTGGTACCCAATTGGCATGTGAAGAAACCATGAACATATTGCGTGAAAAAGTATTTCCCATGTGCTCATTAGTGACACCAAATTTTTTGGAACTTTGTAAGTTGTTGAGGGTTTTAGGTAGGGGTAACTTTGCAGATGATTTGGAAAACAGTAATTCAAGAAAACACGTTGAAGATTTATATATGCATGTGTCAGAATTATTTCTTAATTTAAAGTTCCCACCCTTTTTTGTCAAAGGCGGGCATCTTCCTTCATCAGCCATAAGTAAATCTATCAACAAGAAACTAATGCATTTTGATGCATTGTTATTTAACGGGTCTGTGGATATATTGGAGCAGAATCGAATAATAACCAACAACTCTCATGGGACTGGTTGTACCTTGTCAACAGCTATTAGTGTTGAACTTTGTAGAAATAAAACCCTACGAGATGCAGTTAAAAAAGCGCAGGAATTCGTGTTTCAGAGTATTCTTTTAGCTAGAGAGTTAAAATGTGGTAGAGGGAGCGGCCCTATTGATCAGTTTGTACCAGATTATCTTTTTAAGTATCACCTTAAGGGGAAGTTATGAAAGAGCAGGAAAACAAGTCTATAGAAAGAGACAATCATGCTATCGAGCAAATGTTCTCATCAAGTGAGCGAATTTATGAGAGCGGCAGCCGAGATGATATTAAGGTTCCTTTTAGGAAAGTAATTCAAGAGAATACAAAAGGGGAAGAAGGGGAATACGAGAATCCCCCAATTTTTGTTTATGACACAAGCGGCCCGTTTGGTGATAAAGAATTAGGAACACATTTTAGGAATAGAGTAGATGTGTCTAGGGGTATCCAGTCAACAAGAGGAAAATGGATTAAAGAAAGGGAAGATACTAGGGAATTCAACACACCCTCTAGCGAATTTGGCAGAAAAAAAATTGAAGAAGGAGATGCCAATTCAATGTTCTTAAACAAACCTATGCAGAGAAAGGCAGTTGATGGAAAAAATGTGACGCAACTACATTATGCAAGGTTGGGAAGAATAACTCCTGAAATGGAATATGTGGCAATTAGAGAAAATTTAAAACGAAACGAACTATTCGAGAGTAACCAGAAAGTTTATTCTTTACTGAAGAGAAAATATGAAAGGTTGGCAAAGTTTCATGACGGAGAGAACTATGGAGCCGAAATTCCACTCGAAGTTACTCCGGAGTTTGTTCGCAGTGAAGTAGCCAAAGGTAGAGCAATAATTCCATCAAATATCAATCATCCAGAGTCAGAGCCTATGATAATTGGTCGGAATTTTTTAGTTAAGGTGAATGCAAACATTGGTAACAGCGCCATGAGTAGTAGTATAAATGAAGAGGTTGATAAAATGATCTGGGCTGTAAGTTGCGGAGCAGATACGATAATGGATCTTTCTACAGGAAAAAGAATCCATGAAACCCGAGAGTGGATTGTCAGGAATAGCCCAGTTCCTGTTGGGACTGTTCCCATTTATCAGGCATTAGAAAAAGTTGACGGCAAGGCAGAAAAATTGAGTTGGGAGTTGTTCAAAGATACGTTAATTGAACAAGCTGAACAAGGCGTAGATTATTTTACGATTCATGCCGGAGTAAGATTGTCTTTCATTCCGAAAACAGCAGAAAGAATGACGGGCATTGTGAGTAGAGGTGGAAGCATAATGGCCATGTGGTGTTTAGCTCATCACAAAGAGAATTTCCTTTATGAGCACTTTGAAGAGATTTGTGAGATTATGAAATCCTACGATGTTTCTTTTAGTTTAGGTGATGGTTTGCGACCGGGTAGCATTTGGGATGCAAATGACGAAGCCCAATTTTCAGAGCTTAAGACTCTTGGAGAGCTTACCAAAGTAGCCTGGAATCATGATGTTCAAGTAATGGTTGAGGGCCCAGGTCATGTTCCTATGCAGATGATAAAAGAGAACATGGACTTGCAGATTGGCCACTGTAATGAAGCTCCTTTCTATACATTGGGTCCACTTACAACGGATATCGCTCCTGGTTATGATCACATAACGTCAGCCATTGGTGCTGCTCAAATTGGCTGGTATGGTACGGCGATGTTATGCTACGTGACTCCGAAAGAGCATCTTGGTTTACCGAACAGGGAGGATGTAAAAACTGGTATTGTGACCTATAAAATTGCCGCGCATGCTGCAGACCTTGCTAAAGGACATCCATATGCTCAGTTGAGAGATAATGCATTGTCGAAAGCAAGATTTGATTTTCGTTGGAGAGACCAGTTCGCATTAAGTCTTGATCCATCAACTGCGCAGGCTTTCCATGACGAAACTTTACCTAAAGATAGTATGAAAAAGGCTCACTTTTGTTCAATGTGTGGGCCAAATTTTTGTAGCATGAAGATCACGCAAGAAGTAAGAGAATTTGCGAAGACTAAAGACGTAAACCTAGATAAAGCCTTAGAGGTAGGGATGAGAGAGAAAGCTATTGAGTTCAAGCAGTCAGGTTTGAAAATCTATTGAGATTGGCATGAAGAAAATTGGTATTGTGGGCGGAGGCCTCCTGGGTAGATTGGCAGCGTTTGTCCTAACTGAATCTGGGCATACAGTAGAAGTTTATGAAAAGACACCTGAAAATCCAGGTTTATCCATTTTAAGGGCAGCCGCTTTCACTTCTGCAGGATTACTTAGCCCAATTTCTGAAAAAGATTCCGGCGGAAATATTATTTTTGAACTTGGAGCAAAGTCCTTAAATTTATGGAGTTGTCTTGATAGAAAAATAAAGAAAATTATTGATGAGGGTCTAGGTCTTTTTTTAAAAGGGAATCTTTTTGTTTCTTCCCCCGCGCAAATGGGTAATGCTAGACGTTTATTCAATAAAATTGGGTTTAAAGGACTACCATTATCTAAGGATGAAAAAAATACATTGGAACCAAATCTATCTGAGAAACTTATTTGTTGGATTGTTCCAGATGAAGGTCAGATATACCCTTCACGAGCTTTGAATGCATTAGTTGTTGCAACCAAGAAGCTTTCAGAAAAATCAGTTTGGCATTTTAATACACTGGTAGAGGACTTTGGTCCTGGATGGATAAAAACAGAAAAAATGTTTACTAATTATGATTTCGTCTTTGATGTGCGAGGTGTTGGAGCAACTGACGTTGGAATTAGAGGGGTGAGAGGAGAGGTGGTAATACTAGACCCACCGTCCAATTTTTGCCTTAGTCACCCGGTTCGTTTTTTACATCCACGATTCAAGATCTATATCGTTCCGCATGAAAATCGGCGAATTGTAGTCGGCTCTACTGAAATAGAATCGCAGGACTTATCACCAATATCGCTACAGAGCGCCGTAGACTTGTTAACCGTTGCTCAGTATGTCTTTCCAGAGTTAAGTGAAGCCAGGATATTGTCAACGGACGTAAATTTAAGACCCGCCTCTTTTAATAACCAACCTTTTTTTCAGATCAAGGAAAATTTAGTGCATGTTAATGGTTTATTTCGACATGGTTGGCTTATTGCACCTGCTTTGTTATTAGAGGTATTTTCGAACTTAAACATTCCACTTTCCGATCCTGCTTTTACCCAATGAAAAAAATAAATATAAAATTTGGAGATAAAATGTTCGTTATTGATGAAAAAACTACGCTGGAGGATTTCTTAAATAATGAAAAGGTAGATACCAGAAATTTAGCTACTTCGGTAAACGCAGACTTGATCTTAAAAGATAAAAGAAAAGATAAAGTACTGAATGAAAAGGATCAGATTAATATTTTTGGGCCAATAACGGGCGGATAAAAGTTTAAAGGATTAATTGGTGGTGGATTATTTTAAAATAGGTGAGTTAAAGCTACCGAGTCGATTGTTTCTCGGTTCGTCTGGATATAGTTCGCCAGATGAATTAAAAAGAGCATTAAAGCAATCGGGCGCTTCTTTGGTTACTATGGGGGTAAAACGAATAGTAGGAAAATCGTTGAACCCTGGTCGTTTGTGGTTTGACGAAATATTGAGCTCTGGTATACCCATATTACCGAATACAGCTGGATGCAAAACCGCAAGGGAAGCTGTTAAAGTAGCTGAGATAGCTTGTGAATTGTTTGAAACTAATCGAATCAAATTAGAAGTTGTTGGAGATGATTATAGTCTCCAACCTGATCCGTTTGAATTGTTAGCTGCTACTAAAATTCTTATCAAAAAAGGAATAAGTGTCTTCCCGTTCTGTACCGAAGATACTGTAGTGGCGGAGGCATTAGTTGGAGAGGGATGTAAAGTGTTGATGCCATGGGGATCTCCAATTGGATCAGGCCAGGGTTTATTAAATATTGAGTCGTTGAAACGCCTACGGGAAAAATTTCCGAAAATAACTATGGTTGTTGATGCAGGTATAGGGAAACCATCTCATGCTTGTCAAGCAATGGAGATTGGGTATGACGCGGTTCTATTAAATTCTGCTGTTTCGCAATCAAGTAATCCTGTAAAAATGGCAATAGCATTTTCCCATGCGGTAAACGCTGGCCGAAAAGGATTTGAAGCTGGTTTAATTCAGCCTCAGTCTATGGCAACAGCTACAACTGATATAAGTACCAATATATTTGAATGAACTATTCTTAGTAACAATGAAAATTATTGAGCAAACAAAACGAGGTAAATTCTATGTTAAGGAAAAAAAAAGTGGTGAAGAAAGATTTACTCTTATTGCGGACTGGCAGTTTTTTCGTGGAATAATTCAGCCAAAGGAAGAACTTAATTTTGATGATTTAAAAAAAGGTTTTTTGTGGTCTCAACAAAAAGGATTCATTGAGGAAGACTCATCTATTATTAGTGTGATGATTGCCAGAGGAAAAAAACATGGATTAAGCCCAGAAGAATCAGTTGTAAGATCCAACTATTTACCAACCTCGTCATTATTTAGGCAAATTAATCAAGAAGATAGAAAAGACAGTTCTGACTACAATCATTGTGACAAAGCTTTCCAACCTTTGAATTGCTCAGGACGGACAATTTATCCTATTGTTGACAACCTTGAATATTTAAAAAAGCTTCTCGATACTGGAGCTTCATTAATTCAATTTAGAGTAAAGAACAAATCACAAAGTGATATTCTTGTCCTAGTTAAGAAAGCTGTAGAAATTTCAAAAAAGTACTCCTTTTCAAAACTGATAATTAATGATTATTGGGAAGCTGCTATAGAAAGTGGTGCATATGGAGTTCATCTGGGACAGGAGGATATTAAAAATGCTGATATTTCGACACTTCGATCAAACGGATTGAGGCTCGGTATATCTACACATAGTTTTTGGGAGGTTAGCTGTGCCCTGCACCTCTCACCGAGTTATATTGCCTGCGGGCCAATTTTTCAAACTCGTGTAAAGAAAATGCCGTGGTTGCCACAGGGAATAAGAAACTTGAGTTATTGGGTCAGAATATTGCCAAAACCTCTTGTGGCTATTGGAGGGATTAATCTTAAAAATTTAGAGTCTGTAAAAAAAACAGGCGTGGAAATTATCTCGCTAATAAATGGAATTAGTAGCTCTGTCTCTCCTCAGCAAGCGTTTCTTACATATAAAGAACGATGGGAGGAATAGTGGCTAGTATTAAGGTAGTAATGGTGGAACCTGAAATCCCGGGAAATACTGGAAACATAATTAGACTATGTGCAAACACCGGTACCGAACTACATTTGATCGGCCCCTTAGGTTTTTTTTTAGACAACCGTGAAATGATAAGGGCAGGATTAGACTACAAGGAATTTTGCCCATTACGAAAACACGTAGATTGGAAAGAGTTTTGGACTAAAGAAAGTCCTAATGTGGACCGATGCTATGCATTTACGACCAAAACTAAAAGATCAGCCTTCGAGATAAAAAAACTTGAAGAGGAGGCTTGGTTATTTTTTGGTGCTGAGAGTAAGGGATTATCAGAAATTCAAAAAAAAATGTTTCCGGAAAAAAACTTGTTGAGGATTCCAATGGTAAGGGAAAGCAGGAGTTTAAATTTAAGTAATTCAGTAGCCATCGTATTATACAAATTTTTGCAAGTTAACCTATTTGTTAATGGTGTTAATAGATTGAGTTAAGAAAAATTATACGTTTTGGTGCAGTTTTTGCTGAAAGATATATGCTGATGTGCCATAGTGTAGATAAGTGATCAAACTCTGTATTTTTACTCAATTAGGCAATTTTTTTCCGATAAATTCAGCTTTGCTAATTATCGGGTAAGAAACTGCCGGTTTTGTAATTAAAGTTTAAGGCCATCATTGTTTTGCCGTTAACTAAATTACCTTGTAGATTCAAGGGCCTGAACATTTTGTCGATATAGAAATTATGAGAAAGTGGATACGTTTAACTATTGAAATTCTTCTGGGCGCAGCTGTGGTTGGTTCTGGAACTTTTATTTATCTGCAGATGACAGAGATCAATGAACTTGAGGTACAAGTAGCTAAACTCACTAAGAGTTCTGTAAAACGCCCTTCTTCCGATTCGAGTCTTAGCCCTATTCGGTTAGAGCAACTAATCGCTAAGGAAAAGGAGTTAGAAGCGGTTAAATCTGCTTTATCTAATGGGTTAGCTCTTTCAGATGTTGAAAATGCAGCAAAAAATGCGAAGAATGAAAGCCCTGAGCGTTATTTAGCTATTGGGGCATTGAGACTATTGGTTAAAGGTAAAGAAGATCCTGAAACTGCGAAAGCATTTGAAAAAGCTTTAGAAATGAATCAGTGGACAGAGCGGTTGAAATCCGTGTGTGCTGCCCAGGCTGGAATGGTTGCTTCTGGACTACAAGTAGATGTTCTTCGAGACTGTGATCGAATACAACAAATTGAAAATAGTATAAAATCAAGGAACGAAGCCGGGGTTGAAAGTGGGGAAACAAACGGAAACGGGACGGATGAAAATGCCACGGAAGACTCTGAAGGGTTGAGACCAACTGGGGTTTAAGGTGTATCTGTTTAAGCATCAAATTTATCGATTAATTTTTAATTTTGCGTTTTACCTTGTTATGACGGGGTATTTTGCTCTTGCTCTACAATATCCAGACGTTTTTTTAGCTCCTGATTTTGCAGGTTTCATGGGAATGGTTGTTCTCGGCTTTGCATTAATTTATCTTCGGTCAAAAGTGTTGAGTTTATTTCCTCAACCAAGAAAGGAAAGAAAGTCTTTAAAATTTAATGCTGATGAATTGCGAAAAAAAATGATTGCTGATCGTGCTAAAAGGGTTAAAGCACCCGCAATTGTAGTGGGACCTGCGCCGGGTATTGGTGGTCCGCAGCCTGACGGTAAGGTTATGGAATTCGATGAGACTGGAAGGGCTATACCGTCCGCAAGCAGTGGTCCAATAAAAAGGCCAGATGGAGCTATCGTACATCCTGATGGTCGAATCGAATACCCGGATGGCAGTATACGGTATCCTGACGGTAAGTTAATCAAGGAAGATGGAACTATCATATATCCGGACGGACGTATTGATGCGCCAAAAAAAGTGGTTGAAGAAATTCCTCAAGAAACTGAAAAACCGCTGCCTGATGGAGAAGTAGCTTTAGAAGATGGACAGTCACTAGCTGATATGAAAGCGAAGCTTAAACCGAAAAAACCGAAAATTGATGTTAGTATGCTGGACAATTCAAGTTCGTATGATGATAAAGTTGTGCTGATGCGATTGCTGGTATCTGAAGATTCAAGCAAGGTAGCTCAAGTGTTTAAAAAAATGATCAAATCTTGATGCGATAACGAAAAACCACTAAATGTACAATAATCTTACGGCTATAATTCTAGCCGGTGGTCATGGAAGTAGGATGGGAGGGTTAGATAAAGGCTTGGTTCCTTTTGATAATAACCCGTTAATTAGCTATGCAATCAATGCTGTTGTTCCACACGTCAGTGAGATTATGATCAGTGCTAACCGAAGTATTTCGAAATATAAACACTTTGGCTACAAAGTAATTGAGGATAAGATGACCGGGGGGTTGGGTCCTCTCGCAGGTATATATACGGGTTTGTTAAATTGTAAAACGGAATATTTAATTAGTATTCCCTGTGATACGCCATTCTTGCCAGATAATTTGACTACAAACCTGATAAATTCTGTATATGAGACGAATTGTAACGGAGCTATTCCATATACTAAATTGAAAAATGAAAAGAAGTTATTTCATCCAACGGTGATGTTATTGCGCACAGAATTAAAAAAAAGTTTGGCGGATTATTTAAAAAATGGCGGGAGAAAAATAAAATTGTGGACTGATGAAGAAAACTTTTGTGAAGTTTTTTTTGATAATGAGAAACATTTCGAAAACCTAAATACATTAGATGATTTAAAAAATGAAAAGATCTAGTCTAAACACCTTTTTTAAGATTTGGATTCCAGTTTATTTAGATTTTCGCAGTGCATGCCAATTAAGAGGTTATGAAGAGGTTTGTCATTGAAAGATCAAGAAATTACCTATGAGGTTGAGGTAATCGATGAGAAAAACCGGAAAAAGCAATTATATATTCCGGCTGAAAGACCAATTACTTTGTACCTTAACAATAAAGAGTTACTGACTGTGATGACTTTAGGTACGAATACAAAGTCTTTGATAATTGGTTATCTCAGGAATCAACAAATAGTGAGCTCATTAGATGATATAGAGTCTATTCAAATAGATTGGGATGTAAATGCTGCTGCCATTAAACTAAAAAGCTCAGCCTCTAATTTTGATAGGTTAACGGAAAAAGTAACAATTACTAGTGGGTGTGGTCAAGGTACTATGTTTGGTAATTTGACGGCAGATATAGAAAAGTTCAAGTTAGATTCAGGTCTGAAAATCAAACAGTCAGTACTGTTGACGATTATTGATGAGGTAAGACGTTTCAACTCAATTTATAAGCAGGCTGGGTCTGTTCATGGATGTTCTCTGTTTAAGGGTCCAAAAATGCTTTTCTATTGTGAAGATGTTGGCCGACATAATGCAGTTGATGCAATAGCTGGCAAAATGTGGGAGCACCAATTGGATGGAAAAGATCTAGTGTTCTATACGACCGGTAGATTAACATCCGAAATGGTTATAAAAGGAGCACAAATGCACATTCCCATTTTGTTATCTCGTTCAGGAGTTACTCAAATGGGTGTAGAAATGGCGAGAAATGTTGACATGACATTATTAGGAAGATGTTCTGGAAAACATTTTTACATTTATACTGGGTCCAAAAGACTTATTTTTGATCGTATCCGTTAAAATGTAAAACTGGGTTCGGTCGACTCGAATGTTACAACATGATCAACTTCAAGTCGTATCCCAATCGGTTGGTGAAGTGGATGGTCATGGTGGCTAGGAACAAATGACAGTACTTCCTCTTCGGTCGGAAGCTTTAGGGTGTAGAGAAAGTCAGCGCCTCGAAATATTTTCTTAACGACCGTGGCAGACATTTCACTCTCATCATCGTGGATGATGTCATCTGGTCTAATTAAAACTTTAACTTGTTTTTCGGAAGATTTTCGACTAGGTATGAAATTGTTTTTCAATGTCAACTTACCCAAAGCTGTGGTCACGATATCTCCATCTTGAAAGCCGTTTATCAGCGCTCCCTGGCCAATAAATTTTGCAATATCTATATTTTTTGGTTCATGATAGAGACGATACGGTGAATCCCATTGCTGAAGTTGCCCATCTTTCAAAATTCCAACTTTATCACCAAGGCTAAACGCCTCCAATTGATCATGTGTAACAAACAGAGCCGTAGTACTTGTTGCTTTTAGCATTTCTCTGACTTCTTTAACAAGTACCTGTCTTAATGCAGGATCTAGATTAGAAAACGGTTCGTCAAATAAAATAAGCTTTGGGGAAGGCGCTAGTGCACGTGCTAAAGCCACACGTTGTTTTTGACCACCAGATAAATTCTGGATGCTACTTTCTGCAAAATTTATCATTCCAGTCAGTGCTAGCATTTCTTCTATTCTATTTACATTTTCGTCGGTAACTGAGCGTAATTTCCCTTTTGTCAAAGCAAACATTATATTTTCTCTAACGTTTAGATGCGGGAAGAGGGCAAAATCTTGAAATACCATTCCAACATTTCGTTGCTCTGAGGGAATGTAGCCAGATTTATTTTGGGAATTAAAAACATCGCATCCATCTATATTGATTCTGCCTTGAACCGGATCCAGAAATCCTGCAATAGTTCTTAAAATTGTTGTCTTACCACCGCCAGATGCTCCAAGTACGATCCCAATTTCTCCTTTTTTCAAGGTCAATTCAAAATTATCCAGGACAGGATTAATAGATGAACTCTGTTTGTTAACGTAACTGAAGGAGATTTTTTCAAGTTTAAGCGTATTTCTCATGTATCAACTATAATCAAGCTATATTTTTTCAATGAAATTCAGGGAATAGAATTGAATGCTACCAGACGCAAACATTCTTTTGCAACCGCCAGCTTTATACTACTAGGACTTTTAATATCAGCTCCTACCATCGGAATATTTACGATAGCATTATCTTCGGGCGGAGATATCTTGCTGAGTCTTCAAACAGACCTCGCAGGTTCACAGCTATGGATATACCTTAAGAATACTTTAATCCTCTGTATTGGCACAGCACTACTGTCTGTGTCTTATAGTATTCCTGTTGCCTGGTGTTTAGCTTTTTATAGTTTTAGAGGCAAGAGGGTAATAGAGATTCTTGTTATCTTGCCAATGGCAATGCCAGCTTATATACTTGCATACGCTTACACCGATGCTCTTGATTACTCCGGTTGGGTCGCAAACTTAATAAGCGAATATTTAGTATATCTAGGATTTTTCAATGATGTTAGAGATACAAAATACATTTGGCCGGAAATAAGATCCATTTACTTTGCCTCTTTTTTATTAGCAATGTCATTTTCTCCATATTTAGTGCTGATTACCAGAAGGGCATTTCAAGGAAACTATCTGTCACTTATAGATGCCGCAAAAACTATGGGCGCGACCTCTAAAACTATTTTTTTTAGCATCGTACTTCCGCTTACTAGGCCTGCTATATTAGCGGCCTCATTGTTGGTGGCTATGGAGTGCTTATCTGACTTTGGAACAGTTTACTATTTTTCTATCCAAACATTATCGACCGGTCTTTATAAAGCCTGGCTAGGCTACGGTGACATGACAATGACCTCTTTACTTGCAATATTCATATTTCTGATCGCTATTTTTCTTGCCTTAGTAGACAGATTTTTAAAGCCTGAATACTATCGAATAACCTTAAATAGGAACAAATCTGATGAAGCTCACGTTGTAGGTGTAAAAAGTTTTTTATTATTTATTTTCTTATCAATGAGTGGAATTTTTGGATTTGTTGTCCCATTAATTTTTCTTTTGAAAAGTTCATTAGAGGAGTTTGCTTTTACTTTCCATAGGCTCTCCGATTTCTATTCGTTGATCGAATCGTTAACGACAACAATATTTTTAGCTACAACCGCAACAATGATAATTTTAATAACAAGCCTTATCACTGTTTATGTAATAAGAAACAGCAGCAATAAGATCGTAGATAGTATCGCACAGATTCTTACCTCCAATTATGCTGTTGCTGGGTTAGTGTCGGCATTAGCATTGTTGACTCTTGCAGGTTACCTAACAAAACTATTGCCAGGATATACTCTGATAGGAGCCAAGTTTGCATTTTTGTTACCTATGATCTTACTTCTCGTAGCTTATTTAAGTCGTTACTTTGCAGTAGGGCACAGTTCGTTAGATGCGAGTTTTAAGTCTATAACAAAAAATATTGACTACTCCTCTAGTACTCTAGGCCTAAGTCCGGCAACTACATTTATTAGGCTACATCTTCCCTTGTTGAAACCCTCAATCATAATTGCGGGAACACTAATTTTTCTTGATGTCATAAAAGAGTTACCTGCTACATTAGTACTACGTCCTTTAGACATTGAAACGCTAGCTATTAGCGCTTATTCTTTCGCGGCAGATGAAGAGCTGGGACTCGCAGCTATACCTTCACTTGCAATGGTTGCTGTCGTTGTTCCTATAGTGTTTTTTTTACGAAAACAATTGTACTCAAATGGATGATAAAGAATTCACGAATATTTTTTCAGCAACCCATCCTGACATGAAATTGTTTGACTTGATGAGCTTTTTCGTAGTTGATAAGATCCGTCACTACTCATTCTCCAATTAATTGCATTTTCTGCGAAGTGTATCTGCAAACCTTCATCAAAAACTCTTTTTTTTAGTTCCTTGTTGAAGATTGGAAATGCTATTTCAACTCTTCTAAAAAAATTTCTATCCATCCAGTCAGCACTAGACAAAAATACGTCATTTTTTCCATTATTTCTGAAATAGAAAATCCTACTATGTTCCAAAAAGCGACCAATAGTAGACCTTACAGTTATATTGTCAGAAAGACCCGAAACACCAGGTCTAAGCATACAAACTCCTCTAACTAAAAGTTCAATAGATACGCCACATTTGCTAGCCTCATAAAGGGCATCTATTACTTGCGTTTCGACTAATGAATTCATTCTCGCGACAATTTTCCCTTTTCCACCGGCTTTAGTTATCTTTATTTCATTTTTTATAGCACGAATTACATTTTTGTGAAGCCTAAATGGGGACTGCCATATGTGGCGCAGAGACTTTACTTTTCCCAAGCCTGTTAACCTTTGAAAAATTTCATGAATTTCAGCGGAAATGGATTTATTGCTAGTTAGTAGACTAAAGTCAGTATAAAGTTTGGAGGTTTTAGGGTGATAGTTCCCCGTTCCTAGGTGGCAGTATCTGATTAACTTTTTGCCTTCCTGTCTAACGATAAGACACATTTTTGCGTGAGTCTTATTTCCTACGACACCAAAGACCACATGTGCGCCTATTTCTTCCAATTTTGAAGCCCAATTAATATTTGTCTCTTCATCAAAACGCGCCATTAATTCAAGAATCACTGTCACTTCTTTGCCTTTGTTAACAGCATTTATTAATGAACGCATCAATCCAGATGTACTTCCAGTTCTATAAATTGTCTGGAATATTGCAACAACATTTTTATCCTCCGCGGCATTGTTTATAAATTCAGCAACCACATCAAAGCATTCATAAGGGTGATGTAAGAGGACATCTTCTCGTTTAAGATAATCAAATAATAATTCTCCTCTTTTGAGATATTCTGGATATTTGGGCGAAAAAAACTTAAACTTAAGGATTGGTTTAGCAACACAGTCTGGTAGTGTAATGAGCCTACCTAAATTGACCGGGCCATCGACAAGGTAACAATCTTTTGTTTCCAATTTGAATTCTGTTAGCAGGTAGTTCAAGCAAAAACTAGATATTGCCTTGTCCGTCTCAATGCGCACTGCATCACCGTAATTTCTTTGGGAAAGCTCTCCTTTTAAAGCCTGTCGAAGATCTGTAACTTCTTCGTCATCAACATACAAATCACTGTTACGAGTAACTCTAAATTGAAAAATTCCCAGAATCTCCATACCGGGAAAAATAGAGGTAGCATGAGCTTCAATCAAAGAAGACAGGTTAATGAACGTTATATCAGTTACCTTAGTCTTTTTCGGGATTTCAATTATTCGCGATAATAGCCTAGGTGCTTGCACAATTGCGACGCGACCCTTCCTGCCATAGGAGTCCTTGCCCCGCATTTCAATAATAAAATTTAAACTTTTATTCAGGACCTTTGGGAAAGGATGCAAAGGATCTAGGCCCAACGGTGTCAAGATTGGTAGTACATTATTTTTAAAATATGCTGACGCCCATCTTTTTTGTTGGTTGTCTAGCTCGTGAAAGTTCAGTAAATATATTCCCTCCTTTTTTAACTCTGGGATTACAGATTTATTCAATATTTCATACTGTAGTTGGACAAGCGATTGGGTACGCTTACCTAAAATCGTTAAGGTTTCTTCGATAGTCAAACCATCCGGCAATTGCGAATGGACAGGTTCTTCGTGTGATCTTGCTTTTAGTCCTGCGACGCGAATCTCAAAAAGTTCATCTAAATTGTTAGCAACTATGCACAGGTATTTTAATCTCTCCAAAATTGGTATAGATCGGTCTTGACCCAAAGAGAGTACTCTCTCGTTAAATGAGATTAATGAAAGCTCTCGGTTTATATATATCCCGGAAGACTTTTGTGGCAAAAGTGGTTCAGTTTTTGACAATCTGGGAGATTGATAAACTCGGGACTTAGGGGTTGATTCTATAAATTGTTCTTTTTTCGCCACGATTAAATTTAAAAATTAAAGCCCACATTATCCACTTTGATGACTCAATTTACAAAAGTTGTTGTAAAATTTTGTTGTAAATTAGGAAAAACCATTATGTTTGTTGTTGATAAAAACGAGACGAGTCCAGTGGAAGGTGAAAAACTGATTGCCGCAGTTGATTTGGGCTCAAACAGTTTCCATCTTATGGTGGCGAGAGTTGTTTTAAGAGACAACGATTTCATATTAAAAAAAATTGACTCTGTTAAGGAGCAGGTAAAACTTGCTGATGGATTAGATGGCTACAAGGAGTTGACGGAACCGTACCTGCTTAAAGCAATTCGCTGTTTAACACGTTTTTCAGAAAGGCTGAGATCCTTTTCTCCAGAAAGCGTGAGGGTTGTAGGAACAAATACTTTCAGGGTTGCTAAAAATATTGGTGTATTTTTGCCAAAATTTGAAAAAGCATTAGGATTTCCGATTAACGTTATCAGTGGTGTGGAAGAGGCAAGGCTCATTTATAAGGGGGTTTGTAATTCTCTGGATTTGAATGGCGAGAAAAAACTGGTCATTGATATCGGTGGCGGATCAACTGAATTTATCGTTGGTACCGGTTCCGATCCCGACTTATTAGAAAGTGTTTATGTCGGAACATCGAAGATTAGGCGCGATTTTTTTTCAACTAACTCATTAACCATTGAGAATTTTAATAATGCTGTTTTGTGGGCTCGAAAAGAGATACAAGTTATTACAAAAAATTTTCGAAAAGTTGGTTGGGACATAGCATACGGGTGTAGTGGTACGATAAAATCTGTTAACGAAGTTTGTAAGGCCAACGGTTTAGGAGAATCGAAGCTCAGTTTAGAATCACTTGATGAAATAATACATCTGACTTGCAAATCAAAAAATTTGAAGGAGCATTGCTTACCTGGCTTAAAAGTTGATAGAGTGTCATCTTTTCCAGCGGGGGTCGCAATACTCAAGGCAATTTTTCATGAGTTAAAAATAACTAACATGGAGTTTTCTACTGCTGCATTAAGGACCGGCGTACTTTACGAGGTTGCTGGACGAGGTTCTCAGCCTGACCAAAGAGATCGAACAGTTAAACATTTGATGGAACAATATGAGGTTGATAGGTTGCATGCTAGGAGGGTTAGCCACTTAGCAATAAATTTTCTTAGGCAATTGTTTGATCTTTTAACTCCAGACAACAAAGAATTAAAAAAAATTCTTCATTGGACATCTCTTCTTTTAGAGATTGGCCAAACACTTTCTCATAATGCTTATCATCGACACTCTTCGTATATCATTGCAAATTCTGACATGCCTGGATTTACAAAACGCGAGCAGACTGTTATGGCTTCTCTCATTTTAGGACATACTGGCAAATTACCTAAGATTTCACATATTTTAAATCATGAAAAATTTAAAGCGTTGTTAGTATGTTTGAGGCTCGCTGCAATATTCTCGAGAAGTAGAGTAGATTTAAATCTCCCTGAGATGTTTTTACGTTATGAAATTGAAGAGGAGGCGTATGTTCTCGAAATGAATAAGGACTGGATAGATCTCCATCCTTTGACAGCATTTACTCTAAAGCAGGAAATGAGAGAGTGGAGAAAAGTTGGAATAAAGTTTTCTTTGAGTTGCTATTTTCTGGAATCTCAATCAGTTCAACTCTGAAATTGGAATATATAAAAAAAAAAGATCTGTGGTCCTTGAATGCTCACAGATCCAGAATAAAACACAAAAAATGCACACTTGATGAAACTTCAAGTTAATAATGCTAATTAATATATCCGCAAATTTTATCAGTCGGTGGTAAACTATGGTGATAGGCGCGTAGCTCAGTTGGTTAGAGCATCACCTTGACATGGTGGGGGTCGTTGGTTCGAATCCAATCGCGCCTACCAACCTTTAAAAAGTTATGTTTGAAATTTTACTACCGGATAATTCTAAACTTAGTTTTAAAACTCCAACAACTCCCTTTCAAGTTGCCAGGTCTATTAGTGCAGGTCTCGCAAAATCTGCGATTTGTGGACGAATAAATAATGATGAGTTAGTAGATCTCGATACCTTGATCAGTAGTAATTGTTCCTTGCAGATAATTACTGGAAAAGATCCTGAAGGGCTAGAAGTGATTCGCCATTCAACTGCTCATTTGTTAGCATACGCGGCGAAATCACTCTTTCCCGACATACAGGTTACGATTGGCCCTGTTATCGAGGATGGTTTTTATTACGATTTCGCATATTCCCGCCCATTTACACCTGAAGATTTAATTAGAATAGAAAACAAAATGATAGCGCTTGCGAAGAAAAACGAAGAAGTAGTTCGTGAGGTATGGGACAGAGATAAGGCTATAGATTTTTTTAAGTCGCAAGGCGAGTATTATAAAGCTGAGATCATAGAGGATATACCAGAGAGTGACGATATCACTCTTTATAGAGAAGGGTCTTTTGTCGATTTGTGCAGAGGGCCTCACGTGTCTTCAACAGGAAAATTGAAAGCATTCAAACTTTTAAAGGTTTCTGGAGCGTATTGGCGAGGGGATAGTAAAAATGAAATGTTACAGAGAGTTTACGGAACCGCCTGGGCAAGCAAAAGTGAATTACAAGACTATCTTTTTAGACTTGAAGAGGCTGAAAAAAGAGACCATAGAAGGATTGGGAAATCATTGGATTTATTTCACTACCGGGATTTTGCGCCAGGGATGGTTTTTTGGCATCCAAACGGTGTGGCTTTGTGGAATATCGTTGAGCAATACATGCGGGATATATACAAAATTAGCGGATTTCAAGAAGTTAGATGTCCAATGATGCTAGATAAAAGTCTTTGGGAAAAGTCGGGCCATTGGGAACACTATAAAGAACATATGTTCCTTACGGCATCAGAAAATCGAGAATATGCAATCAAACCCATGAATTGCCCAGGCCATGTTCAGGTATTTAATGGAAAATTACGAAGCTACAAGGACTTACCTTTGAGGATTGGAGAATTTGGCTCATGTCATCGAAATGAACCATCTGGAGCTCTTCACGGTTTGTTTCGTCTTCGAAATTTTACGCAAGATGATGGTCATATATTTTGTACCGAAAATCAGATCCAGGAGGAAGTATTTCGATTTACTAATCAATTAAAAAAGGTTTACTCAAAATTTGGTTTTAATAACATTATCTATAAATTGTCAACCCGGCCAAAAAAAAGGGTGGGGTCCGACGAAATATGGGACAAATCTGAGAAGGCGCTGAAAAATGCACTTGATCAATCAAAAGTTGAATGGGAAATTATTCCCGGTGAGGGTGCATTTTACGGTCCAAAGATTGAATACTCACTTAAAGACAGCATTGGTAGAGTTTGGCAATGTGGGACTATACAAATTGACTTTAACATGCCAAAGCAATTAGAAGCAGAATATGTCTCAGAAGATAACAAGAGGGAAACGCCGGTAATGCTGCACAGGGCTATCTTAGGCTCTATGGAGAGGTTTATAGGCATATTAATAGAGAATTATGGTGGGGCTTTTCCATTATGGTTAGCACCCAATCAGGTTGGAATAGCTACGATTTCGCGTGATCAAAATGAATATGCCTCAAAAGTTAAAAAGGAATTAGTTTCGAGAGGTATTAGGGTAGTAGAAGACTTGCGTAACGAAAAAATAACCTATAAAATCAGAGAGTTTAGTCTTATGAAACTACCTTTGGTAATAGTTCTGGGGAAAGCTGAAGTAGAACAAAACTCAGTTTCTGTGCGGAAGCGGGGGAGCAAGGAGTCGAACTCTAAGTCGCTAGGTAAGTTTTTAGAAGATATAACAAGAGATTTGGAGCACGAAACATGATGATAATGATTGGAATGGGAAGTAGCTTAAAATAAGTACGGAAAAAGAATATAAAATTAATGAGGACATAGTATCGTCAACGGTTAGGCTACTGGGGTTGAACAATGAAGCTTTAGGCGTTGTTTCGCTAAGGGAAGCTTTAAAATTGGCAGATGAGGCGGAAGTCGATTTAGTCGAAATTGCTCCGCAAGCTAGTCCGGTTGTTTGCCGATTAATGGATTTTGGAAAATTTCGATACCAGAGGCAAAAAAAAGCGCACGATGCCAGGCTCAAGCAAAGGACCATACAGCTAAAAGAGGTTAAGTTCAGACCGGGAACCGAAGAAAACGATTACCAGGTAAAAGTAAGAAACATAGTTCGGTTTTTAAATGAGGGTGATAAAGCGAAAATAACAATGAGGTTCAAGGGAAGAGAGATTGCTCATCAGGAGTTTGGAATGCAAATGTTGGAAAGAATTAGGGCTGATTTAGAAAATGATGCTGTTGTTGAGCAGGTACCAAAACTTGAAGGTAGGCAGTTAGTTATGGTTTTGGCGCCAAAGAAAAAGTAAGTAACTAAATAAAAGGGTGGTATAGTTATGCCAAAAATGAAGACAAAAAAATCTGCTGCAAAGCGGTTTAAAGTCACTGGTAAGGGTGTCATCAAGAGGGCTAGGGCAACAAAACGTCATATCTTGACAAAAAGAACAACAAAAAATAAGAGGCAGTTGCGTGGAATGGTTGACATGGCTCCGGGTGATGCACGCAGTGCCCAGGCGATGATGCCATATGCGTCATGATAATTAGGAGATTTTGAATGCCTAGAGTCAAAAGAGGAGTTACCGCCCGAGCACGGCATAAAAAAATTATTGCGCAAGCAAAAGGATTTAGGGGCCGGAGGAAGAGTGTCTATCGTGTTGCTAAACAGGCTGTCATCAGGGCTGGTCAATTTTCATACAGAGATAGACGCGTCAAAAAAAGGACTTTCAGAGCGCTTTGGATTGTGCGGATTAATGCAGGTTGTCGGAACAATGGTATAACTTATAGTAAGTTTATCTCTGGTTTGAAAAAGTCGGGTGTAGAGCTTGATAGAAAGATATTATCTGAAATCGCTGTGTCTGATAAATCGGCATTTGCACAACTCGTAGAAACAGCAAAAGCTAGCACGCAATCTTGAAACCTGACTTGCAGTTAATCGTTTCACAAGCTGAGGCGGAATTCAAATCTGCAAGCTCATTACACGACCTGGATAATGCCAAATCGCTTTATTTAGGCAAGAATGGAAAATTTTCCCTACTCTTTAAGAAGCTAAAGAATCTCAAATCAGCCGAAAAAAAAATTTTTGGTCAGGAGCTAAATCTGGCTAAGCAGCTAATAGAGGATGCTCTGTTCAAATCCAGGAAACAAATTTTAGATAACAATATTCGCCAAAAACTTGAATCCCAAAGTATTGATATTAGCCTACCCGGGAGAGGAATAAATAAGGGTTCAGTCCATCCTCTGACTCAATCGTTACGAAGAATACAAGAGATCTTCAATGGGATGGGTTTTGAAATAGCAGAAGGTCCCGAAATAGAAACTGACTGGTTTAATTTTACTGCGTTGAATAATCCAAGGGATCATCCTGCTCGTTCTATGCAAGATACTTTTTATGTAGAACATAAAGATGAATTTGGTCAAAATCTTTTGTTGAGAACTCATACCAGCCCGGTTCAAGTTAGATATTCAATTGAGCATAAGCCTCCAATACGTGTAATAAGTCCGGGTAAAACCTACAGAGTAGACAGCGATGCTACTCATTCTCCAATGTTTCATCAAATAGAGGGACTTTGGCTTGATCCAAATATAAATTTTTCAAACTTAAAAGGTATATTCGTCAATTTTTTAAAAGAATTTTTTAACTCGTCGAAGTTAAAAGTTCGATTCAGGCCCTCCTATTTTCCATTTACGGAACCCTCGGCCGAGGTAGATCTAAAGTTTTCGGAGGGTCCATTAGAAGGTAAATGGCTTGAGGTTGCTGGTGCTGGGATGGTGCACCCAAACGTGATTAAGAATTTTGGACTAAATTCAAACAAGATACGGGGTTTCGCATTTGGGATGGGTTTAGAACGGCTTACGATGCTGAAATACGGAGTTAAAGATTTAAGATTATTTTTCGATAATGATTTGAGATTTCTTGAGCAATTTAAATGTTAGTTTCAGAAAAAATTCTTCGTGAATGGATAGAAACAGAACTTTCAGCTGATGAGTTAGCTGAAACATTAACCATGGGTGGCATTGAAGTAGAGGAAGTTATCTCGGAAGACAAATGGTTGAAGTCCGTTCTTGTTGGAAAAGTTCTTATTGTAAAAGCTCACCCAAATGCAGACAAATTAAAAATATGTAAGGTTTTAGTTGATGAGGAGTTGCAAATTATTTGTGGCGCACCAAATGTTGTGGAAGGCTCATACGTAGTTTGTGCAAAAGTGGGTTCTTTACTCCCTAAAAATTTAAAAATTAAGTCCTCTAAAATTCGGGGTGTAGTTAGTAACGGTATGTTGTGTTCAGAAAAAGAATTAGGGCTTTCAGATGATGGAGAGGGAATAATCATTTTGGAAGGTAATTTAGCTGACAAACTAGGGATCCCAATCAGTGAGGTATTAAATAAAAATGATAAAATTTTTAATATCAAGCCAACGCCTAATAGAGCTGATTGCTTTTCAGTTCGAGGCATTGCTCGGGATCTAAGCGCTATCACTAAAGCCATTACCTTCAAATATCCAGCAAGTTTAAAACTAAAAAATATGGCTGAGAAAGAGGTCGGTCAGCATAGTCACAGTATTGCTGGAGTAAGCTCTGACGTTTGCCATGCGTTTGCCAGTATAGTTATTAACGGAGTTAATAATCAGGGGCCTAGCCCTGATTGGCTTGTGAATAGCCTTAACAAATTCGGACAGAAAACTATTTCACCTCTTGTAGACATTTCAAATTATTTTATGTTTTTGCTAGGCAGACCAAGTCATATTTTTGATTTGGATAAAATATCTAAAAAGGAACAAACCCTTGAGATTAGGGAAGGGAATGCTACTGAAAAGCTCGTGCTGCTAAATGGTGACGAAATAGAAAATCTGGCCAACACTATTATAATCGCTGACTCCAACGGGCCGCTTGCCTTGGCAGGTATTATGGGAGGAAGTTCGACTATGGTCACTGCTGATACTAAAAGTATTTTAATTGAATCTGCTGTATGGCTGCCAGCTTTGATCAGAGGCAAGGCGAGAAGATTTTCTTTGATTAGTGAAGCTGCTAGCCGATTTGAAAAGGGAGTAGACCCGGAAACTTTAGAAGCTGACTTTGCGATTATTTGCAAGTTAATCCTTGAACTAACTGGTGGGACTCTGGGTAAACTTAACTATGAAACTTTTTTTGATAAGAATGAGAGGAGAGTTACCTTTAGCAAAAAAAGATGTAACGACACTTTAGGTATTAATGTAACCAATGAAGAATTTGACCGTATATTTAAAAATTTAAGCTTTAAATTTTCGACTAGTGCCTCTTCGAATAGTGATGTTCTTGATGTTATTGTTCCTTTTTATCGATATGATCTAGAAATTGAAGAAGATTTAATAGAAGAGGTTGCCAGAATACATGGTTATGATAATATCCCAGCTATTATTCCAACTGGTGTTATCGAACCAGGTTTGAAAAATACACCGAGGATAATTTCTGAAAGAATAAGAGATTACTTAACTGCTGTTTCTTTTTTTGAAATAATTGGATTTGGGTTCATCGAAAAAGAATTGGCTGAGCGATTTCTATTTCAACACAATAAAAAAGCAAGATCGGTGAATGTCTTAAATCCGATATCGGTGCATAATTCCACGATGAGAACAAGTCAGATTCCGGGAATGTTGAATGTTTTAGCGGAAAATCATAGGAATCAACAGGAAAAAATAAATTTATTTGAAATAGGAAATATATTTATTAGTTCACCTCGAGATGTGTCAGAATCAAATCACACTATAGTCCAACATAAAATGCTCTCTTTTATTGGTTGTGGCCCACGTTATCACCAGCAATGGGGTTTAAGTAATGATTTATTAGATTTTTATGACGTTAAAATGATCATTGAAGAGGTATCACCCGCTACTATCACCATAAAAAAAATAAAACAAGAAAATGATGTTCTTCATCCGGGTCGCTCAGGAATGATTGTGCCGAAATTAAAATCAAAAAAAACAAAAATTGATGGACTAAATTTTTTTAATGGAGAAGCTGTAGGATATATTGGAGAACTACACCCTCAATTATGCGCCGATTTGTCACTACCCAGTCCAACTATTGTCTGCGAGATTAGTATGGATTTCTTAAATCAAGAAAGAACTAGCAACATTACTGACATTATACGTTTTCCTACGGTGAGGAGAGATTTGGCATTTTTAGCCAATAAAGACTGTCCGATTGCCTCTATTCTCAAAGCAATCACGTCCAATCTTCAACAAACAAATGGTTGTAGTATAGTAAAAAAAGTTACCCCGTTTGATGTTTATGTTGGGGAAGACTTGCCAGAAGGAAAAAAAAGCATTACTTTTAGTGTGGTGATGCAGGATCCGAGCAAAACGCTTGAAGAATCAGAGCTAGAGGTTGCTTGCTCAGGTATAGTGAAGTTGGCGGAGACCGTCGAGGGCGTTAGTATCAGAAGTTAGTTAATGAAACTGGTCCGTTTTTCTAGTGAAAAAATTATGGTGATTTACAAATGAGTATCGAACAATCTGAAGAGGATAAATTTCTCTCTATTGAGAAGACCATTACAAAAGCTGATCTTGCAGACCACTTATTCGAAAAAGTTGGATTAAATAAGCGAGAAGCCAAGGAATTTGTGGATCTTTTCTTTGAAGAACTCAGGAGTGCACTGATATCTGAGGAATCAATTAAGCTCACTGGTTTTGGTAATTTTGATGTGCGTAAAAAGGGTGAGAGGCCTGGGAGGAACCCCAAAACTGGACAGCAAATTCCAGTAACTGCGAGAAAAGTTATTACCTTCCATGCTAGTCAAAAATTAAAAGAAAGGATGCAGTAATTTACTTGCCTGCTGCGTATTTACATCCCTGCATCCATGACTGGAAATATTTAGCATATGGTAAATCTGTCGGATATCTTTAGATATTATGGAACTACCTAACAAAAAATACTTTTCGATAGGGGAGGTTGCTTCACTTTGCAATGTTAAACCTCATGTTCTTAGATATTGGGAAACAGAGTTTCCTCAGTTGTCACCGGTTAAACGGAGAGGTAACCGTAGGTATTATCAAGCAAACGATGTCTTGCTAGTAAGCAAAATAAAATTCTTATTATATGAAAAAGGCTTTACAATATATGGAGCTAAGTTGAGTTTAAAGGAAAAACCTGTAACAAAAGACGTTGAAGCTTTAAGTTCGAAAGGTACAAAAGAAGTAACTCATGAAATCAACGCTGCTGGCATTTCAGCTGTTGATTGTGAGAATCTGAAAAAGGAAATTAAATTAGTTATTGATGTTCTTGATGGAAAAATTGAAACGTAATTGCTGTAAACTAGCGCAGCGTCGGGGCGTAGCGCAGCCTGGTAGCGCACTTGCATGGGGTGCAAGGGGTCGGATGTTCGAATCATCTCGCCCCGACCAATATTGTATTAACTGTTTTTAAATATTGATGGCATATATTTCTCTTTCTCTTTTTATTATTTTGTGGCTTATTTTCTCAGGGATTTATGAACCCCTAACATTATCGTTCGGAGTTTTGTCGGTTTTAATAGTGATAGCGATAAATTCCTTACTAAATATGTCTGGCGCTACTGAAGCTAAAGGTAGTTTTTCGTATAAAAAATTTTTGGTTCATTACATTCCCTGGATTCTAAAAGAAATAGTTGTTTCCGGAATGAAAACTTCTGGTGCTATATTGGGACTAAGAAAATTTAAATCTAATGCGAAGATAATCCAGGCATCTCAGAGAACTCCCTTAGGGATCGTGATTTATGGGAATTCTATAACACTTACACCTGGAACATTAACCGTTGAAGTTGATAAAGATAATTTATTTGTACATGCTCTTTGCGATAGTTCATTAAATGAGCTAGAGGTCGGCGAGATGGACAAAAGAGTTGCTGATCTGGAGCAATAACGTGCTAGGTTTTTCGCTGACAGTGCTTACAATATGTATCTTTATCGCATTATTCTTTTTGCTTTTTACAAAAGATATCGCAAAAAAAGTTCAGGTTTCAGGTGTAGTGGTTAACTTAATATTGCTGCTAATATTAGCATTTGGTTTTTTTATGGGAAGACCTGAATTTATAGATATTGTTTTAGTCTTTTTGTTATTAAACATGGTTGGCCTACTTGGTTTTTTGCGGATTTTAACATTCGGCAAGATCGACGTATCGTCTAAAGATTTGATGGATAAGAGTGCAGTAAATGATTAATTTCCTCGCCTATGTGTTGCTATCGTTTGGATTATTTTTTGTGACTATTGGCGTATTGGGTTTGATAAGATTTAATAATATTTTCCAGCGTATGCATGCTTTAAGTGTTATGGAAACGCTAGGGTTCTTTTGCTTTTTCTTAGGCCTGATGATTTTGGCTGGAGTATCGTTATTGGCTCTTAAACTTTTTTTTATTTTTTTACTAATGATGATTATCGCGCCTACGTCGACTCATATTTTAGCTATGTATGCGAAATTGCATGAGAAAAAAGCAGAGGGAGAAAAATTATCGAATCATTTGTAAACAGTGCACTTTTGATTTCCTTAGCAGTTGTTACTGTCTCTCTTGTGAGGGCTCGATTTTTAATCGAGGTAATTGTATTGTCCTCGGTTTACAGCGCCCTTTTAACAGCTATTTTTGTAAGTTTGGACGCATTGGATGTTGCTATGACTGAAGCGGCTGTCGGTGTTGGAGTAACAACAACCCTATTTCTTGCAACGTTAAAGTTAGTGGGGAATGATGCGGATAGTTATAAACAAGTTTCTTTTATTTCACTAGTCATATCTTTAGGCGTAGCTTTTCTCCTGGTGATTGGTATAGCTGGCTTACCTCTCTTTGGTGAGTTCGACACTCCAATACACCAGCATCTCTCTAGTTACTTTTTAGAAAATACCTTAAATGAAACGGGGATTATAAATACAGTAACGGCTATTCTGGCTAGTTATCGTGGTTTCGATACTATGGGAGAGGTAGTTGTTATTTTTACCGCTGGTGTCGGGGTTCTCTGTTTACTAAAGAGGGAAGAGGGTGATGAATAGTCGTGAAGTCATTATAAAGATTGTTTCTAAGAAACTAATTCCGTTAATTCTTTTGTTTGCACTCTACGTTCAATTTCACGGTGATTTTGGTCCAGGGGGAGGGTTTCAAGCTGGTGCAATTTTCTCTGCTGGTTTTATTTTATATTCATTGGTTTTTGGATTCGACAAGTTGGTATCTGCCGTTTCACCCAGAGTACTTGAATTAATTTCTGTAACAGGCGTTTTATTGTATATCGGAGTTGGATTTTTGTGTATGGTACTAGGGGGGGAATTTCTGAATTACTCCGTCTTAGGAGATACCCAGGCCGCAGGGCAGCATCTAGGTATTTTGCTCGTTGAATTTGGCGTGTTTCTGACGGTTTTTAGCGTCTTATTATTGATATTCTACTGTTTTGTTTCCCGTTAGCATGTCTTATATTGGCCTTATAAATTATGTTGCAGCTATCTTGCTGATAACTGCGGGCTTATATATTGTTCTCTCAAGTCCTAATCTCGTAAAAAAACTCGTGGGTTTGAGTATCTTTCAAACATCTGCTTATCTGATTTTTGTTGCCCCAGGAAAAATTTTTGGAGGAACAGTGCCGGTTCTTGATCCCAATTTTATGACCTACTCAAGTCCACTTCCTCACGTTTTAATATTGACAGCTATTGTTGTTGGAGTCGCGACTCTCTCCCTTGGCCTTGCTCTTGCTGTAAGGATAAATGAATCTTTTGGAACTATTGAGGAAGATAAAATATCAGATGTTGATGAATAAAAAGGAAGCTTAGTGAATCTTGACTTTCTTCCAATTATCCCTGCTGTTCTTCCACTTGCGTTAGCGCCTCTCTGTCTGTTAATTAAAAACAGTTTGTTCTGTTGGTCGTTAACTGTCGCTGCAATGTTTATATCTTGCGTTAGTTCATTTTTTACATTAGTGCAACTTAATACACAGAATGAATTGACTTATCCGTTTGGTGGCTGGGATGCTCCTGTTGGTATTGAATATTCTATAGATTACTTAAATGGAGTCTTACTTTTTTTTATTTGTGGCATTGGGCTATTGTTAAGTCTTCTATACTCAGGGTCGTTAAGATGGGATTTGAAAAGCTCTCGAAATTATTTCTTCTATACGGCGTTTTTGCTCACTTTTGCTGGTCTTGCTGGGGTTATAGCAACAGCAGATGCATTTAATGCATTTGTGTTTATTGAAATTTCTTCTCTTGGCACGTATATTCTTGTGGCCTTAGGAAAAGATAAAAGAGCGCTATTAGCCTCCTATAAATATCTAATCTTTGGAACGATAGGGGCTACATTTTTTGTTTTGGGTGTTGGGATTTTATTTGTTCTAACTGGTTCTTTAAATTTTTTAGATATTTCAAATAGGCTAGAAAGCCTGGAACAACCGGCCGCTCACTTTACAGCAATGAGTTTCATAATTATAGGATTGCTTATAAAATCTGCCATTTTTCCTTTGCATGCATGGTTACCGGATTCTTACAAATATGCGCCAGCTTTTGTAACGTGTTTTTTTTCAGCAATTTCAACAAAAGTTTCCTTATATTTACTAATAAGAATATTATTTGATGTTGGAAACGTAAACTCTTTAATTGGAAGACAAATAATCGAAGATATTTTTTTCTTGTTGGCATTAATTAGTATTTTCTTCGGTTCATTTGCAGCATATTTCGAAAAAGATATAAAAAAATTGTTTGCTTATTCCAGCATTTCGCAAGTTGGGATAATTCTTATTGGTATTTCCGTCGCGACAGTCGATGGACTTACAGCCTCTTTAGCTCATTTTATAAATCACGGTCTTACAAAAGGATTTATTTTTGCTATTGTATGTTTTCTGGGAAGTGTTCTTGGCGGAACTTCCTTTAAAAGATTTGCGGGTATAGGAAAAGTTTATCCTGTTTTGTCGGGTCTTTTGGTTTTTGGTTGTTTTAGCTTAATAGGTGTGCCTGGAACACCAGGTTTTATCACGAAGTTCACGTTAATATCTAGCCTCATAAGTAGTGGTAGTATTGTCTTGGCATTCTCTGTTCTTCTACTATCTATCTTATCCGTAGCATATTGCTGGAGAATAGTTGAGTTAATTTATTTTGAAGAACCAGATATAAATAATGCAACGCGTAGGGACAATGCAACGCAAATAATACCGCTATATGTCTTATTGTTTGTTCTTGCAGTTTGTATGATCTATGTTAGTTTTGACACTACGTTTACAATTGGCTACGCAAAAATCGCAGCTGAACAATTACTCTTTTGATAAATTGGGAAATAAGTGGAACCAGATAATTTTTTCAAAATAGCAGAGAATTTTATAGTTTTTCAAACATTTTTAATTGTGATTGTTGTTCCTGTTTTTTGTGCTCTCTGTATTTCTCTCTTTCATCGATTTATTTTTGCGAAAGAATTTTTCTCAATTTTTTCATCTCTTGTAGTAGTGTTCTTCAATTTCTCACTAGTGTTATTTTTTTTGGAAGGAAGTTCTTTCAATGTTGAGTTAATAGAAGTATTTCCGAATGTTGGATTATCGTTTCATATAGAGCCAATTGGTTTAGTCTTTTCATCGATAGCATCGTTATTATGGTTTGTTAATTCGATTTACTCAATCGGTTATTTAAGAGGTAATAGCGAGCAGAACCAAACAAGATTTTATGCTTATGTATCTCTATCTATTTTTGCTGTAATGGGTATCGCATTTTCCTCTAATCTGTTTACTTTTTTCCTATTTTACGAATTACTGACCTTTTTAACATATCCTTTGGTTACTCATAATGGATCCAGTAATGCCAAAAAAGGTGGGAAAATTTATTTAGGGATTTTATTATTTACCTCGATTTGCTTTCTATTATTAGCTATTTGTATTACCTATTCTTTTGCAGGAACCCTAGATTTTTCTAAAGGCGGTATTTTGCCCAATGAATTATCGCATACAGAGATCATGATATTGCTTTTAATCTTTTGTTTTGGTGTTGGAAAAGCTGCATTATTTCCATTTCATGGTTGGTTGCCTGCAGCAATGGTTGCGCCCACTCCAGTCTCAGCTCTTCTTCATGCTGTTGCTGTGGTAAAGGCAGGTGTATTCGGAATTATTAAAATTATTGTCTATATATTTGGAATTAGTTACCTTCAAGAAGTTACCGCGATATCAATTTTAACGGTACTTGCAGGGTTCACGATAATCTTCGCATCTTATAAGGCAATGAAATCGACAAATTTAAAGCAAAGATTAGCTTATTCAACTGTAAGCCAGCTTTCATATATAACAATGGCCGCTTCATTAGCAACTCCATTAGCAATCGCTGCCGCTATTTTCCATTTACTCAGTCATGCTTTTGGAAAAATAACATTATTCTTTGCTGCGGGATCGATCTATACCTCTCTTCATAAAACAGAAATTAAGGAGATGAGAGGAATTTTTTACCAAATGCCAATTACCATGATTTGTTTTTCCCTGGGTGCATTTTCGATGATCGGATTGCCACCAACAGTTGGGTTGTTATCGAAATGGTTTATTATCACCGGAGCAGTTGATGTCCAAGACTTTTTCGTACTTAGTATTTTAATACTAAGTACAATTTTAAATGCTAGTTATTTTTTACCGATAATTTATGATGCTTTTTTTAGAAAACCATTAGGTTATGAAATGCATACTGGAAAAAAAGAATCTAACGAATTTTATCACTATCGATATTTGGGAAATTCTGAAGCGCCGATCTTTATATTGATTGCAATAATGAGCACAGCAACTGGAATTTTGTTTATTACTCTTTTCGGAGGGCATATGAGTTATTTTTTAAATTATTTTGGAGGCTAAATGTGAATCAGCACTGGATACTTAAAAAAGAGAATATTAAGAAACTTTGGGTGTTTTCCATCCTACTACTAGCTTCCTTAGTATTAATTCAAATCATATTACCAATTAAGGGTCATTTTAAGGTGGAGAGTTGGATAGGATTTGGAGCCTGGTTTGGTTTCATAGCTTGTATTTTAATGATTCTATTCTCGAAAATTTTGGGTTATGTTGTAAAGAGGTCTGAAGACTATTATGAAAAAAACAAGGACAATCGTTAAATGCTAATACATTCTGGCTTGGTTGTCATAGTACTTGGCTTTGTAGGTTTTTTCTCAGCTAAATCTTTTCATCGTTATATATCTTTACCAGCCAGCTTTTTGCTTTTGGTATTAGCTTTATTTGTAAGCGATCAAACCGGTTTATCTGTAAATTTTTTAATCTACGATTTGACATTGCTTCGAATTGATGGCTTATCAAGAATTTTTTCAGTTGTCTTCCTTTTGATGACTTTCTGCGGTTTGATTTTTTCCATCAATCAAAGGAATAAAAAAGAGACTTCATGGGCTTTAATTTATGCTGGTTCAGGAATAAGCGCAGTTTTAGCTGGTGACTTATTATCTTTTTTTGTGTTTTGCGAGGTGATGGCAATTGCGTCTACATTTTTGATTCTGGGGACTCGAACTGAGCTTTCACGATCTGCAGGCTTTCGTTACGCACTAGTACATTTTTTCGCGGGTATACTTATTTTGGTTGGGATAGCTGGTGTCATTCATGAAACAGGAAATATTGCATTCGATCAATTTGAGTTTAGTAATGTTTATTGCAAGTTTATTTTTGTTGGTTTTTTAATTAATGCTGGTTGTTATCCAATTTCGTCGTGGATTCCAGATTCTTATCCAGAAGCATCCTATTCTGGTGCTGTTTTCCTTTCAGCATTTACAACAAAGACTGCAGTTTATTCCATTCTTAGGGGCTTCCCAGGTACCGAGCTACTGATTTACTTAGGCTTAATTATGATATTTTACGGAATCATTTATGCCTTGCTAGAAAATGATATGAGGAGAATTTTATCCTACAGTATTGTCAATCAGGTAGGCTTCATGTTGGTTGGTGCCGGTATTGGCACGGAGATGGCCATTAATGGTGCTAGTTCTCATGCTTTTGCTCATATTCTTTACAAAGCCCTTCTTCTGATGTCTGCTGGGTCTGTCCTGTATATGACTGGGAGAAGGAATTGTACCGACCTTGGCGGACTTTTTCAAAGTATGCCTATTACGATGATTTGTGGTGTGATTGGTGCATTTGCAATATCTGCTTTTCCATTTACTTCTGGCTTTGTAACAAAATCTATGATCTCATACGCTGCTGCTGATGAACATTTGTTTTATGTATGGCTAGGGTTAGTAGCTGCATCAGCAGGTGTTTTCCTGCATGCCGGAATTAAATTTCCATGGTTTGTTTTTTTTCAAAAGGATTCTGGCTTACGCCCACCTGACCCACCCGGCAATATGAGGGTAGCAATGTACATTTTATCTGCCTTGTGCATTTTATTGGGAGTTTTTCCAGATGTAATATATTCAATCTTACCCTATGAGGTAGATTATGAACCATACACGGTCTCTCATGTCTTGTTCCAATTACAGTTACTTTTATTTGCAGGATTTGCTTTCTTCGTGATGTTACCTTTGCTGAAACGAACTCAAACTATTAGTCTTGATTTTGATTGGATTGCTAGGAAACTGCTACGAAAAGCCTTTTTTATTGCAGAAAAAATAGTCGATCAAGCACAATTCCAGATAAAAGAATCTGTAAGTTCATTAGTTAAACGTCGTTTTGCGAAAAGAATTTTCGACGCAAAAAAAATAGTGAAGTTAACTATGAGCATGCCAACTAATATAATGGTTTTGAGTCTTCAAATAATTTTCTTTGCATTTTTGCTTATTATAGTGATTAGCTGATTTAGAAAGGTTTAGTCAGTGACATGATTACCCTGGGGTTTCTTTTTGCATCTTGACTAGGTTTTTCGTTCCTTGCTCTTGCAATCGTGAGATCCAGCATTAAACCAGATTTTTCTGAGAGTCTTGCGCCAATACCGTGAGAACCAATGTAACTACTTTTCTCTGGTGTTCCACTGATTGGCTCTTTAAGGATTTTCGCCTCCGCATAATCAATAAATCCAAATAATTCAAAGTTACTTAGGTCTACTCCTAAAAAATTCTTTCTTTTAAGCTTTTTTGATAGTTCAACACTCAAACCAAATCCCATTTCGCCCGCAATAACTCCTCCATCATATCCTCTACCAATAGCCGGACCACCGAAGGTGATTTGTTCACCAGCTAATAACTTATCGTTTGTCCATTGTGCTTGACCGGTTAATTTCAAACTACCATTGATTTTTTTTACAGGTAATGAATGATTTCCAGAAAATTTATATTTTAAAAAATTTTGTTTGAAATTCGCTATTGAAGGGCCGGGCAGACTTGTACTTTCTCCTCTAGAGCCAAACAAATCTAAACCTTGTGCAACAGTGAAATTTAATTGTGTACTTCCCCCAAACCAAACATCATTCGTAACTGAGAATACAAAATCAGCAACAGTTAGTCTATCTTTTGTAGTGCTTGAGTCTAATAAGAATGTTTCACTGCGAGCAACATTCAATCCTCCTTCAAGGTAATATGACTCATCTCTTGACCTTTTGATTGGGTAACGTAATCGGGGTGCAAAAGAATATGATTTACTGAGAATTCCGAGTGATTTAATACTACCTTGTGGCTTTGCGTTTGCTAAAACACCAGCCAAAGAAAAAATGAGGCCATCATCCCCTATCGAAGTTGAATACGTTCCATTTAAAGCTTTTAAAATGGGATTAAAAAGTTGATCATTATCATTTTTTAGCGCGGATGAGAATCCTACACTCACAGAACTGGGGTAGTCAGGATTATTGAATGTGGCATTGATATTAGTACTATACTGCCCCATAGTTTTAGATGCACCGTTATTAAGGGTTAGCATATAGCTCGTAGGAGGAGGGGGGTTAATTGTAACTAATAATTCGGATGAGCCAACGTCTGAACCTTGCCGAAGGACACCATTTCCCGAGATGCCTGGTAGGTCATTTAATAATAGTAAAGCCCGTTCTAAACTCTCCAAATCGATAGGCTTTTTATTTTCAAGTTTTTTTACAACCGATAATATTTTTTCTCGTGAATATTTATTCCCTCCCTCAACAAAAACAGTATTTATATAACCTTCAATTACCTTAACCTTAAAAACTCCATTTTCTACCTCTTGAGGAGGAATAATAACTCTAACTAGAAAAAAATCATCATCCTTATATTTCTTTTCTAATTTTTCCGTCGCTTTTCGTAATTCTTCCAAACTGATTTTTTTTCCGATTAGAGGAGAAAAAATTGCATCAATTTCACTTTTTTTGTAATATTCCGCTCCGTCAAGATCAATAGCTTTAACTTCAAATGTAATATCGTCAACTGCTTTTGGAACAGGTGATTTCTCGGGCGATTCTATTCGTAAGTCAAACTTAGGCGTTGTGGGAAGAGGCAACCTAGGAGGTCTTAAACGTGATGTATCTGCATCTCCTGGCAAAAGCGCCTGGCTGTAAGAAAAGCCACCAAAAAAAAAATTTGCCATCACATACAGTAGAAATAGATTTTTTTTCCTCATTTACTATCCATAATTACCTTAGTTGTAATTAACCCTTTTCGTATTCTATCAGTATGAAATTTTGCCAACGGTTCATTTAAAAATCGTTTGTGAAGCTCCATCATTTTATTTCCAACAGGATGCCCCTGTAATTCATTATCATTTCTATCTTTTAGATTTATTTCGATATCAGTTTTTTGTAATTCTTTATAGACATCCCGATATTCTTTTGCATACGCGCTATTAAAAAAATCTTCGGAAACTGGGTTATATAAAGGTACTGGTACAGTCTTTCCTTTTAGAACTATATCGCCAATTGGAAGAAAAAAGAGGTTTGTTGCACACTTACTGACAATTTCTTCTGTTGCTGCAATCCTCGTTCCAAAATATTTATTGACACCTTCAGTTCTGGCAGCAGTATTTACCGTATCTCCAAGGGCTGTAAAATCCATTCGAGACTGCGATCCAAAGTTTCCTACAGTGGCTGGTCCAGTATGTATACCAATTCGTGTGACACCGATCGGGATTCCCTTCGCATTTTCTTCTTCGCGAAACTTTTCGCAGTAAACGTCGAGTTCTAATGCGCACTTAACTGCTCTTTCTATATGGTCTTTTTGCGGGATGGGAGCATTAAACACTACCATAATTGCATCGCCAATAAATTTATCAACCGTTCCACCATATTTAAATATGATTTCACATGCTCCATCAAGGTAAGTGTTCAGTACATCTGACAAAACTTTGGACTCTAGCTTTTCAGATAACGTAGTAAATCCTGCAACATCTGTAAAGATAAAAGTTGTATCTTGTTTTACTCCTGTTACATTTAAGTATTCCGGATTTTCGACAAGTTTTTCCACTACTGCTGGTTCAACATACCTCGAAAACGCCCCTTGCACAAATTGCCTTTGTTGACGCTCTGCTTTTCCGATTAATAAATCCATCATCCACAGAGCAAAAGCTAATGTAATTGTGGGAGCAATCACTGGAATCATTGGTAGTCCCTTTGAGAAACCTAAAAAGGCAATAAGCCATAAAATAAATGCTGCGAAAAAACCACCAATAACGCTAAATAAAATTCCTTTTTTTGCTAGACCAATTAACATTCCCGTAATACCTAAGACAGCACAAATAGCGAAAGTTAATTCCGTGGTTACTTTATGCGGTTTGCGATCTTCAATTAGTTGGGACATTGCATGGGCCATAACGGTGACACCAGGCATTCTTCCTTCCCATTCATCATCAATTATTGCCATCGGGGTTCGATGTCGATCTTCTAGCGATAATTTAGCACCAACAAGCACAATCTTATCTTTAAACCATGCAGCTGGCAGCACAGCAACAGCGTGAGCAGGATATTCCGGAAATGCCGGCGTTTCTAAATCTTTTTTGGGTCTCCATGCTATTGGGAGATTTGTTTGCGCCTTTTTGTCTTTTTCAAATAGATTCGAAGTATCTACACCGTAAATCTCCGCACCCTTTCGAGGGAAACTTACAGGCATTCCTGAATTTGTTTCGCCGGGAAAAATCCAACGAACCGTACCATCGAATGGATCGGTTGCCATATTCGCAGCTGCCCGAAATTTTTCTGGTACAAAGTCGTTTAGATATTCAAGTTGGTCCTCTGTTACAACTCCTGGGGAATTTGTATAACTAAGGAACAAAGGAACAGTAGCATTTCTGAGAGTTTCTTTTAGATATTTATCTTTTTCGATTTCAGTGGGTGAGTCTAAAAGTACGTCAATACCAATTGCTTTTGCTCCCTTTGCCTGCAGTAATATAATCAAGTTAGCAAGAAATTCTCTATCAACTGGCGAGCGATACTGAAACAGAGCAACTGTTTCTTCAGTAATTGTGGCAAGAACAATTTTTCGTGATTGCTCTTCAGGAGGTTGCAGGGCAGATATTCTTATGTCACTTGCGGCATTTTCAAAGCCCTTTAAAAATGTCAAATTTAAGGTCGCAAATGCGCCGACTAGCGTTGCAATGATTACAACTCCAAAAGCTGATAAATATTGTTTTGTACTTGTTTTCATTAATTAACTGAATTGGATTCGGTAGAAAGGTTCTGATTAGAAGCTATTGTTCGAAGAAGTGCATTTGCTTGTTGTACGCAACCTTTTTCAAGTAGCCAAGCTGTTAAGATAAATGGGTCCTTCACTGATTTAGGTATTACTGAGAAACTAATTACAAACTCTTGTTGGTCAATATTTACAAGAACAGTTGTAACTCCATCAAATTTACTAAGATCTGGCATCGTCATTCTGCTCTGACCTTTTTCCCAAAGTAAATCCGCTCTCCAAGAACGATCAATTGGATACATCACGAAAGGTTGCTCATTTGTTGCGTCGGGTCTCCAAAATTCAGGTTTCGCCCCTTCGTCCAAGCAGCGCGGTCCACCTCTTGTAATATCAATGGCAGCAGGGTCAGGTGTATCAACATCTGCGGTACCAGATCGTACAACCCCCACGGAACTCGTACGAGCATCGCGTGTTGCAATTAACGCAGCTAGTGCTTTTTTGGGATCAGTACTCTTGCCACCATCTTTTACAAGGACACCATCAAATGGGCCTCGTAATTTAATACTTTTTCCATCAGGTCCAATCAACGTTACGCGTTCACCTTCTTTTAAGACAATTTTCTCAGTGGCAGAAATGCTCTGACCTACTTTAAGACCGCCGCCACGTGCTTGAAGTACAATTAATTCAGCGTTGACTAATCCAAAATGCAAGAGCAACGTTAAAGGTAATACGGATAAAAGTAGCTGTTGTTTCATTCTCATATTTTAATTTGTATTTTTCGCAAGTTTTTCACCTCTAGGTATCGGTAACCATGAATCTGCAATTCCGTCACCAACTACAACAAATGCAGCCCAGAAAAAAGGATGCGATGTTTCTTTTTTGCTTATTAATGCGGTCTGAGCTTTTCTCATAGCTAAAGACGCACCCAATTCTAACTCCGTTCCTAGCTCTTCAAACATTTTAGACATTAAACTTGCTGTTGCTTTCGAAGGAACTTGCCAATGACTAACGACCAAACTTTTTGCTCCAGCATAGAAAAAAGCCTCTGCTAGACCAGAAAGGGCATCGCCTCCAAATTTTCCTCCGCTACCAGCAGTATTGCATGCTGATAATACAACCAAATCAGCGTTTAGTTTTAGTGAAGCAATTTCACTTGCTTCCAACAAACCATCATTATCTCTTGAGTTTGCTTTTTTTGGAGGAGTGAGCACTAATCCAGGCTCAGCCTGACATTTTAATTCGCCGGGTAACAACCCATGAGTTGCGAAATATAATACTCTGTACTCATCTAATTGAAGATTTCGAAGATTTTTTTCATTAGCATCTTTTCCTGTAAAAATTTGAATCTCCGATTTTTCTGTTTTCCCTAAACTGTTTTTCACATTATTTACTTCACTTTCTGTATCAGGTAAGGGCGCAAGTGAGCGTATTAAATCAGAAGAAGCTGGACCAGCTTTTCTGCAACTTGTAGCAAGAGCTGTCAAACCTTTTTCGGCATCTTTTCTTTGAACTTCTTTTCCAGTCAGTAGTGGATTCGCAAGTGCGAAAAGTTTCTTTGTCGGCATGGAATTCTTTGCTGCAGTTCGCTGAGAGTAAAATGTTTTCAATGATGGTGAATATGAGAATGCCATTCGATTGACCATCCAGAAAACTTTTTCATACCCGTCATCTTTCGGATTTTTTTCTATTAAAAGAGAAAAGGGAAGACTTGCAAGCGGGCCTGATGGGATAATGATTAAGTGGTTTAAATCGAGTAACTTGTCTCTTACAGAGGTAAATAGACGGTTGTATAAAGAGTATGCTAAGGAGGCATCAAACTCATTTATCGTTCCTGCTTTTAATTCAAGAGCACTTCGTAAGGCCTGAACAGATTCATTCAAAGACTCTTCACCTTCTTTGATTTCCCCAATAAAGATCCCGTCTCGTCTGATCAGCTGAACAAAAGACTTATTTTCTCCTACTATAAAAGATACAGCACCCTCAGTTGCTCCGATTCGGTTTCGAAAATCGAGCGTATTTAGCGGCTTCGGCGCAGTCAAACTAGCGTAATTGGGAAATTTTGTATTGATTTCTTTATTTAATTTTTGAAGTTGTAAAAACGCTGTTTTTTTTCGCAGTATTAATTGATCTTCTATTAATTTACTGCGCTGGTCATCTGGCAAAGAAGACTCATATGATAACTCCACGTTTGCCGCATCCCGCTCTCTTTCCGCATTTTGAATATCTGCAAGTAGTTTCGCTAAATCTGGGTCATTTACAGCAATTCTTGCTGAGGCTTTTGCAATGGTGTCTTCCACAACTGATGGTCTTAGAAGCTGAAATGCATCAAATGCTTCATTAAAAAGACCCTGTTTTTCCTTATCATCTTTAATTGTCTTTGCATGTTGCACAATCGAGGCAGCAAATGGGATGATGTCTTCTTTTTTAATATTTACCTTTGTTCCAACCGGAAAACTTTTTATTTTTTTAAAAATTTGACGGTATGTGATTATTGAGGATGTGTGCATAGCCTCGCTTGTATAAGCTTTCGCAAGAGCAAACCGAATTGGAAGAAGATGTGGTCCATCTCCAGTAGAGATCCCACGCTCCGCAAGAGCGGTATTGAGAAATTTTTCAGCTGCAGAAAGTCTACCTTGTGCGGAAGCTATTTTTCCCAAAGTTAATAGAATATCTGCTTTCCACCAGCGTGGCAGTCCATCCGTATCATTCAATATCTGCAATGCTTCGGAAGCAGCAGCTTGCGCTAATTCATTTTGTTCTAATCGAAGCGCCATATTTGCCTGTAAATTTAAAGCAAGAGCAAGCTCTCCTTTTTCGGCTGCTCTTGGGTCGGCATCTGAGCTTTCTCCAAAAAGACTCGAAAAATCAATGCTCGGGCCTGCAGCAATTTTACGCCAAGATCCAACAGCTCCTGAGGCAAACTGTAATGCCTTATCATAGCGTTTGGAATTTGCTTCATGGTATCCTTGATAAGAGGCAAACCGAGCCCTATCAGAGTCATTTGGTGAGACCTGGATAATCGGCTCAGCTCTTCTAAATAGTGCTAACGCCTCTTCGTCGCGACCCTGATTACTTACGTTTAGAGCAAGGTCCATCAAAGTTTCAGCAATTGAGATATCCTTTTCATTCAATAACTTAGTTTGCAAATCTAATGCTTTTCTAAACAAAGATTCTGAGTCTTGATAGCGTCCTTGCGTATTAGCTGTTCTTGCATCCGCTAAAATTTTATCGAAATTTTTCAAATCTTTTGATGAGGCCAGAGGAACAGGCCCTCCAAAAATCTCCTGCAAACTTTCCGTGTAAGCAGATTTTGTAGGCTCTTCTTTTCTTTTGGGATAAACTGCAGAGATAAGGGTCGGTAGGAGCGATGGCGCTCCCTCTGCAATATAAAGTTTATCTTTTCGAGGCAGTAACACAACTAAATGAGGCCAACCACCGTTGCTAAGCTTGCAAGGGTAGGCAAGTGCATTTCCCCACTTAATTTTTTGAAGATTTGTGGTTTTTTCTTTACAACGCATTCTTTTCGAATTCAAATTGTATACACGGCTATTGGCATAAGTATCCATAAGTTTTGCTTTGAAATCCTCTCCCTCTTCAATGGCCGTAAGTTTTTCTGCGGAAACTGATGCAACTAGCTGATCATTACAATAGATCATTTTATCTACTGGTAATCCAGGCGGAGGAAGCATGTCCACTCGGGGACGGGCAACACATTTCTCGTCGATTAGGTTGTCATAAAGTTCTTGTTGTTGAATTTTTGGTTTATTTTGAGCAAAAATTTGAGAAAAAATTACGCTATAACAGATAGTTAAGAATAGTAACTTAATATAATTTATCATAACCCTTAACATAACCATTACCAATTAGAACTATTTCCAACACTAGGAATTTTAGGAGCTCCAGCGAGCCCCGCAGGAGGTCTAGGTGGCACAGGTACCTGAACATTTACGACACCGCCAGGCACAACAGAAACCGTTTTCACCGATACCGCCTGAGGTTGGGAGGCAGGTTTTGGAGGGCTTGGCGGCGTAACTGCAGCTAAAGTTTTATCTCCAGCATCGGCACTATCAACCGGAGTTGGTGCTTTTTGGGTAGGTACAGGTGATGGAGGAGGTGGCTCTACTGGAGGTGGCGGGGGTGGAGTGGCATCTGCTGTAACAGGAGCGGGAGCAGCTGCGGGTGCTTGAGCTTCTGGCGCATCCGCAGAAGGCGGCCCAGCAGGTGGAGGGGTATCCCCTGCAGAAACTGCATCTCCTGCAGGAGCAGTATCACCAGGAGGAGCTCCATCTCCCGAACCTGGTCCATCTGCAGCAACCTCTGGAGCGGGTTCGCCCGCATCTGCACTTTCTGGAGCGGGTTCTTCACCAGGGCCAACATCATCTCCAGGAGCCTCTGCACTTTCTGGGGCAGGTTCATCTCCAAGTGGGGATCCATCATCTCCTGCGGGACCATCAGCTAATTCTCCTGGTGCAGGTTCGTCCCCAGGCGGTGGACCATCTCCAGCAGGGGGTCCATCTCCAGGGGGAGGCCCATCTGCTAACGGTGGACCGTCTCCCGATGGAGGTACATCTCCTGGTGGCGGCGCACCCAATTCACCTCCTGGAACAGGACCTGGACTAGTATCGCCCGGTGGTGGTCCGCCAATATCTCCCGGAGGTGGTGCTCCTACATCTCCAAATTCGGTAAAATCTCCGAAACTAGCAGCCTCGGCACCGAACTCTCCAATTTCCCCAAAGTCCAGCCCTGGTGGAGGCGCAAAGTCTCCTGGCAAAGCTGCTAAATCTCCTGGAATTGGAGGTGCAAAATCGGTTGGAGCAGGGGCTAAAAATTCTCCTGGGCCAGGTCCGCCGGCTACATCACCTAGGTCTCCTGGGCCAGGTCCAAAATCTCCTGGAGGAGGCCCACCAAGATCTCCCGGTGGAGGGGTGAGCTCTAATCCAGGGTCTCCAGCCACATCTACTACCTCAGGACCTCCTAAATCCCCGCCCGGACCAGCTAAGTCTCCAGGTAGAGGACCGCCGGCTGCATCACCTAGGGCTCCTGGGCCAGGTCCAAAGTCTCCAGGTGGAGGACCGAAATCCCCAGGTGGAGGTACGTTGCCTACTTGTCGCACAACATCATAAGCTTCCTCGATCGCATTATCTAGAACCTGTACTACACTTCCGCCTTCTCCTGCCAGAACTGCCAGATCATCCAAAATTTGAACATCAACTTTTTCAGCAACCTGAGCTACTTCAAAAAAATCTAGCTGATATTCACCGGTTAGTTCTGCCGCTTCCAGGAAAACTTGTCTGTCAACTTCACCGGCAAATTCCGCAATTTGATCGAATTCTAACCCCATTTCTCCAGTAAGCTCTGCCGCTTCCAGGAAAACTTGTCTGTCAACTTCACCGGCAAATTCCGCAATCTGGTCGAATCCTAACCCCGTTTCTCCTGCAAAATTTGCAGCTTCTATGAAATAAGCTGACGGGTCATAAAATGGGTCATTCGGTATTGATGGATCCTGAGATTTAAAAAATTCAAATGAGCCCGTCAATTCTTCACCAGATAAACCTACGTTTGCAATAGCCTCAAAGAAATCGCCAGAGCTGTATTCGGGAGGAGGTTCGTAGAACGGGTCCTGAATAAATGTACCGTCAATACCTGGATTCAATGTTTGGTCAAATGAACCATTGAAATTCGGATCCAACATTGGGTCAAATGGGCCATTGAAATTCGGGCCTAGCGGTGTCTCTGAAGCCTGGTCAAAAAAGAGCAAATTAGGATCAAAACCTGGATCAGTGAAATCAACATTATGTCCAGTACCGCTAACCACAAGTAAATCTTCAATAACAGCTGGACCGATACCAGCTGGAACATCGAAATTCGGTTCCGGCGTTGTGTCTTGAACTGGTGACAAAATAACTGGTTGCTCTTCGGGTTGCTCTACGGGTTGCTCTACGGGTTGCTCTACGGGTTGCTGCACTGGTTGTGCCACCTGTTGTTGATTGTTGTTTGCGTTGCTTGCGACAATCACAGCTGCCTCAGTAGTAAACACCGTAGATCTTTCCGAAAAGCCGTCATTGTCGGAAAACGTAACTTCAAAAGCGATTCTTTTTCCAACATCTGCTCCTGAAAGTACATAAGTATTTCCGCCCGATGCAATCGATGTACTAGGATCACTTACGTGATACCACTGAACAAGCGGTGTGCCAGAAAATCCGTTATCGTCTGTAATTGTATAATTTGCGGTAATCGTCTGGCCTTCAGTTAAACTACCAGAAATACTTAGGGTGCCAAAATCTGCAGCTGTATTGGTTGGTCCGGCGGTTGACCCGGAACTAGAACTTGAGCTCGAAGATGAAACAATCGTACCATTTGTTGGATTCGTGGGAATCGTTACTCCTGCATCAATAGCACCTGTGAGGGTCAGAGTACCCCCACCAATATTATCTATAGAACCTGAGGCTGAAGAATTAGCAACTTTAAAAGGATGTGTTTTGGTTACAGCAGCCGAACGATTATATATATATCGCGCACCGGTATTATGAAATGTGAAATTAGAATTACTTAAATTTAACCTACCGGATGTTCCTCCGGTTCCAATAACTAGATCACCTCCATAAATCGTAGCACCGCCCCCAAAGTCAAAATTTGCGTTCAGGATAAGTTTTCCATCTCCTCTTTTGGATAGAATTCCGCCGGTTTGCGACGTTATAGGACTTGCCATCGTATAAGTGTCCCCAGCAGGCACTGAAATTCTTAGATACGAGCTATTGGAGTCAAAGGTCATAATTCCCGAAAAATCCGGTGTTGCAGAACTTACTTTTAATACTGCAGAACCCCCCAGTTGCAAAGTTGTTCCTGTAGTGGGGAGTGGTGAAGAGCCTAGTTGTACATTTCCATCTGCAATTCGAAGGCCTCCAGTAAATGTATTTGTTCCTTCCAAATTAAGTTGTCCAGACCCTGTTTTTATAATTTGCCCGTCACCCGTTATATTGCCACTAAGAGCCAGTGTGCCCGATGCAACATTGAAGGTTATGGAGCCATTTGAGGCAACACTTGTTGAGCCGGTGTGAGCACTAATATTGCTGAAAGTGATATCTTGTGCGGCAATGCTGCGGATTGAACCTTCGCTATTAATTAATGTTGTGATAGTGCCTGATGTACCAGGGTTTAATTCTAGTGCACTATTTGTATCGATATTTACTGTGCCAGCATGGTCCTGAAAGCTCCCTGCTGTGCCATCTCCTACCTGAAAAACTGCAGAAGTAACATTTGTTGTTCCACTATAGCTTGCAGTATTTCCATTGAAAATTAATCGTTGGCTACCGGTTCCTTGAATATTTATAGAACCAGAACCTGCGATTGCCCCTGTATACGTCATAGAGGAAGTGGGTAAGAAATTCACATTTGAGCCACTTGCAATCTGTAAATTGCCGCTAAAAGTTGTTGCGGTGGAATTATCACCTATGGCAACATCACCCGCCTGAACATCCACTCCATTTGCAAATGCAGTGGTTCCGATAAAGGCTAAATTTCCGGCACCTGTTTTGATTAGTGAGGAAGATGATCCGCCCGAATAAGAAATACCAGATAAGCCATAATTGACACCATCACCAACATCAAGGTTTACACTAGCCGTCGAACCACTGCCAATTCGATCAGAGCTTAAGGCCTGAGTGTTTCCCGTTATACCAAGGATCCCTCCAGTAAACTCAATGTTACCAGTGCTTCCCAAAGCCGCACTATGGTCAGCGACTACAGTACCGCTGTATATTTGTGTGCCCCCATTGTAGGTATTCGCAGCTTTTAAATAAAGTTTTCCTGTTCCACCACCTTTTAATAACTTTGCTGTCGTTACACCGGTTGCGTTGTTAATAGGAACTTCTATCGAAAGATCGCCACTTCCTCCAATTTTTGTCCTTGTATCATTACCAGCACCCCTTATAGCAACGGTTCCATTGTTTGTAGCAGTTATCCGGGCAAGTGTTCCACTTGTGTTTTTGAGAGCCCCTCCTCCACTTACTCCCCCTTGCACCTCAAATGAGTTCGATACAATTTGTCCATTCAAATCTACAAAAGCTCCATCGTGTACGCCCACAGCTCCTGCTCCTAATGCACCACCATTACTTATTTTGATTCCGCCATTAAGTACCGTGGTCTCTCCCATGGTATTAATTGCTGAAAGGGTTAATGTCCCAGAGCCCTGTTTTGTAAAACTTGGAGTATTAATTATTCCCGTGTATGTGGTGCTATCAGCTCCTATGGAAACGGTACAAGCCGCTCCGCAAGCAAGCCCTCCAGCACCAGTTAATGTGGTTCCAGCATTTGCGACAATGGTGCCAGCTCGATTAAAAGAACCTGTTAGAGTGATAACGGATGTAGCATTTAAAGTTAGGGTAGTGGCATACGAATCACTATAACTTTCTGCCAATGTAATATTATCAGCAGTAATGCCTACATTATTACCATCTAGGGATGCGTTCAGAGTAGGCCCGTCTATGAAGCCATTTGCATCGCCTCCATCATAGGTATACTCACCGCTTACAAGAGTATTGTTGTCTGTTCCGTTCCCAATGGTGATTGTAGTTGGGTCTAAAAGCCATAATCCATATTCACCATTTTTTGCCCGTGTACTAACCTGAATATTTTGCGTGTAAAGAGAATTTCCTGAAGTTTCTACTTTTCCTCCATCTCCAGAGTAATTTCCACCTTCTGCTTTAATTACCCCATGGGCCCGAGTTACGGAAGAGGGGTCCGGAACATCCGACCAAATCACAACTTCTCCTCCATCGCCCTCAGAAATAGCACTCGCATCAATTGCAACATCTGAGGTAACTGTTACAGTTTTAGAAGCCTTATGATCTCTTACCTTCGCTCCTTGCCAACCACCACCCACATAAACATTCCCGCCACCAGTATTTCCAGTTGCATCAATTTTTGTATTTGCAATCTTTACGTCTTTTCCGAAGATCTCAACAGAACCCGCTGTTTCTTCGATATTTTTTCCAGAAACATCCACAATTCCTTCAATCGATGTTGTGCCTTCACTGCCTGATGTAAATACAATTTTTCCATTTTTCTTTTGAACAGAAACTGCTTCTACAACTCCAGTAGAATTAACTACACTTTCCACAATATTACTTGCTGCTTTTGCAGTTAAGAGGACTTGTCCACCATGTGCGGAAATTCTTCCAGAATTCGTAACACTCTTCTCAAACCCATCAGAAATTGTCGAATCTACTTGGAAGCTCAGTAGCTGGTCCCCAACCAAATCAATGGTAATTGCCTCTCCTGCTGCCAAAGCAACAGTACCTAGCCGGGCTCCAATTACACCTTCATTTACAACCTTATCTGCTGACAAAACGGCATATCCACCACCTTTAACATCAATTACACCTAAATTCTGAATATCTCCTCTTAACTTATTGTTTTTACGCAAGTAATAGCTTCCATTCATAAACTGATCATTGGAGATTTGGTGTGTAGTTGCCATAAAGCCGTGAGCATTGATAGAGCCATTTTCTCCAATCAATGTGCCATTTGGATTCAGCAGCCAAACTTGACCATTTGCTTTAAGACTCCCATGAATCTCTGATTTTTGACTTCCCAAAACTCGATTGAGCGTAATACTGCTTGTATCAGGTTGTTGAAAATTTACCGCATTATCTTTCGGTATTGTAAATTCTTCCCAATTGATTACAGCCTTATTTGTTGTTTGTTGAATTACGGTATTGGTTTGATTAACTGTATTTATAGTTGCCTGACCAGCAACAACGCTTGGATTTACTAAACCTTGCGCATGCAGAGAATTCGTAAACAAAGTACTTATGGCTAATGCGATTGCGTTATATTTTAGAAAAATTCGTCCATGCGAAGCAGAACTGGTTGTCGGCACACCAATTTTTGTCTTTTCATGAGCGGCTATAAAGGTTTGCCGCTTCTCACAATATTTGGTTTTAAAAATTTTGTTCAAGAGTATCCTCGAGTGTTCTTTCAAGCCCTGTTGCATTCCCCTTAAAACCACCATATACAGCAATCAGATTTACAGAATTTATAGTAGCAACAGGTCCTATTATCCTAAAATCACGGCTTGTCATCAAATTTTCCAAATTTTATACCACTACCAGTATCATTAAATTCAATTTCCATGCCTTCTTTCGCGACGAATGCATTCGCAAATGTTATTTTTGCATCAAGTTCGACATTGTCCATAAAATCGTCATCATGAGACGGATCATGATGAAAAATTGCGTAATTTTTCACACCTGCCTCTTTTGACAATCGTACTCCTTCTTGCCATGTAGAATGACCCCAACCTTCAAAATTCGGATACTCCTCTTCTGTGTATGTAGAGTCATAAATGAAAAGATCCGTATTTTCTATTAACTTTAGAATACTCTCATCAAGCCCATCTTTTTTATGTTCCGTATCCGTAACGTAACAAACAGACCTATCCTTAAAGTTTACTCGATACCCAGTAGCACCCTTCGGGTGATTCAATAAGCAGGTATTAAGATTAATCTCATCAGATACCTTGACATTTTCCCCCGCATCGAAATCAAGATATTGAATTTTCGCTTGTAGGATATCAATAGGCACAGGAAACGTTGGATTTGCCATTTGATGGGATAAAACCTCAAAAATTGAGCTTCCATATTTTTTGAGATTGCCGCAATAAAGATCAATGCTAAATTTTGGAGAATATGCAGGTTTAAAAAACGGAAAGCCGCTTATGTGGTCCCAATGTGTATGCGAGAAAAAAACGCTGAGATTCCCATTCCCATTCCCATTTGCCATGATTTTATTTCCCAGAGGAAGAATGCCAGTTCCTGAGTCAAAAATAAGCAATGTATCATCACACTGCACTGTTACGCACGAGGTATTACCTCCGTATTTCATATAGCTGTCATAAGGACAGGCTATTGTGCCTCGCACTCCCCAAAACCGGGTTTTAAACATTAGCCCCTCACAATTCAATTGCGCTATACTTTAGATTCCTTATTCTACCAAATTGGGATTATCAAAACAAAATGGCGCAGGCAAAATTCGAAATTAACAGAGAATTGTATAAAGAATTAAGCCTAGCAGATGCCAGACTCAAAAGCACCATCGATCTTTTTGAAAAAAAGGAGATGTCTAGTCAGGAAAGACTTTTTTTTAAAATATGGGCATCGCCTAAATTGAAAATTGGAGTTTTTGATGTAGGGATAGAAATACTAAAAAAAGGAGATGTGCCATTGAGTGCGTATGCCATCACAATGGGCTCAGTTGAGTGCCACGACGATGAGCATGAATATATATTGGGTCCGGGTTCCGTAATTGGTTTAGCCGAAGGATTGGCAGAACGTCCACTAAACTACACATATAAAGTAAACGAATTTGTAAATTGCAAAATTATCCCAATTCCGAATGCAATGAGAGAACTGCAGTTGACGAATACCGGGTTAAAGGCTGTTTGTCGAATGACAATAGAGAGGATATTAGGTCAAGGTGTGACTATTCCAGAATATCTGAAAAATGAATGAAAAGATAATAGTTAATGGCTAACGTTACATACAAAGATGGAGAGACTTTATTTCAAAAGAAGGATCGAGCCGAAAACTTTTTTGTTTTAAAATCTGGCGAGGTTGAACTTTTTGATCCCGATACGAAAAAACAGATTGCTATCTTAAAGCCGGGAGCATCTTTTGGAGAACAAGCAATTTTAGACGGTGGGGTTCGTGCAGTCTCTGCAAAAGCAAAAGGCGAAGTTACTTGCATAGAAATATCTGCTGAAGCGTTGCGAAAATTATTAAGTTCAAGCCCTGGCATTATTCAACCGGTATTCGAAGCTATTTTGTTAGAACTTTATATGCACAACGATCTTAGGATAAAAGGATATCCTTTTAATAGGTAGTAAATTTATTCTTTCGATTTATTTTGACGCTTAAGTGCAGTAAATAAAACAAACACCGCGATAACGAGTACGATAAAAGGGCCCAACCAGAGTAAAGAATTCTCAGCGGAAATGGGAGGATTGTACAGTACGAATTCGCCGTAGCGCTCTTCCATAAATTGAAGAATTTCTTGATCGCTCTTTCCTTCGGCAATTTGCTTTGCAACCTGCTTTTTTAAGTCAACTGCCAGCGTTGCATTAGATTCAGCAATTGTTTGATTTTGACAAACTAGGCATCTCAATTCATTAGTTAAATTCTGAAAACGCTCTTCATTAATAACTGTGTGAAAAGTGTCGGAGTTTAAGGTTTTTGAAATACTATTTCCCATGGAATTATTGTTTAATTTTTAATTAATTCGCTTTGCTTTCAGTAAAAAAGGTTCTGCTTCATTTTTATAAAAATTTTCATCAATTGCGCCGATATTCTTATATACGATCACCCCATCATTGTTGATCACAAAAGTTTCAGGGACACCGTAGACTCCCCAGTCAATACCTGTTAATCCCTCACGGTCTATCAATACTATAGAGTAGGGGTTTCCAAACTTTTGTAACCATTCTGCCGTTGCGGTTGGCTCGTCTTTGTACGCCAAACCAACAAGCATGAGCTTAGGGTTATTTTTTGCTATTTTCATGAGATGTTTATGCTCAATTTGACAAGTGACACACCATGAGGCGAAAACATTTAAAATCCAAACTTCCCCGTTAAGAGATAAACTACTGATCTTTGACTTACTTATTGATCCGTCTTTGTTTAGGGTGTTAAGAGTAAACCTGGGTGCTTCTTTACCAATCAGTACAGAAGGAATTCGTTCGGGATCATTTTGCAAGCCGAATACAAATAATACAATCATTCCTGCTAACAATCCAATTGGAAGCCATATCGCAATGCGTTTCATGTAGTTTTTACTGTTTTCTTATTTTGTTTAGTAGCTAAATTGGCACTCACAGCAATTCTCTTATTTTTTGATGGCAGCGCAAGGCTTTGTTTTTTTCCAAAAATTGCTACAAAACCGCCGATAGCCATAAACAAACAACCAATCCAAACCCAAACCATAAGTGGCTTATAACTGGCGCGAATAGTCCAAGATGTTTCCGAAATATTTTGTAAATTTGTAGCCTCTCCCAACGATAAGTAAACATCACCAAAAAAACCATAATCGACCGCAGCCTCTGTCATAGGATCATCTGATCGTATGTATTTCCGTTTCTGGGGATATAAGACTCGAACTTTTGTTTCACCATCTTTTCTTAGTTCGAATATTCCCTCCACACCGGTAAAATTTACGCCAGATATCGGGCGGACTCCAACAAATTTTACGTAATGATTTTCAAGCCGATATACCTCTGAGGGTTTCAGCACAATGTCTTTTTCAACTTGAAAAGAACTAACGAAGGTTACTCCCAAGGAAAATATTGCCAAGCCACAATGACCGATAAACATACCCCAATAGGACGAACCTAGTTTGCCAGCTCTTTTATGTAACAAAACCCCCTCGGGATCTTCTTTTTGTTTAGCATTAACCTTCAGTTTGTACAATCTATAAATTGCAGAGTAAATCGTACCTAACAGCAAACAAATAGAAAACAAAATCCCTAGCGCTGATGCAATCGTAGTTTTTTCATTAATCAACATAAAGGTAATTGCAACTAGCCCTCCAACAAGAGATGGTACAGTAACATTTTTAAGTGCGGGTAATAACTTAGAATCTTTCCATAGCATCCATGGAGCAAGGCTCATTAAAAAAACTGCCGGCACTAATATCGGAGTGATTACCGAATTGAAATAGGGTGGGCCAACCGACATTTTTCTTCCGGTTAATACTTCCGCAATTAGGGGGTAAAGGGTTCCTATCATCACGACCGACAAAGCGGCTGTCATTACTACATTATTTACAAGTAATAAACTTTCTTTAGAGATAGGTGAGAATTTCTGACCAAGCTTAAACTCGTTTGCTCGAAGTGCATAAAGAACTAAAGCGGCTCCAATAATACCAGCGGTCATTATTAAAATGAACACTCCCCTTGTGGGATCGCTCGCAAACGAATGCACCGACGTCAGTACCCCCGAGCGGACTAAAAATGTCCCGAGTAAAGAAAACCCAAATGCTATGATAGCTAATAATATTGCCCAACTTTTCATAGCATTTCTTTTATCGGTTACAGCGAGGGAATGAACAAGAGCTGCACCTGCAAACCATGGCATGAGGGAGGCATTTTCTACCGGATCCCAGAACCACCAGCCGCCCCAGCCTAATTCTCGGTATGCCCACCAACTTCCTAATAAAATTCCGAGTGTTAAAAATGCCCAGGCCGCATTAGCCCAGGGCCTTGAATATTTTGCCCATTGAGAATTCACCTCACCCGTTGTCAAAGCAGCAACAGCCATTGAAAAACAAACTGCAAAACCCACGTAACCCATATAAAGCATGGGAGGGTGAATCACCATAAATGGATCTTGTAATAAGGGGTTAAGGTCCTGTCCAGTTAATGGAGTTGGAAAGATTCTAGTAAATGGATTTGAGGCGAAAATAAGGTATAACAGAAAAACACCTATTAAAAGTAACATTACAGAGGTCGTGCGAACGTAAAAAAGATCGTCTTTTGTGTTGCAGAATAATGTTACAGCTGTATTCCAACAAGCTAACATTAATACCCAGAGTAAAAATGAGCCTTCATGAGAACCCCATGTTGCAGCAATTTTATACTCAACCGGTAGCAGGGCGTTCGAATGTGTAGCAACTAAAAGGACAGAAAAATCACTTACAATGAAAAGCTGCATTAATAAGAGAAAACAAGACAATATTAACACGCTGATCAAAACAGATGTACGGGATAAACTCTTGGAAATTAGATGTGAGGAAGTTTGAAACTTTTTAGAATACGATAATGCTAATCCTTTTATTCCAAAATATAAGCTTAATGAAAGACTCAAGCATAGTAATAATTGGGAGATTTCGGCAAACATTTTTAGCTACTATTTACTCACAATTGAAAGGTCAGGGGGCATATAATTTTCGTCATGTTTGGCCAAAATCTCTGTTGATCGGAAAATGCCATCTACATATTCTCCCTGAGCAACGACTCCCTTTCCTTCTTTAAAAAGGTCCGGAACAACACCGTTATATGTAACCTTTATCAATGAGTTTTTATCATCTATGACATTAAATTCAACTGCCAGTGAATGTTCATCTCTATGAATTGAGTTTGGTTCTACCATACCTCCTATTCGAATAGGTCGGTTTGCTGGGGCTTCTCCATTAAGAATCTGTGATGGGGTATAGAAAAAAACTAAATTCTCTTCAAATGTCTTTAAGGCCGCAAATATCACTAGCCCACCGGACAATATGATCAGTAGCACCCAAAAAAGCCTTTTTATTCTATTTTCATTAAAAAGCATGTAAACTTCTCATTCGAACTCGTTATCCTTACCTTTGAGGTCTTTCTTAATATTTTGTTCCTTTTGTTTAAGATTAATCAACCCCAAAAGGAAATCGAAGAAAATCACTGCAAGCGTGAGAGTAAAGCAGATCCAAATAATAGTCTCATGACTCATTTGATTTCCACTAGACAGTTGTTCTCACCCACTGAGCATCGCACTCTCTTTCTAGTAGTAGGGCCTTAGCGCGAACCAGTATCGTTGAGGAACACATTAACCAAACCCCTACGGTACAGATCACCAAACCGATTTTGATTTCAGGGGCCATTTCTGCTTGAGTTGCACCAAGTGAAAATCCCTGATGAAGAGTGTTCCAAAAAACCACAGAGAAGTAAATTAAAGGAATATTAATAAAACCAAACAAAGTAATGAGAGATAAAGCTCTGTCCGTTTTTGTACTATCGTCCACCATTTTCCCAACTGCTATCAGCCCCAAATATATGAAGAGCAATATAAGTTCTGTTGTTAGTCTTGCATCCCAGACCCAATAGGTGCCCCACGTCGGTTTTCCCCATAATGACCCAGTTACTAACGCAACAACTGTCATCCATGCTCCAGTTGGCAACGAAGCGCGCAACATGATTGCTGAAACATTTGTGCGCCAAATCCAATAAATTGCAGCGTACACACATGCAACAACGTATATGAACATTGATAACCATGCTGCAGGAACATGGACATATAAAACCCTGTAAACCTCACCCTGTTGGGCGTCCACCGGGGTTATAAATAATGAGTACCAAATGCCAAAGGCTAAACATAAAAATCCAAGCCCAGCGACCAAGTAAATTAAACGTGTGGCAAAGAAATAAAAGACTGGAGGGGATGATAACTTAATTATCTTTTGTAACATTTAGTCATTCCGAAGCTAGAACAAGTAACTTTTCACATATAAAAGGAACGGTGAGTATGCAGAACAACGACATACCCGTGAGTAACAAATATAAATTATTTACTGATGCTCCATCTAACGTACCCCTCACTATAGCAGAACCAAATATCATCAGTGGGATAAGAATAGGCAAAGATAGTAGGGATATGACAGTTTGTGCTTGTCTTGCCATAAGCCCCAACGAAGAAAAAAAGATCAAAGCGCCCGAGATAAACAAACTTCCAATAGCAAGGCTAGTGCTCATAGCCATTGCAGAAGTGTTTGGTAGACCGTAAACCATTGATAGTGGCAGCGATAAAACCGATATCGGCAATCCAACTAAAATCCAGTTGATAAGAGCTTTTATAAAGCAATAAATACTGAGTGATCTCTTCTTAACAATCAGCTGGTCAAGCACACCTTGATTGAACTCTGGGTAAAGCAATCTATTTGATGCAAAAATCATTACGAGCAACATTGCGACCCAAAAAACACCGCTTACGATATTTATTAAGTCACTTTGGTTAAGCGTTGTCCCAAGAGGAATCACACAAACAATCATCAAAAATAAAACGATTGGCCAACTAAGATCTGAAAATTCTTTTTTTAAAAGTTGAGATTCACGGACAATATTTTTGACATATTCTTTAACAATTCCATGTTGTTTTTTGTTTGCTTCAATTTGTGTTAATCCCTGATCACTTATGCTTTCAGAACCTTTAGAAAGCTTCCAATCAAGGGGATCGTGCGGACAAATTTCAAGTAAACGAATTTCCAGTTCTTTAAAAAAGGCTTTACTGGCAACACCAGATATAATTTCTTCTATTGATATATGAGTTGAAATTATAACAGCACCTCCTTTGGAACATATTTTAGAAAAAACATTTAGCAACAATATCAAACCATTGTTATCTAACGTATTGAAAGGCTCATCAATTATTAGTAATGAATTTTCTTTTATGTCAATACCTGCGAACATTACCCTTTTTTTCTGCCCATCAGATACTGACCCTAGGGGTTTATCCTTTATGTCTGCAATCCTAAATTGATCAAGTTTTTTCAATATTGTGTCCATCCCTTCGTCTGACATATCGGTAAGTATCTGCGAGACTGACAGCTCATGCCGACAGCCACCACTAGTTGGTATGAACAAAGTGGATACAAAAGTTGAGTAGATAGCACCCTTAGTTGGTGGAGAGATTTTAGAAATAGATCGTAAAAGAGTAGTTTTTCCAACGCCATTAGGACCCATAACTTGCAATATTTGGCCACCTTTCAGGGAAAAACTTAATTCTTTCAATAATGTTTTTTTTCCCTTTTCAAGAGTAACTTTAGTTGCAGTGAGCATTAACTATCTGTGTTTTGCAAAAATTGAAGTTTGACAAACTTATCGTCACTTCTAACGAGTGAAATATTGGTTCTCAAATCTTCAGCTTGAGGTTTTGCCTCGCCTGACAAAGATAGTCTTGCCGAAACCATAACTTCGACAAAATCGCTGAGTTTGACTTCTGTTCTCATGCTGTGGATATCAGATATCTTAAAATTGACGAACTTGCTTTTATTAAAAGATTCCTTAAACTCATCATACAAAATCTTTTTAACTGCTATTGGCATTGCAACTCCATTTTTTTCTTTTACAATTAGAAAAATTACAGATTTTTTAGTCAAACTTTTTTGAATCGAGGAAAACAAGTCTTTGTCTATGCTCAATTTTCCTTCTAATACTTTTTCCCCGAGATTGTTATTAGATGAGATGATAGAACTAGGGGGCCTTTCACCCATTAGAGCTTGTATTATGTTTGAAACTTTTTTTGCATCATCAGAACCTTCTGGTAGGGTGTTCTTTAACCTGAGCCAATAGGTGATCGCGTTTTCTATTTCTGTGTTATTCATAGCATTAGTCGCAGCAAGAGCAAGTGCTTTTTGATTAGTGGGCTCCACCTCCAATACCTGTGCAATTAGTTTCATCGGTCTTCCATTAAGATTCCCGCCGTTGACCATCGCTAGTGAATCTGCAAGCTCCGTCATTAAATTGACTTCTCCCGGTATTATTTTCAATGCTGCTTCATATGCGTCAGATGCTTTTTTAAAATTTTGTTTTTTCATGTATGACCTGGCTAGCAACACCCACTTGTTAACATCCCCACTGTCGGCGATTAAATCTTTTTCAAGAGATTTTATGTACTCACTAAGACCAATTGTATCTTTCTCCTGGTCCGGTATAGGTGTATTACCAAAAAGAGATTCTGTAAGAAGGCTTCGTTGAGCTGAAAAAGAAAAATCCATAGCGTTTTCGCTAAGTGTACCTATCATCGAATACATAATAGCGGAGATTGTCGCTACAGAAACTAACGAAAATGTATATGAGGAGCCCCAAATTCTATACAAGTAAATAGATACACCGGAAAAAATACAAAACGAGGTCAATAAAAATAAAAACATAAAGGAAAGAGCAAGTATTCTTGCGCGATGTTTGTTTAAAGCAACTGTGATTATAATTCTATTATAAAGTTTTAGTTGCTGAGCGTTAGTTATTGAGTAATTAGTAAATCTTCAATTTAGGATTATTATACTGCAATACAAATTATACACGCCGAGGTTTATGCCATTTCCCATTAAATCGGAACCATTCTGTAATAAAACTTTAACGTGCTCGTCAGTGCCAGAAACTCATACTATGTTGATAATGCCTCACACGGCGAGAGTTATGAATGTCAGATAGGCAATAGGTTGAATCAATAACTTTCTGTAAGATTTTTTTTACATTTAATAGTTGCTTAGTTGTCCGTCTTACTTTACACTTCCATTGTCAGAAACGGTGCTTAAACAGTTAAACGGGAAATTGGTCAAAATCCAATGCTTTCCCCAAAACAGTAGCGAAGTAAGAGCTCTTTATCCACTGAAAATAAACATTTTTGGGAAGGTTGAGTTTCTTCCGATTTTTAAATCGATCTTCGGAGCCTGGATACCGGCCGTTTTGCGAACTTTAAAGCCTTGGGGGCTAGGCTGGGAAAAGAAAACATGAAAATCTGGTATCACGTATTTTGGTCAGTTTTACTTATTCTATTCGGCCTTATTTTTACAATATGCAACCTGCAAGCAACACAACTTGATCCCATAACAGTTAGTGGCTCAGGTTTAGAACAAAGGTTATCAAAAACATTTTCGAACATCTCTGTATTCGATAGGGAAGATATTGAACAATCTGGTGTTAAATCATTGGCTGATCTGCTTCAAAACAGATCTTCCGTTCAGGTGGGTCGCAATGGAGGTCTTGGAGGCGTAACGTCCTTTTTTTTAAGAGGTTCGGAAAGCCGCAATGTTTTAGTGTTGTTAAATGGCGTACGTTTGAGAGATGAGCTAACTCAATCTTCTCTTGGTGAAAATATACCGTTGGATTTAGTTGAAAGAATAGAAGTTATTCCCGGCAATTTATCCTCTGTCTATGGAGAAGGAGCAATTGGTGGAGTAATAAATATTCGTACAACAAAAGCTGGATATAGATCGGATGAACGAACTAAGAAATTGATCCGGCTTGAAACCGGAAGCTATGGAACTAAAAACATAAGTTTTAACATAGATACGTCTGTGGATGATTCGTTAACGGCATTAATTTCTGGAAATTTATTGCAAACAACTAGTTTCTCAGCAACAAACCCTAATCAAACATTCTCCTCTGATCCAACAGATAATGATAACGACAAACACAAAAACGAAACGATTAACCTAAGCTTTTCAAAACGTCTAAAAAATGGCTTAGCAAACTTTACATACTTCAAAACCGATTCCGAAACTTTTTTTGATAATTCATTTTTTGGTAGCAACCCAAAACAAAATTCGGATCAAGAACAAATAAATTTTGTATATAATTTTGATCTAGCCAACGATAATAATGCGCAAATCTCCTTTGATAGTTCGAAGATTAAACTACGATATAATTACGGACAATTTTTTGTAACAAAAGAAAATAAAGTCGCTTTCCAAAATGATATTCAGTTAGATGGCAATAGTAACCTTCTATTAGGGGTTGAAAAAAGATCGGTAAGCCGAAACCCTTCGTCATCGGGCATTAAGAGTAGAGACTTTGAATCAGTATTCTTGGCATATGTCAGCCAACATGGCCCTGTCGCTTTGCAAGCGAATCTTAGAAATGACAATACAAATCGATTTAAATCTCGTATCACCTATTTAGTGGGGGTTGGTTATTCAATAACACCCGAACATTCTTTCAATGCAAACCACTCCACAGGATTTGTTTCGCCAAACGCATATGCTTTATCAACAAACTCTAAACTTTTACCTGAAGAACATGAGCAATTCGAGGCTGGTTATACTTTTTTAAAAGATTCTCTTATGTTCAGGTTGTTTTACTTTGATACTAAAACAAATAACCCTATTACTTACGACCCCTCAGCCGGATACAAAGCTAAAAATTTTTCTCGTCTTAATAATTCGGGATTTGAAATTTCGTTAAAAAATATTGCCGATAAAAAAATCTTTGATGTTTCTCTTACTTTTCAAAACCCTCAATCTCCGGACGGTTTAAATCCGTCAACGCTAATTCAGAGCGCTAGAAGAGCAAACTTTTTTGGATCCATTGGATTTAGCTTGAAAAAGGATAGATATGCTTTTTCAATACGCGGTATGGGATCTTCGGCTAGAAAGGATAGCGATTATTCTTCGCAAATCTTGCCAAAGTACTTTGTAGTTAATAGCTCGTTAAAATACGAATTGAATAAAGTTACTAACGTTTTTGTAACTATACAAAATCTAACGAATAAAAAGTATCAACTCGCTTATGGGTACAATGCTATGCCACGACAATTCACGATCGGGGTAAACGCGAGTTATTAGACATCAATTCCTAATGGATATGTCTGTGTTGGGAATCATCACTTTCGGGTTGCTCTGTATGAACCATCTCGCCTTCGATATTTGGATATAGCGGTGAACCACAATCTTCGCAATACTCGAGCGGTAATCGTTGCGCTAAAAATTTCACCTCAGGCACACCGCAAGACTTTAAATACTGCTCAATAGTTTCATTGAGCTCGCTGTATTCATCCTCTGGTCCCAATAATGGCCATACAATGCCATGATAAACCTCAAAGGTTCTTTTGTCGCAAAAACTAATACGGTATTCTTCAAGTTGTCTATCATAACAACCGCCTATGACAACCAGCAGGGATTCGTTAGTTACAGACGACGAGGATGACAAGTAAGAAACAGATGCATTTATGGAAAATTTCCTTAGCTGCCTATCAGCGTCTCTACAAGCAACATAATACGCCCGTGGAAGAACAACATCCTTAGCGCACTGAGGCATAATCTTTGAGAATATTTCATTACTAACTTTTCTCCACGAAGCCTCAATCTCTTCGGGTTGCATAAAATTGGCTTGCCATCTAAATATATGTTCGCCTGTCGCTACTGCTACCACCCCGAGAAGATGTCTTTGATCAGCTAAAAATGTAGCTGTCTCTTTAATTTCCCCCTCATTAAGTAATAGATGATCTCTTTTTAACAATGAATGAGTGATTGCTTTTTTCAACTGTCTTGTTTCAATAAATGACTCGGGAAGCTGGTCAGGAGAATATAGATAGTTAACTAAAGAAATTTGGGCTTTTTGATTAAAAACATATTTCTTAAGTAAATAACTTATTTCTTCAAGTTGCTTAGGGGTAACGTTAAAATTGGCTAGGCCCATAGTTGACCATGCCAAAATTGGGGCTGTTATGAGCAATGTGTCGAATGTTTTTCCTTCGACAATAATCCTCTCAAATTCGACACATCCCTCTATGGCATCAGCTAGTTCTTCATGTGCTCTGGTTTCTTTTTCTGAAAGTTTATCTAAAGCTACGTTTAACGAAATCTCATCCTTTTCTAGAATCACTCTTTTTATTTCCGCTTCAAGTTTTTTATTCCAATATACATCCTCAGCACGACTTCCTGAAGTCGCTAACCCCTCAGCCAACCTAATTAAAGATTCCGCACTTCGAAGACTTCTACCTCTTTTTGAGGATGGTGATTGTTTCATTAAATTTCCTTCTAAAGACCTTTAGGTAAGATTATTCATTTTTCCGCTTCTGAACATTCTTTACATAACTTCGAAAACAACATTTTTTCCAACTATCGCCAAAATTGTTTACAAATTAATGGAGTTAAACAAGCTTTTCCCTTACCCGAACAAAGATTGCTACAAAAGACCTTTAATGTTTTCCTGTTCATCTTGAAGCTCCGCAATTGAAATCCCTATCTTACTTTGCAATACATCATTGATGTCCAAGTTTTGAATTATCGAACACCTCTCGTCCTTGCAGTTTACTGGAAATCCAGAAATAATATTTTCAGGTATACCATATTCACCCTTAGACGGAACTCCCATAGTTGTCCATGTTGTTCCGTTAACCCAATCGTGCATATGGTCAATAGCAGCACTGGCAGCACTTGCTGCAGATGACAATCCACGCTGTTCGATAATTTCTGCCCCTCGTTTCGCAACGGTTGGTTGCAAAGTCTGTGCTACCCATTCCTTATCAAGCAAATCATTTAAGTTATTTGAACCATCTAGAAACCCATTAGTAATGTCTACCACCATAGTAGGAGAGTGATTTCCCCAAACGCAAATGTTTGATAGTCTATTTACATTTGAGTCTAGCTTATTCGCTACCTGATTCATGGCTCTATTGTGATCGAGACGCATCATTGCGGAAAAATTGTCCTTTGAAAGATCTGGCGCAGACATCATTGCTATATAAGCATTTGTATTCGCAGGATTGCCTACAACAACAACTTTAACTTTCCGTGAGGCTTTTTCATTCAATGCAACCCCTTGGGTTTTGAATATCTGCCCATTTGCCTGGAGCAAATCCTTCCTCTCCATACCAGGTCCTCTAGGTTTTGCTCCTATTAGGAAACAATACTCTGTATCCGTAAAACCGGTATGGGGATCTGAATGTAAAGTTAAATTGTTTAACAATGGAAACGCACAATCTTCTAACTCCAAAGCTACACCATGGAGAGCTTTTTGGACTTTATCTACATTGATATCAATAAGTTGAAGATCAATCTTGACGTGTTTTCCAAATACTTCTCCATTGAGAATACGAAATAAAATAGCATAACCGATTTGGCCGCTGGCCCCTGTTACGCTAACCTTGACGGTTTTTTCTTTTGTTGTCGACAAAATCTCACTCCAAAAATACTGGTTTTTATGGTTTACTTGCGGGCAAAGTAATGGAACAATAACGAGTTATTCAAAACAAAATGGTATACAATTTTCGCTTTTATGGGTAGAAAAAAATTTCGAAATATACGGATAGACCAAATCTTAACTTATCGCCTACCGGCGGCCGGAATAATGTCTATTCTTCACAGAGTAAGTGGGGCAAGTCTTTTCTTAATACTTCCGTTTCTGATCTATTTGTTTGGGGAAAGCGTAAAAACACCTCAAAGTTTCGATAGGGCAATAGAAATGCTCAAGAGTCCAATAATATTTATTCTTTTGATGGGTGTATCTTGGGCATACATACATCATTTCTTTGCCGGCATAAGACATCTTATGTGTGACCTTCACATCGGGTTAGAGAAAGGCGAGACTAATAAATGGGGAATTATCGTAATTATTACCGCTCTATTAACTAGTGGATTGATGATTTATTGGGCTATAACGAAATTATTCTAGGTTTATTTGATGAGTGAGCGACGCGCGGGGTTGGTAAATGGGGGTGTAATTGCCCACAACGGACTAAGTGATTGGATTTTACAGAGAGCTACTGCTGTCATTTTGGTGTTGTATACTTTGATTTTTATAGCGAATCTTGTTGTTGTCGAGTTGCACGGGTTTGCAAGTTGGAAAGGCTTATTTGAGTCACTCTGGATGAAAGTGCTCAGT
>CACIGF010000001.1 GCA_902586195.1 uncultured beta proteobacterium | reverse complement strand
AAAAAGAAGAACCATTGATCGGGTCTCCACCGATACCTACTGATGTTGACACCCCAAGCCCAACGTTCGAGACTTGCTCTGCGGCTTCATATCCTAATGTTCCAGACCTTGATACGATACCAATGGACCCCTTTTTATAAATATGTCCGGGCATAATACCTAACATTGCCTTACCTGCTGAGATGATTCCCGCACAATTTGGCCCCACAACCATTGTCCGTTTTTCTTTTGGATACCTTCTCAAAAATCGTTTTACTCGCATCATATCCTGCGAAGGTATCCCATCAGTAATAATACAAACTAACCTCAAACCTCCATCTGCAGCTTCCATTAAAGCATCCCCGGAATATGAGGGTGGCACAAAAGCTAAACTTGCTTGTGCTCCTGTTGAAGACACAGCCTCCTTAACAGTATTAAAAACGGGCTTTCCTAAATGGGTGTTGCCACCTTTTCCAGGTGTGACCCCACCAACAACATTGCTGCCATATTTAATCATTTCATCTGCATGAAAAGTGGCCTTATCCCCAGTAAATCCTTGTACGATTATAGGGGTTTTTTCATCGATTAATATACTCATCGCTTCACATCCTATTAGACTGAGTTTGTTTATTTAACTTGTTCAACAGCCTTAATGCAGGCCTCCAATAACGTATCGGCTTTGATGATTGGCAAGTCTGATTCATCTATAATTTTTTGCCCCTCTTTGACGTTGGTTCCCGCTAATCGGACTACGAGTGGAACTCTGAGATCTTTTGCAGCATCCACCACTCCTTTTGCAATCCAATCGCAACGGTTTATACCTGCGAAAATATTCACTAGAATCACAGCAACATTACTATCTGAAAGAACAAGTTTAAAAGCGTTTGCTACTCTTTCTGGAGATGCTCCACCCCCAACATCTAGAAAATTTGCTGGATTGCCCCCGGCATATTTTATTGTATCCATAGTCGCCATTGCTAGTCCTGCTCCGTTGACGATACATCCTATATTTCCGTCTAAACCAACGTAGTTTAGGTTGTGCTGACTTGCTTCGGCCTCCCGCGGGTCTTCCTGGGCTAAGTCTTTCATTTCTGAAATATCTGGCAACCTAAAAAGTGCATTTTCATCAAACGACATTTTCGCATCCAAAGCAACCACCCGATCATCTTGCGTTACAACCATTGGGTTAATTTCCAACATTTCTGCGTCCTTGTCTCTAAAAGCTCTGTAAGCTCCCATAATAATCCCAACGGCCCGCTGGACTTGCTTGATATTCAAACCCAACCCAAATGCTAATTCTCTAGCTTGAAATTGTTGTAAACCAACTGCAGGTTCAACCAAAACCTGCAAGATTTTCTCTGGTGCAGATTCAGCAAGCTCCTCTATTTCCATCCCCCCTTCGGCGGATGCTATTACACGTATGCGCTCGGCTTTTCTGTCTAGAACAAAACCCAAATACAATTCTTTAATAAAAGGTTCCGCAACTTCGATATAAACTCTCTCGCATAACTTGCCTTCCGAGCCTGTCTGAACCGTTACAAGCCTGTTACCCAAAAGCTCTGCGGCCGCCTCTTGAACCTCGTTGTAAGTTTTACATAGTTTTACACCACCGGCCTTTCCACGTGCACCAGAGTGAATTTGAGCCTTTACTGCCCAATGCCAACCTCCTAGCTCACTTGCAGCAAAAGATGCCTGCTCAGCTGTATATGCAACTCGCCCCTGTGGAACCGTCACTCCAAAACGAGCTAACAATTCTTTTGCTTGATATTCATGAATATTCAACAATCACTCCCTAGATATAACCTTATACGTTAGACTCCTAATAACGCTGGAATCCTGAAAAAAGTATTTATGATAAACCATCTTCACATAGAAACCCACTCTTTTTTTGGTTTAAAACCAGGCCCAAAGGTATTAGTTCTGGGAAGAGTTCATGGTAATGAATGTTGCGGTACTTTGGCAATCAATAATGTTATAAATCGCATTCAAAATCAATTAGTTAACATAACTTTAGGGAAAGTCACCTTTGTACCCATAAGCAACCCTTTAGCTGCTATGAGAGGCACGCGCAATGGCGATAGAAACTTAAATAGAGCTTTCTACCCGAAAGGTCCCACCAGAAATGATTTTGAAGACGAACTTAACGATATCTTATGCCCGATTCTAGAGGAATGCGACATATTACTTGACCTTCACTCTTTCTTAAATGGTGTAGAGCCGTTCGCTTTAATAGGAAACACCTCAGGAGATAAAAAGGCTTTCGTCGCAAACGAAGAAAAAGTTTACACATCCGAGACTCAACTTGTATCAGCTTTAGATGTTAAAACCGTCATTGCAAACTGGAGCGAAACTTACACCCGGGGAGTGCAAAACAGAAGAAAAAGAGATCGCGTATTGAACCCGCCATTCTCCTTGAACTATGACGAGAAATATGGAGACGGTACGACTGAATATGCCCGCAGTAAGGGAGCGTTGGCTATTACTTTAGAATGCGGACAACACGAAGAAGTCTCTGCTCCCCTTGTTGGAGAAAACGCTATTTTGAATATTTTGAGGTTTCTTCGCATGACTGACGGAAGACCGAATTCGGTGGTAAAGAGTCGAAAAGTAAACTACATAAGCCTTTTCGATGTTATCGACAAAATTTCACAAGGCGACAAATTTACCAAAAACTGGAAAACATTTATGAAAATCGAGAAAAATGAAATTATCAGCATAAATGAACAAGGAAAAGAATTAAGAGCACCAAAAGACTGTTTCATTGTATTTCCTAACCAAAACGCTGAGCCTGGCCAGGAGTGGTTCTACCTCGGAGAACGAATTTAACCCTACGCAAGAAATTTTTTAATGTAATTTTATTCGCGATTTTGTTTGCGAAAAAAAACCTCTACTGATGTTTAGAAGTAATGTTTTAAAAAAACCGCGCACTGAATACTCGTGCATCTTGTAAAGCATTACATACATGAATTTTGCAAAAACCCCTTCTAAAAAAAATGCTTTGTTAGAAAAACCCGCCATCAAACTTCCAACTGTACTGTATCTGCCTAAGGAAACCAACGAACCGAAATCAATGTATCTCCATGGTTTACTCTCTTTACCATTGAGCTCACTTTGAAATTGATCTGACAAATACTTAGCTTGTTGGCTAGCTGCTTGAGCTCTGGGCGGAACAAATGGCAAAGGGCCATCAATCCATGGAACGCAACCACAATCACCAACCGTGTAGATATTTTTATCACCAATTGATTGAAGTTTTGTGTTGGTAATTATTTGATTTAACTCGTTCGTTTCAAGCCCAATACCAGATAAAAAACTTGCGCACTTTATCCCCGCAGCCCATACAACTAACTCAGCAGGAATAAACTCACCGGTGCTCAACGACAGCCCCTTTTCAGACACTCTCGTTACATTTGAATTCTTAAGAACTTTGACTCCTCGCTTTCTTAAAATCGAATTGACCTTTTCCGAAATACCCTCAGGAAGGTTTTTAAGAATTCTTTCGCTTGCCTCAATTACAGTAATTTGAAGTTCGCATTGTTTTTCCACCGCTTTATAACCGTATGCCGCTAACGTATGCATTGCGTTACTTAACTCTGACGCTAATTCAACGCCTGTTGCGCCAGCACCGACTATAGCAATCTTTAGTTGTTCCTCACCTAGCTTTTTGCCCTGGTTAATCATCGCACTTGCTCTTAAAAATGCATTTACTAAGTTTTTTTGAAATGAAACGGCATCATTGAATGAATCAAGGCTAAAAGAAAACTCTTTCGCTCCAAAAACTCCAAAATCATTCGATTTGCTGCCAATAGCTAAAACTAACTTAGAATAAGGAATTTCGCACGTAGGTGTTAATTCTCGTCCGTTTTCATCGAAATTCGGTTTAACACGAACAACTTTTTTTTCCCGGTCTATACCATTTACTTCAGCTTCGTAAAATGAAAAATTATTTTCGCGTGCTAGAGAAAGATAATCTGCGCAATGACTATCAAGTGAAATGGAACCAGTTGCCAATTCATGTAGATGAGGTTTCCAAAAGTGGATTCTTTCTTTATCCAACAGTAGGATTTCTGCAATGTCAGTGCCACCCAATTTTCGCCCCAACTTAATTGCTAACTCCAACCCAGCAGCACCACCTCCTACAATCACTATTTTTTCCACAATTTTTCCTACATATTGCAATGCACAACAGTTTAACAGAGAAATGTACTTTTTTTAAAAAATAGTCAGTATAAACCCTTATTTTTGAGGTTTTTTTAAAAATTAACTCTGCAATGCCTACTTTTTTCTCTGACGTGGAAACCAGATAGATGTAGTGTCTTCCAGGGAGAAACGCCAACTTGCAATAAAAAATGCCGCTACGGTGAATCCAATTAAAACTAAAAAACTGACAATCAAGGAGATGTCAGACGTCCCTCCATTAGGAACAAGTATTCCATGCTTTAGGATATCAACGCCATATGTGTAAGGATTTGCCTGAGCTAGTAGTTTTAATGCATACGGTAAATTGGTAATTGGATAGAGTGACCCAGACAAAAAGAAAACTGGGAAAATCACAAAATTCATGATTGCTGCGAAGTTATCAAGCGTTTTTGAAAATGCTGCGACTAGCATACCAATTCCTGAACAAGTGACAGCGAGGATCGAGATTCCAACTGCTACTAAAAGCCAATCTACAGAAAAATCTATGTAACCCAGAGCTAAAAGCACGGCTATCAATAACGTAGCCTGTATAATCGCCGAACACGTGGCAGCAGCCATTTTTGCAAATACAATTCTCCTGTGCGTCAGAGGGGAGACAAGAATCATCCTCATCACTCCAGACTCCTTTTCGTACACCATAGAGAGAGAACCTAACAGTGCTCCGAACAATATTGTCATTCCTAGAACACCAGGTACCAAAAATTCAAAATAATCATTCCCGCCTGTAACGACAATAGAATTAAATCCGGCACCAATTACCACTAACCAAATAAGCGGTCTCACCAAAGAAGACAGTACTCTGCCTTTCTGTCTAGAAAATTTAATCAAATCCCTTTGAATAACAGCATATACGGGTTTAAAGAAACTCATGTATTAACCCAAAGAAAAACATCATTCAGATTGATTGGACGAATAGAAACTCTCGTCACGCTACTGGAAAATTCATTTTTTATTTGATCAAGTTTTTGAGAAACAAATGTTTCTTTGTTTTTGGCTACTTTGAAATATGCAGTTTTAAAATCAACCCTGCCCTCACCAAGAAAAGCTTCAAGAGAAGGGTACAACCCATCAATATCTGACGACTCAATTTCAAGAATTTCGGAATCGAATTCTTTGACAAGAGCGTCGGGTTTTCCAGCTAAAACAATCTTTCCCTTGTCGATAAAACATACATTGTCACAGCTTTCCGCTTCCTCAAGATAATGTGTCGTAAGAACAACGGTGATCTTGTTAGATTTTCGCAATTTGTGAATAAATCGCCAAATTCTCACTCGGGCCGAAACGTCTAAGCCTATTGTGGGTTCATCGAGAAACAGGACCCGCGGATGATGGATTACTCCTCTAGCTATATCAACCCCCCGTCGTTGCCCGCCAGATAGCGACCCAACAGGTTTGTCTTTTTTATCCTTAAGACCAAACAAAGTCAAAAATTCAATTAATCGTTTCTCTATCAAATCTTTTTTTAAACCATGCAACATACCCGCAAAGATAAGGTTTTCTCTGACTGTTAATTGCCGATCTAATGCAGAGTCTTGAAAAACAAGGCCGATAATTTTTTTTACTTCTACCGGTTGTTTTTTAACATCAACCCCGAAAATCCGCACCTCACCCTCGGTTGGTTTCAAAATTGAGGCCATCATGTTGATTGTGGTTGTTTTACCGGCACCATTAGGGCCCAACAGACCAAAAAATTCTGTCTCCTTCACCCTAAAGGATATAGAATCAGTTGCCAATGTATCTGCATAGCGTTTTGTGACATCGGTTAATTCAATAGCAAAGGAGTTTTCAGTCATCTAAGCAAACATTTTCAATAACTTAGATACTACCTACACGAGATTTATCAGAACTTGCCACAACACCATCTTCGAATAACCTAGATTCTTCAATATTTAAACTGCCAGCATTTTTCTCTGAAATCAGTCTTCGAGACTCACCATCTGTTCGAAAAATAATCGGTTTTTCTTCAGGTGAAAAGTTTTCAGCATCTTTAACAACCTGCTTAACGATATGATGATGAGGACTTTTATCACATATGGGGTCTGTTAAAGTAGGGTCTCCAGCAAGCATGTAAGCTTGACAACGGCATCCTCCCAAATCATTTTCCTTCTCAGGACATGTTTTGCAAGGCTCTTTCATCCAACTATCCCCTCTAAAAAGATTAAACGAGGGAGAATCGTACCAAATTGACTCTAAGGAAGCGCTCTTGATATTCTCGAATTCAATATTTGGCAACATACTAGCAACGTGACATGGCAGAACGGTTCCATCAGCCTGAACTGTTACGAAGACGTTACCCCATCCATTCATACACTTTTTTGGCCGCGTACTGTAATAATCAGGCATTACAAAATAAATTTTCATTTTATTCCCTAGCCTGTCGCGAAATTTTTTTGTAACAGACTCTGCCTTCTCAAGTTGCATTTTGGTCGGCATCAATTGCTTTTTATTTAAACTAGCCCATGAATAAAATTGTGTGTTTGCCAGTTCGACATACTCTGCTCCCATTGACTCCGCCATACTGAGAATCTCTTCTATATGGTCAATGTTAAGCTTGTGCAAAACACAATTCAAAACCATTGGATACTCATATTTTTTGATAAGTCTGGCAACTTTATTTTTCAAATCAAACGTTTTTGTACTAGACAAAAAGTCATTCATTTCCCGAGTGCTATCCTGGAAAGACAACTGAATATGATCTACCCCGGCCTCTTTTAAATCCTTAATTCGGGCTTCACTCAACCCGATACCTGATGTAATCAAATTAATGTAATAACCAAGCTTCCTTCCCTCTTTAACGATAACCTCTAGATCATCTCGCAACAGCGGTTCTCCACCTGAAAGACCTAACTGGGCGGCTCCCATCTCTCTACCCTGATTAAGCACACTTAACCACTCATCGGTGGTCAACTCCTTATGTTGTTTTGCATAATCAACTGGGTTGTAACAAAACACACAATGTAACGGACATCTGTACGTTACTTCTGCAAGCAACCAAAGTGGTGGATCTATTCCTTCTCTACTTGTCGTCAACTTTTTCCTCTCTATTTGCATTGTCTGATATCAACCAACCTTGTTGGCTTGCCAATTCAACGAAGGAAAGAACATCATTTAAAAGATCAGATACCCCGAATTTCTTCTCGAGCTCTTCCGTAATGGACGAAATAGACTTAGTACCATCCACTCTGCTTAATATCTCTCCCGCACTCTCGTTTAATTTCACCATACCCTCCGGGTAAAGAAGAACATACGCATCCTGCGCCTTTTCCCACTGCAACCGATACAATTTTGAAAGACAAGGTATATCATCCTTAGCGGGACCACTCATTTTAACTTTGCCCCTTTGATTTCTATTTCGCATTGTTGGAGCATAATAGCATCGGCAAGAGCCCAGAGAACATCAAGCTTAAACTGAAGAATTTCCAGGGCCTTTTCTTGAAGTGCTCTCGATTGGCTAAAAAATGTCTTCGTAACCTCAAGCCCATGTTGAACATCTCTGCGTGCTTGACCAAGACGGTATTTAAAATACTTCATTCCTTCAGCATCAACCCATGGATATTTCTCGGGCCAGGTATCTAGCCTTTGCTGGTGAATATGAGGAGCAAAAAGCTCTGTCAGGCTTGAAGCAATCGACTCCTGCCAGGACGCACGCCTTGCAAAATTAACGTATGCATCCACGGCAAAACGGGCTGCGGGCGCAACAAATTTTAAACTCACAACCTCCTCTCGAGAAAGTCCAACTGCCTTTCCCAATCCAATCCATGCCTCAATTCCTCCAGCGTCGTCTTCAAATCCATCGTGGTCTAAGATTCTTTGTATCCATTCTTTTCTAATCTCAGGATGAGGACAGTTTGACAAAATTGCGGCGTCTTTCACCGGAATACTGATTTGATAATAAAATCGATTGGCCACCCAACCCTGTAACTGTTCTTTACTAAGTTTACCCTCTGCCATCATCACATGAAATGGGTGGTAAATATGGTAGCTCGTACCTTTTTGTTTCAAAAGATCTTCAAACTCCTCCATAGTCCATGGCTTTTGCGTGTCAGACGAGTTTACTGTTTCTAATTCCATCAATACAGTTTTGCTTTGCATCATTTTCTCTCGTAAAAAATTATTCAACGTTGCGTCATAAAAGAACTTCCATCCCATCATAGGATACTTCAATATCATTTTTCTCGAGTATTTTTCGTTCCTCAGACATCTCATTAAGTATTGGGTTTGAATTGTTGATGTGAATCAAAACTTTCCTTGGACCTGTTATGTGACTCAGATTCTCGATCATTCCCCCAGGCCCGCTTTGCGGATTGTGCCCCATTTCTCTAGCTAATTTCTTTGAGAGACCGTTATCAATCATCTCTGTATCTGTCCAAAAAGTTCCATCTACTAGAAGCAAATCTGATGACTTCATTGGGTTAACAAGATGTTCCTCAATGGAGCCAAGTCCAGGAGCATAAAAAACTTTTTTGCCGGAATTTTCGTCAGTAATTTGAACACCAACATTATCTCCAGGTCTAGGTTTTCCCCTAAAGGGAGAAAACGGAGGCGCCTCGCTTTTTAAGGTCATAAAATTCAGTGTTATTCCTTTTACTTCAGAAATTTTGGTCTCAGATGAATTATTTAAATCAATTTCGACCCAATTTACCTTGCAATAAAAATCCAACACATTAAAGATTGGATTTCCTGCTGACAAATCTCCCCTCACTTCTTTGGTTGAGTGGATTGTTAGAGGACCAGATGATTCTCTCAACATAAATAAACCCGTGGTGTGATCAATCTGAGCATCCATTAAGACTATTGCTTTTATTCCTGAATCTCTAACGGTTTTTGCGGGCTGAAGTCTCGAACCAGCCATCTTTAGTTGCGTCAAAATGTCGGGCGACGCATTAAATAACAACCAGTCTTGTCCATTAGAGGAGACGGCAATAGAAGATTGCGTTCTAGCTGTATAACCCGGCTTGCCTGCTCGAACACTCAAACAATTATTACAATTGCAATTCCACTGGGGAAAGCCACCACCTGCGGCTGAACCTAAAACTCTAATGATCAATTTCCATTCTCCTAAATAAAAACCCGTGCCCAGAAGAGCACGGGCGAACTCGTAAGGTAAAATTACTTAGCAGCAATGTACATAGTAACTTCGAAACCAAAACGAAGATCAGTAGCTGTAGGCTTTGTCCACATAGTTTTTCTCCTTTCTTTTAAAATTTGCAACCGAAATACACCGGCCACCCACGTATAATCGCAATAGTGGGTTCAAATTAAATCAAGTTATCAACGATTAACCATTAATGAAAATCATTAAAATTTCTTTATAACGTATTCAATAATTAGATGACACAAGTACAGTTTTTAAAAGTTGACGAAACTCATAAAATAGCCTTCGAAACAATCGGATCTAGGCAGGGTATTCCCGTAGTTTTTTTGCATGGTGGCCCAGGTAGTGGATATTCTGAAGCATCAAAATCTTTTTTTGATGCTAACCTCTGGTTCGCTACGTTCATAGATCAAAGAGGATGTGGCAAAAGCACTCCAAACGGCTGCGTAGTAAATAATACTACAGACGACCTAATATTAGATATTGAAAAAATACGAAAAAAAATTGGGGTAGACTCCTGGGTTATTTTTGGTGGTTCATGGGGCTCAACGCTGGCGTTAAAATATGCAATGACCTTTCCTGATAAAGTTCATGCTTTAATTCTAAGAGGCATTTTTTTAGGTACAAAAGAAGAGATAGATTGGTTTATAAACGATATGGGTAAGCAAAAATTTCCAAATACGTTCGCAGACCTTCATAGGATTGTTCCAAAAGATATGAATATTTTGGAGTATTACCATGACACAATATTCGGAGAAAATCGCATAAAAAGTGTTGACGCTACCAAAAGATGGGAGAACTTAGAACGCGCAGGAATGGAGCTCTCCGAAGAAAATTTAAAACTCATACGGTCTAACCTAGATAAACCAGAAAAAGAAGAAAGAACCATATCTGAAGTAAAAGCACTCAATCGAATGCGAATTCATCTACACTACCTAAAAAATAATTGCTTCCTTGATGACGGTGAATTAATCAATAACTGCAGTATTTTGGAGGGAAAGAAAGTATTTATTATTCAAGGGTTAGATGATCCAATATGTCCAAAAAAAAACGCTTTGAAATTACATTCTCATTTGAAAAACTCAGAGATTGAACTTGTAAAAAATGCGGGGCATGATGCCTTTAATTCAAAATTAAAAAAAGCGTTAACAGACGCACTAGAAAAAGTTCGTATAGAGTTATTATGAGTCTACGCGTAAAAATCAATATATTGATTACCCTGCTGATGTTAGTCTTTATAGGGTCAACAACTGCAATCCAATTACGAGATGCTAAGCAGCAAATTCAGGAAGAAATCACAGCAGGTACAAAAGTTGCCAATCAGCTTCTCCCATATTTTCTTGCAAGAGCACAACTATTATCACTCGGAAAAGACAGGGAAGACGCATTGAAAAACTTTTTAAAAAATCTCGGAAGAATAAGAGCACATGAAGTACGCATGTTCAATAGCATTGGTGATCTCATTTATGACTCCCCCCCTAGCAAATATAAAGCTGGAAGAAATGCACCCAAATGGTTTTCAGACTTAGTCTCTCCAAAAGTTGAACCATTTGTAATTCCAGCACAAGCGTTGACCGTAGAAGTCATACCAAACCCCTCCCGGGCAATTTTGGATGCCTGGGATGATCTTAGAGAATTGGCAATTCTAGGATTATTTTTCTTTGTTTTTGTAAATTTATTAGTATTTTGGATAATCGGAAAGGCATTAAATCCCATTAAAGATATCGTAAATGGATTAAACAAAATGCAAAAAGGAGATTTTCAAACGCGACTGCCTTCGTATAGCGTAACAGAGTTCAACAATGTAACAGCAGGTTTTAATCAGATGGCAAATGCTATAGAACAGGGCTTGAAAGAAAATCGTAAGCTCGCACTCGCTATCGAACAATCAACCGACGCACTCATTATTGCAGACAAAACAGGAATGATTATCTTTGCGAACCCTGCTGCAGAAAAACTTTTTGGGTATTTTGATGCCGCATTCTTAGGAATTCATGTGGAAAATTTGTTTCCGCTACATTTGCACGAAGAGATGGAACGGAAGTTTTTTGATGTTCAAAACTCCGTTCCGATTGAAAATTACGATACGACAAGAATCACACGTTTTGGGAAAATAATTGAAGTGTCTGAGAAAATTACCCCAATAATCGAACCAGTGACAAATGATGTTCTAGGTGTTCTTTTAGTTATGCGAGATATAAAGGAAAGAAGAGTTGCCGAAAAAACTAAGCGTGAATTAGAGAAAAATAAAGAACTTGCAGTTCTAGTGCAATCCAGACTGGAGGAGGAACGAAAAGCATTAGCGATGGAACTGCATGATGAGCTGGGACAATATGTAACCGCTATCAAGAGTATTGCTCAATCAATGGCTAACCGCAAAGATGAACTTGATGTAAAGATTTACAACAATAGTAAAACTATCGTTTCAATTTCTGGACAAATTTATGATGCGGTTCATAATATCATCAAGGGCTTAAGGCCGATTTCCCTCGAAAAATTTGGTTTCCAGGAGACTTTAGAAGAAGCAGTTGAGGATTGGCAAACGATTCATGAAAATATTATGTTTAGTCTAAAAACTGAGCCCATGGCTTTGCCCAGAGAAGTTGAAATATCGCTATTTCGAGTTGTTCAAGAATGTGTTAGTAACGCAGTAAAACATTCAGGCGCAAAGAATATCTCGATAACATTGGAACTATCTAAAGACAGTGGTGATCTTGCACTGAGCGTAGTGGACGACGGGAAAGGAATCTCATCTGAAAAAATCAACCAAACAAATAGATTTGGACTACGAGGAATGCGAGATAGAATTCAAAACCTAGGTGGGAAATTTAATGTTGAATCGCCCAGTGGCACTGGAACAAAAATCTCTTCGATAGTTCCTTCTGCGAAGATTAAAGATATTGATTTATAAAGGTATGAATATTTTGTGGAAATAACATATGAACAAAATTAGTGTCATTCTTGCTGATGATCACGCGGTTGTAAGGATGGGTTTCAAATTACTGCTTCAAGACACAAAAGATATTGAAGTTGCCGGCGAAGCAGAAAGTGGTGAAGAAGTCATAAAACTTTTAAATACTCTTACGGCCGACTTGATTGTTATGGATCTTTCGATGCCTGGGATAGGAGGGCTAGAGACAATTTCTCGTATAGTCAGTAAAGACAGATCTCCGAAGATCTTAATTTTATCTGCGCACGAGGATGCAATACATCCAAAACGCTCTTTGAAAGCTGGAGCGAACGGCTACCTTTCAAAGAGGGGCGCTGCAGAGGAACTAATTAAAGCGATTCGACAAATTTACTCTGGAAGTATGTATATCGAGCCATCAATTGCCCAAAAAATCGCAGTGAGTCAAATGGGTGGCGAATCAAGTCCGGTAGAAGTTCTGTCTGAGCGGGAATTTGATGTTTTTATGGCGCTTGCTAACGGCAAAACGGTCAATCAAATCGCAGAAACCTTACACCTTTCTCCAAGAACCGTTGGGACACATTTGTACAACATAAAACAAAAGTTAAATGTATCTAACCAAACAGAACTAGCCCTTATTGCTATCAAAAGTGGGTTGATAAACCCCTAAACTTTCTCTATTTTAACAGCACAATATTTAAATTCAGGAATCTTGGCAACGGGATCTAATGCAGCATTAGTCAGTAAATTCGCTGCAGCTTCTCGATATGCAAAAGACATGAATACGTTACCATTCGGCGTTCCATTATCTAGTCGTATCAAAACTTTAATGTTACCCCTTCGGGACGAAAGCTTGACACTATCTCCTGGAATTAGACCGAGTTGCTCCATATCCCTGCTGTTCAAATAAGCCGTCGGACCCGGTTCTATTGCGTTTAAAATAGTCGCTCTTCGAGTCATACTTCCTGTGTGCCAATGCTCTAATTGCCTACCAGTTATTAATACAAAAGGGAAATCCACGTCTGGTTTTTCATCAGGCATTCCCGGATTTGCGGGGACTAAGTTAACTTTTCCGTCTTTGGTTGGAAATCCATCTGTGAAAACTACAGATTCTCCAGGCTTATCTTCAGAGTAGCATGGATAAGTCACACTTCCCTCGTCCATCAATCTTTTCCAAGTGATCCCCCAAATAGAGTCCTTCATAGCATGACGCATTTCGTCATACACTGCTTCAACACCGCATTCTGGCCCCGTATAGTCCCAGTTCAACCCCAACCCGTTAGCCATCTTTTGAATTATCCATAAATCTTCTTTAGCGTCACCGGGTGGCTCAATTGCCTTTCGACCCATTTGGACCATTCTGTCAGTATTTGTAACTGTTCCATTTTTCTCTGGCCATGCAGATGCTGGCAAGATAACGTCTGCTAACCACGCTGTTTCTGTCATGAATATATCCTGAACCACGAGATGCTCTAAATGTGCAAGAGCTGACCGAGCATGATTGAGGTTAGGGTCACTCATTGCAGGATTCTCTCCCATAATATATAGTCCCCGGATTTTGTCAGCGTCGGACTCGTCAGCAAATACTTTATCCATAATTTCCGTTACGGTAAATCCCGGTTTATCGTGTAAATCAGTTTCCCAAAATGACTCGAACCATTTACGTTTATCAACATCGTTAACCTTTTGGTAGTTTGGCAACATCATTGGAATTAAGCCTGCATCACTTGCGCCTTGAACATTATTTTGACCTCGTAACGGATGGAGACCAGTACCGGGTTTGCCAATTTGCCCTGTTATAGTTGAAAGGGCAATCAAACATCGCGCATTATCAGTGCCGTGAACATGCTGACTTACCCCCATACCCCAAAGAATCATCGACCCTTTCGACTTCGCAAATTCTATGGCTACTTCGCATATGACTTCCGGGGATATTCCGCAAACTTCTGATGCCTTTTCAGGCGTGAAGTCCGCAACACGCTCTTTCAATTCGTTAAAATTGTTGACTCGTTCCTCAATAAACTCTTTATCTACTAAATCATTTGCAATGATGACATGGATCATTCCGTTCAATAAGGCGATGTCTCCCCCAGATTTAAAAGGTAATGAACGCCATGCATACTGGGAAATACTTGTAAGCCTCGGATCTGCCAATATTATTCTCGTGCCATTCCTAGCCGCATTCTTCATCCAGGTGGCAGCAACAGGATGATTTTCAGTGGGATTTGAACCTATAATCATAATTACTTCTGCTTTTTCGACGTCGGCTACCTGGTTGCTGACCGCACCAGAGCCAACCCCCTCGAGCAACGCTGCCACACTTGATGCATGACATAGCCGAGTGCAGTGATCAACGTTATTATTACCGAACCCTGTTCGTACGAGCTTTTGAAAAAGATAAGCCTCTTCATTACTTCCTTTTGCTGAACCAAATCCTGCAAGCGCTCCTTTTCCATTTTTGTCTTTAAGCCTTTTTAACCCTCCGCTTGCCAGGGAGAGAGCTTCCTCCCAGGAGGCTTCTCTAAAAATATCTTGCCAATGAGTTTTACCTGCGATGTGCTCGACGTCCTTTTTTACTCCCTTTCTTCGTATTAATGGCTTTTTCAAGCGCTCAGGATGATGAGCATAATCAAAACCAAACCTTCCCTTAACGCACAACCTTTTGTGATTAGCCGGACCATCCCGACCATCTACCGCAACAATTCTTTCGTCTTTAACCTTGTAAGTGAGTAAACATCCAACTCCGCAAAACGGACACACAGAATCCACTTCCTTATCAACTACCTGACTTCCGATCAGGCTTTTGGGCATTAAAGCGCCAGTAGGACACGCCTGAACGCACTCCCCACAAGCCACGCATGTGCTTTTTCCCATTGATACATCAGTATCAAAAACAATTTTTGTTTCTGCCCCTCTTCCGAATACGCCGATAACGTCATTAGCCTGCTCTTCACGACAGGCTCTGACACAACGATCGCACTGAATGCAAGAGGACAAATCGACAAACATTGCAGGGTGTGAAACATCCTGCTCAATGGTCTCTCGTTTGATCGCTTTCAACTCGCTTCTCGGTTCTACTCCTAATTTTTTTGCCCATAAGGACAGTTCGCCATGCGGATGTTTTTTGTCATCAGAGACCCATTTGTGACCGGTCTCAGGCACGTCAGCAAGAAGCATCTCTACAACCATCTTTTGACTGAGTGTTGCTCGCTGATTATTTGTATTGATCTCCATCCCTTCAGCAACGTTCCTACAACAACTTGGCGCTAAAACTCTTTCACCTTTGACCTCGACAACGCATGCTCTACAGTTACCATCTTCCCGGTAATCATCTTTGTAGCAAAGAGTGGGAATATCTATACCTTGTCTGCGAGCTACTTTTAAAATTGTTTCGTTATCTTTTGCCTCTACGGACTTGCCGTTAAGCTGAATTTTTACCGTTTTTACTTCTAATTTTTCTAAAAAACTTTCAGGAGCGTTCATTAGACAATCTCCTTAGGGAAATATTTTTGCACACAATTTATCGGATTAGCCGCAGCCTGCCCAAGCCCACAAATTGACGCATCAGTCATTACCTGTTTTAAATCACCCAAAAGCGACTCGTTCCACTGCTCTTCAAGCATTAATTTCGCGGACTTCGAGGTGCCTACCCGGCAAGGAGTGCATTGCCCACAACTCTCATGCTCAAAGAACCGCATAATGTTGTGTGCAACATTTCTAGCTTTATCGTGATCACTGAACACGACTACAGCCGCTGACCCAATAAAACACCCGTACTCTTGAAGAGTATCGAAATCTAGAGGAATTTCATTCATTGTTGCAGGCAAGATTCCACCTGAAGCCCCTCCGGGTAAGTAACCATAAAACTTATGCCCATCTGACATCCCGCCACAGTATTCATCAATTAATTCTTGAATCGTTATTCCTGCAGGAGCTAACTTGACCCCTGGATTTTTTACACGTCCGCTCACACTAAAGCTTCTAAGACCTTTTCGACCATTTTTTCCAAAATTAGAAAACCAATCAGCTCCCTTTTCCACGATGTCTCGAACCCAATAAAGTGACTCAAAATTATGTTCAAGCGTGGGTTGGCCAAAGAGTCCTACCTGCGCTATGTAGGGTGGTCGTTTCCGCGGCTCGCCTCTTTTACCCTCTATGCTTTCAATCATCGCCGACTCTTCTCCACAGATATATGCTCCGGCGCCCCGCCGTAATTCGAAGTGCGGTAAGTCAAATTCGAGATTTTTTTTCATCTCATCAATAGACCTGTCCAGAAGTTCCCTGCACCCATGATATTCATCTCGCAAATAAATGTAGCATTTTTTAATTCCAACGACAGTCGCCGCTATAAGGACACCCTCTAAAAATCTGTGAGGGTCTCTCTCCAGGTAGGTTCTATCCTTGAAGGTACCAGGTTCTCCTTCATCAAGATTCAAAGCCATAAGTTTCTCACCTGGCTGATCTCTAACTATTCTCCATTTTCGCCCAACTGGGAAACCTGCTCCACCCAAACCACGTATTCCGGAATTATCCAACTCCTCGATCACTTTATCTCCGATTATTACTCCCTTCGCGATCCTTCTACTCAATTCATACCCGCCACTGGCCACGTATTTCGCAAAATCAATAACTAAAGGATCCCCTATACTCGATTCATCATCCAAAGTGGGAAGGCTTTTTTCTGCATAATCTGCAGGTTTAAACTCTTGAGCTTTCGATATCTCTAGAGCAGTTTTTGGATGAAATTTTTGCCCCGTTTTTACCGCGTTTAGAACAGTGTCCAGTTTAGCAAACGGTATTGGATTTTGATGAATAACTGCTACGGGGGCTTGTTCACAACGCCCAACACAAGGGGCCTTTATAACCCTAGTATTATCCGAGACAAACTCACCAATCTTTGCAAAAAGGCCCTGGGCCCCTGCTAACTCACAACTAACTCCGTCACAAACCCTAACCGTTAAGTCCCAAACGTCTTGCTCATCTTTAACAATATCAAAATGGTGATAAAAGGACGCTACCTCATACACTTCAGCCATTGGTAGCTTTGACAAATGAGCGAGTGCCACCAAGTGCTTCTCCCTCAAACACCCGAAGTGATCATGCACAACATGCAAGTTCTCTATAAGAAGATCTCTTCTTTTTAAATTTTCTTGAGTAAGTAATGTTTCGATCTCAGCTACACATTTAGGGTCCGGCTGTGTTCCCTTCTTTTTGATTCTGTCTTTCTTACGCTTTTTAGAAATCTTAGTAATATCGATTTTTTGAACAACGTCTACAACGTCAGACTGCTGGTTCATGAGAGCCCTCTTTTATCCACCTTCTTATAATTTATGCCTTAAGGCTCCATCTGTCTAATTTAATTTATGAATCAATCCTTAAATTTTAAAAATATACACGTTTTCCCTAAGGCATTGAAATATCACCCAAAATTTTAGCCCACTTATGTGAAGAGGCAAATTCTTCAGCTGCGCATTGCACAATTGATAACCTGTTACTTGAGGGAATCATTATCCCAATAGCGGTACTCTCCGCTGGGTCTGTTAACTCTCTTACCGAGAGTTCCTTGTTAATTTTTGCAAACTTTGCCGTAGGGCCTGATAAGATAGTTGCCACGTCCGAAGATTGAACGGAGAGAAGTAAACTGAAAATGGAGTCCGTCTGCATCACAGGTTCAATTTCAACGTTATTTTTCTTAAAAAAAATATCTATCAGCTTTCTGTTATGCATTTCAGGAGTCAAAAGGGAAAGTTTGCTTCTTGCCGCCTCCTTCCAACTGATAGGTCCAAAACTATCAGAGGACACATTTCTTTTTATAAAAAAATATTTTTCCCCGTACTGCGGAATCACACGTAACTCTTGCATATGGACGGTTGGCCTCTCTGTATATCCAAAAGCAATATCAACAGAAAGATTTTCTAGAGATAACTCAAGATCATGAGAAGTCATAGAACGCACAGTAGGTTTTAAGCCATCGAACTCCCCAAATATACTTGCTGCAAATTGAGAGGCAACTGGAAGTGTACTAGGTATTGATCCAATAATTAAATTGCCTATAGGGGCTGATTTTTGACTATTTATTTCAGACTTTAACTTGCCAATTTCATGTAACACCTGATAGGCAGAGGCCAAAACTTGTCTACCTTCAGCTGTTAATCCCTGATAATTTCTACCTCGGTTGACAATTTTTACGCCCATTTCCTCTTCAAGAGCTTTCAAAGCATTTGAAAGAGCTGGCTGCGTTATATGACAGGCCTGGGCGGCACGACTAAAATGTTTGTGCTCTTCAAGTGAAACGAGATATCTAAAGGTGTCTATAATATTCATAACATAATCTATTTAATACTATCACTAGGGTGGAAGTTTGTCTGCGAAGTTTGATTTGTTGGTTATAGGAGGAGGTTCAGGAGGAGTTGCATGCGCTCGTCGAGCTGCTGAATACAACGCTAAGGTTGCCATAATTGAATCTCATAGATTTGGGGGCACATGCGTCATCCGTGGATGCATTCCTAAAAAACTAATGATGTATGCGGGAGAAATTGGAAATACTATTTTTCAGACAGAAAATTTCGGTTGGGTTGGACTTGAACCCTCTGAAATTACTCATGAAATTGGAATCTGGACCTCTCAAAAAAATCGCGAAATTAGTAGATTAGAAAAAATTTACGAAAACCTATTGAAGACTAGTGGAGTAGAACTAATAAAAGGTAGTGCAGTTGTTGTGAATAAAAATGAGGTCAAAGTTGGTGACAGTCTTTTTTTTGCAGAAAATATAGTTATAGCAGTTGGTGGAACGCCAAACCTTACCCAAATAAGTGGATTAGAAAATGCGTTAACATCGGACGGGATTTTAGATCTAAATGAATCTCCTGGTAGGGTTGGAGTTCTAGGATCGGGATATATTGCCACTGAGTTTGCATCTATATTGAATAACTTAGGAATTGAAGTAAGTTTAATCTTCCGCGCCGATCTGCCGCTTAAAGGGTTCGATAAGGATGTCAGAGTTCGTTTAATGAGTCATATGGTTAATTGTGGTATTAAAGTTCACCCGGCCAGTAAATTTCACTCTATCGAAAAAATGCCCGCGGGTACAAAAGTAAGATTAACGGACAACACATTTGAATTTGACACTGTTTTAAATGCACTAGGAAGATCTCCCAAAGTTGAGGGGCTTTTTGCTCCAGGACGTTCCCCAGCAATAGGTTCAAGAGGAGAAATAATTGTCGATGAAAACAACAAAAGCTCGATTCCTGGGGTATTTGCCATCGGAGATGTAACAGATCGCGTAAATCTAACTCCCGTAGCTATTGCTGAAGGAAGAGCCGTCGCAGAAAATTTGTTTAACAAAAATTCTTTAAAAGTAGATTACAACGAACTTGCTACAGCCGTCTTTACAACCCCGCCTATTGGGACCATCGGGCTAACAGAAGAGGCTGCTTTAAAAAAGACTGGGAATACCTATAGAATTTACGAATCTGAATTTAACCCCTTAAAAAAATCATTTGCTTCGAAGAAAACCAAAAACTACTACAAAATTATTGTAGAGGATAAGTCGGACAGATTAGTCGGCGCTCACATTTTTGGTGATGATGCACCTGAGATAATTCAAACTCTCGCTATAGCATTTAAAGCCGGTGCAACAAAGTCCCACCTTGATGACACAATGGCTGTCCACCCGACAGGAGCAGAAGAACTCGTTTTAATGAGAAAGCCTAGTCGAATAATTTAATGTTAGTGACGAGAAAATCCTGACGCATGACAGAACCCTACGTACACCCTCACAACGATTGCTGAAATACATACTTCGGAAAAGACGATCGAAAGGATACTCGACAAATTCAACCGATGTAGTGTAGGTAATGTCGTTAACCTTAGTTAATACCTGCTAAGCGAACCCTGATTAAAACTGACCTAAGAGCTAAAACTTTTTTCTGATTTCTTTACCAATCCTTAAACACCATTATTGAGTTTACCGATAGGTGGCTTTCCGGCATCGGACTTGCGTTAACAAGTTAGTTCCAAAGGTCATAATAAAATATGGACCGTGAAATTGGGTTTCAGCGGTTTTTTTTCCGAAATAACGTTCAAAAATTAAACGGAGAAAACAATACCATTCAATTGCTATTGGCAGAATAATTTATTTAGGAGCCCAAGCAGTGCACCAGCCCGCGGCAGCGACTTTCTTGCCACCAAACAATGGACAATTGCCTGCATCTCCCGAACCACCTTGGAATAATGCACAATTGGAACAGTTAGAACCAGCCTTGAACTTGTCGCCCTTTGCATTACTCGCATCTGCAACGTAGCCTAGTGCTTTCGCGTTGGGATCGCTTTCCGAAACCATAGCCGCGTTAGCACCGGTAAGTTTACCAATGGATAACCCGGCAACGCAAATGGTAGCAACTTTGGAAATAAATTCTCGTCTATTACTCATTATCACCCTCACTCTCTCTCTCTTTTTACCAAAAACGTTTAAATGAACTTGGCCCCTCAAAACAACTTTTATTTGATCTTTGCTTCCTTATACATCACGTGTTTCCTTGCTTTCGGATCAAACTTTTTTATTTCCATCTTCTGGGTCATGGTCCTCTTATTTTTAGAAGTAGTATAGAAGTGACCGGTTCCCGCGGAGCTTTCTAACTTAATCTTTTCCCTAGCTCCCTTTGCCATGTTAGACTTCCTTCTTATTCAAAAGTTCAGGCATTACGTTCTCTATGCCTTTTTTGTCGATCGTCCTTATCGCGGCGCTAGAAAGCCTCAGCCGCACCCACCTTTTCTCCGATTCCAACCAAAACCTTTTATGGTGCAGGCTAGGCAGAAATCTCCTCTTATTTTTATTGTTTGCATGCGAAACCCGATTCCCTACCATGGGTTTTTTACCTGTAATTTGACAAACGCGAGCCATAATATCTCCGAATTGTACACAGCCTCTTATTATAATTTTTTTTTTTTTTCCAAACAATAATTTTTTTTTAAAAGCCCCAATACTACACCGAACAGCAGTTTTAAGCTAAAGTTCTGTTATGAGGACAGAATCAAATCAACATGGCCCAACAATGGTTACTCTTGCAGAACCTAGGGGTTTTTGCGCAGGAGTCGAGCGCGCTATTGAAATAGTTGAGAGAGTTCTAGAGCGCTTTGGAGCGCCTGTCTACGTCAAACACGAAATCGTCCATAATAATCATGTTGTTAGTACCCTGAAGGACAAAGGAGCGATTTTTGTGGACAAAATTGACGAAATTCCCACTGGGGCTCGCGTGATAATGAGTGCTCATGGTGTGTCTTTATTGGTCCGAGATCAGGCTCAAAATAGAAATTTAGAAGTTTTTGATGCAACTTGTCCACTTGTTACCAAGGTTCATGCTGAAGTAAAGAAATTAGCTGCATCCGGATTTGAAATTGTTATGATCGGCCATCAAGGGCACCCTGAAGTAGAAGGTACCATGGGACAACTGGAATCTGGCATCTTACTAATCGAAAACAAAGAACAGGTTGCCAAATTAAAACCAGCTAATCCATCCAAACTAGCCTATGTAACCCAAACAACCCTCTCCACAGATGATACAGCGGAAATTATAACTTCTTTGAAAAAAAGATTTCCGGGTATTCAAGGCCCTAAGGTTAGTGATATTTGCTACGCAACGCAAAACAGACAAGATGCAGTAAAACTATTAGCTTCCGAAGTTGACCTAGTATTAGTAGTAGGTAGCCCAACAAGTTCGAATAGCAACAGACTTAGAGAAGTTGCAGAAAAATACGGTGCCGAAGCGTACTTAATAGATGGAGCAGAAGATTTAGACCCTATCTGGTTACAAAAACATTCACGGATCGGCGTTACAGCAGGAGCATCTGCTCCCGAATCCCTTGTACAAAAGTTACTTACTGCTATCAAAGAGCTGGGAGCTTCCTCCGTAAGAATCTTACCAGGAGCTAAAGAGCACGTTCGATTCCCTCTTCCGAAATCTCTCGCCGATAAAAAACAAGATTTGCCGTTGTAGCTCAGGGGTAGAGCAGTCGCTTCGTAAGCGAGAGGTCGGGGGTTCAATTCCCTCCAACGGCACAACTGAGTTCATCGTCAAATACTAGTGAGCCTCTTCCCAGTTTTTACCTTTACCTACATCTACTTCGAGAGGGACTTTTAGTTCCAGTACCTTGCACATCAATTCTTTAACAAAACTCATAAATGGTATTACCTGATCTTTGTGTACTTCAAAAACTAACTCATCGTGCACTTGTAAAATCATTTTTGCATTGAAGATATTCTTTTCTAGTTCTGCATGCATTCTAATCATTGCCATCTTAATCAAATCAGCAGCTGTTCCTTGCATTGGCGCATTAATAGCCGCCCTTTCAGCAGCTTGTCTTCTAGGCCCATTTGGTGAGTTTATTTCTGGCAACCAAAGTTTTCTGCCCATTAGCGTTTGAACAAAACCATTTTTTTTTGCACTAGCTTTCGTCTCCTGCATAAAAGATGCGACTCCCGGATACCGCTGAAAGTAACGATCAATATAGTTGTTAGCAGCATCCCTAGAAATACCTAAGCTTTTACTTAAACCAAAAGCTCCCATACCATAAATCAAGCCGAAATTTATTACCTTTGCCGTTCTTCTTTGTTCTGCATTGATTTTCTCAAGATTGGTTGTAAAAATTTCAGAAGCTGTAGCACTATGTACGTCAGCTCCCTCTAGGAAGGCTTTGGTTAAAGCTGCGTCTTTTGACATATGTGCCATAATTCGTAACTCAATCTGTGAATAATCTGCGGAAATGATCTGAAACCCTTCTTCGGCTATAAACGCCTCCCTTATCTTTCTTCCTTGCTCAGTTTTTACCGGTATATTTTGAAGGTTTGGTTCACTTGACGCTAATCTACCTGTAACGGCAACTGCTTGAGCAAAATTCGTATGGACTCTACCGCTACCTTCATAAATCATTAATGGAAGTTTTTCGGTGTAAGTAGTTTTTAATTTAGAAAAAGTTCTCCAATCAAGCAAGAATTTCGGCAGAGGATAATCAATTGATAATTTTTCTAAAACTGATTCGTCTGTGGAAGGAGCTCCGCTGGCAGTCTTCTTAACAGGAGAATAACCTAATTTTTCGAACAGTATTTTCGACACCTGTTTAGGTGAACCCAAATTGAAATTCTCACCAACTAATTCGAAAGACTTACTCTCTAGAGTACTTATCTTTTTGGTCAGCTCCTTTGTTTGTTTATTTAAGACATTTTCATCGATTTTTACCCCCTGCTGCTCAATTTTCACTAAAACCTCCAGGCAAGGCATCTCTAATTCCTTGTACACATTGTTGAGGCTTTTTTCCTTAGCCAACAAACCACTTAACTTAAAATACAAATCAATAGTAAAGTCAGCATCTTCGCAGGCATAATACATAGCTTTGGCAACTGGCACTTCACTGAAACAAATTTGCTTTGCCCCTTTGCCTGTAAGTTCCTCATATGTTTGTCCCGAACGTCCAAGATGTCTTTCGGCTAAAGTAGCAAGATCGTGCTTTCTGTTTGCCTCAAGCACATAAGACATTAACATTGTATCTTCAAAAGGCCCACAAATTTTTACCCCGGCATTTAAGAGAATATGAAGGTCATATTTAAGGTTATGGGCAACTTTTGTACAACTCCCCTGGAACCAACCATCAAGAGATTTTAGTACATATTCAGTGGACAACTGATCTACATTTTCATCTTTATGCGAGAGCGGTATGTATACTCCAGTACCCTCTAACAATGAAAAAGAGATGCCGACTAAAGAAGCACTTCGAACATTTAGTGATGTTGTCTCAGTATCAAAGGCTACAATTTTTGCAGCATCTAACTCCCCTATAAACTTATTGAGGCTGTCTTCCGTATTTATCAATCGATACTTAGGTTTCTGAATTTCCTTCCTTGGACTGTGCTTTGCCTCTAAATCTTTATTGGCTTTTGAGAAGTTTTTTAGGCTGTTGAATAATTCATACTCGTTTCGAAACTTTTCAATTTTTTTTTCGTCAATTTTTTTCCAACTACAGAATTTATCTATTCCTTGAGCGACTTCCCCAACATCTACGTCTTTCTTTATCGTAATCAAGTTTTTTCCTTGCGGAAGCCACTTAAGAGATCCCCTGAGATTTTCCCCCACTGCTCCCTTTATGAATTCAGCATTTTTAATAATCTCGTCTAAATTTCCATATTCTTCTAACCATTTTTTTGCGGTTTTTGGCCCAACCTTGGGAACTCCCGGAATATTGTCTACGGCGTCTCCGAGTAATGTTAGATAATCGATTATTTTGGAGGGCGGGACCCCGAACTTTTCCAGGACACCTTCTTCATCCAAAATTTTAGCTGGAACACCCTCTCTTCTCATCGAGTCGACTACCACTATATCGTTTGTCACAAGTTGAGCAAGATCTTTATCACCCGAAATAATAATTGAATTAAATTTTAGCTGAGAGGCTATATTGGTAACTGTCCCAATTACATCATCAGCCTCATATCCAGGTATTGATAACATCGGCCAACCCATCGCTTCGATTATTTCAAAAATAACCGGCGTTTGTAGGGATAAATCATCAGGCATTTTGGATCTATTTGCCTTATATGCACTGTAGACTTTTTCACGGAATGTCGGTCCTTTGGGGTCAAAAACACATAATCCAATCTCTGCGGGCCATTCTTCCCGGGTTTTTCGTAGCATATTTATCATGCCCGTGATCGCTCCTGTAGGAAAATCTTTCTTATTCCTCAAATCAGGCATAGCGTGATACGCCCTGTATAAAAAACTAGAAGCATCAACTACAAGGAAATTTTTTTTTAATTTTTTGCTCATATTAATTTGTGAATTTGATACATTTGAATTGTATTTAATTATAGGGGGATAAACTTATAAATCACGATCCGACAAATTTTATCGAACAGATTATTCAAAAAGAACTCGATAATGGCACGATTGATAATATTGTAACCAGGTTTCCACCCGAACCCAACGGTTACCTTCACTTCGGTCATGCTAAAGCTATTTGTTTGAATTTTGGTTTGGCGAAAAAGTTTAATGGTATTTGCCACTTAAGAATGGATGACACTAATCCGGAAAAAGAAACGGACGAATTTGTTAATTCAATCATAAAATCAGTGCGTTGGTTGGGTTTTGATTATGGTGATCATCTGTATTACGCGAGCGATTATTTTGATACTTTCTTTGAATGTGCTAAAGCATTTATTCGGAATAATTTGGCCTATGTCGACTCGCAAAATAGTGAGCAAATTAGAGAGAATCGAGGAACACTAACTAAACCTGGCCTTGACTCAAAGTATAGAGACAGAGGTGTAGACGAGAACATGGAAATTTTCGAGAAAATGAAAACGGGCCTATTTCAGGCAGGAGAACATGTACTTAGGGCTAAGATAGACATGAAATCGCCTAATTTAAATATGCGAGACCCGATTTTATATAAAATTAGACACGTCAAACACCACAGGCAAGGAAACAAGTGGTGTGTATACCCACTTTACGATTTTGCTCACCCGTTGTCCGACGCGATTGAAAAAATAACTCATTCTATTTGCACACTAGAATTTGAAGACCACAGGCCTATTTACAATTGGGTTGTAAAGAGTGCTAGTTTTTGTGGCTTTTTTAAGAATCAGGTTCTCCCAAGACAATTCGAGTTTGCAAGGCTAAATATTGAAAGTTTAGTCTTATCGAAAAGAAAGTTAACTGAAGTTGTTGATACGAAGGTAGTAAAGAATTGGAGTGATCCCAGAATGCCTACATTAGAGGGTGCAAAAACACGCGGATACCCTCCTGAGGGCTTTATAAAATTTAACCAACTTATTGGCGTTACTAAATCTGCCTCAACAATAGAGCAAGGACTACTAGAGGAATGCATGAGAGAGCATTTAAACAAGACTGTTAAAAGAAAAATTTGCGTGATTTCACCGTTGAGACTGATTATAGAAAATCTTGAAGAAAATTTTTCTGAAGATTGTTTTGTCCGAAATCATCCTCAAGACAAAAGTTTGGGTGAAAGAATAGTGCAGTTCGGAAAATATTTATACATTGAAAGATCTGACTTTCAAGTCAACCCAGCTAAAGATTTTTTTAGGTTAAGGCCTGGTGGCCTTGTAAGACTCAAATATGCCTTTGTTGCTGAATGCACTGGCTATGAAGAAAAAGACGGACTAATTACATCTGTGACTGTTAAGATTTTCAAAGATTCGAAAAGTGGTACTAGTGGTTCAAACAACTACAAAGTAAAAGGAAATATTCATTGGTTGAATGAATCTAACGCAAAAACTTGTATTCTTCACGTATACCACAACTTATTCACACAAAATTCAGGAAACTCAAATCAAACCCTTGATGAAGAGATGGTTTTAAAAAAGGACTCTTTAGAGACTCTTTCTGCATTCATTGAGCAATCCGCTGTAAATGAGGAACTAGGAACCCCATTCCAATTTGAAAGACATGGATATTTTATTTTGGCAAATAAAACAAACAAAAATAAAGTCGAGTTTGGGAAAATAATCTCACTTAAAGATAGTTGGAAAAAATGCTAATTGTTTGTTATAAAGATTATAAGGTTTCTGGAAAGCTCAAAATTAGAGAAGAGCAAGCCCCTTATCCAAATGATGAAGAAGTACTAATCAGAGTAAAATCCTTTGGAATTAACCGCCCGGACCTATTGCAAAAAAAAGGGTTGTACCCTCCTCCTGCAAGCGCTTCAAAAATCTTAGGCTTGGAATGCAGTGGGTTTGTAGAGAAGACTGGAAAAAAAGTCAAAGGAATAAAAGAGGGGGATAAAGTTTGTGCGCTAACTGCCGGAGGAGCATATGCGGAAAAAGTTTCTGTTCACCAGTGGCACTGCTTTAACATACCAAAAAATTTAGCCTTTTCAGAGGCTGCAGTTTTGCCTGAAGTATTTATGACATGTTGGGCCAATATCTTTGAGCTCGGTTCCTTAAAACAGGGGGATTCTATTCTTATTCATGGAGGAAATAGCGGCATTGGTTGTGCAGCAATTCAGCTAGCAAAATGGGCTGGGGCAACTGTCATATGTTCGGTAAGAACTGAGGAGAAGAAAAATTTTTGTGAAGCACTAGGTTGTACAAGTGTTATAAATATCGGAAAAGAAGATTTCGTAGAATATATTCAGGAAAAATTTCCATCGAAAATAAATGTAATACTTGACATGATTGGTGGCGATTTTACCGAAAAAAATCTAAGATGCCTCGGAGAATACGGAAGGCTAGTACAAATTGCTTTTCTAAAAGGCCAATTCCCAAAAGTTGATCTCATGCAAATTATAAAACAAAGGTTAGTAATTACAGGTTCTACTCTGCGCGCTAGAAGCGATAAAGAAAAAAAAAGAATCGCAGACCAACTAAAAAAAAATATCTGGCCAGAGATTGAAAATGGAAATATCAAACCATGCCTTAACAAAGAGTATGAGTTGTCAGAGATTAATGAAGCGCACGAATTTATGGAAAACTCCATGCATATGGGAAAGATCGCTGTGACCATATCCTAATTTATGCAAAAATATATCACAGTAAAAGGGGCGCATGAACATAATCTAAAAAATGTCTCGATTAAAATTCCCATCAATAGAATTTCAGTAGTGACTGGCCTTTCTGGCTCTGGCAAGAGTAGTTTAGTAATTGATACTATAAGCACCGAGGGCAAAAGAAGATACATCGAAACTTTCTCATCGTATGCTAGACAATTCTTAGACAGAGTAGATAAGCCAAAAATTGAAGAAATCAATGGTTTACTGCCGTCTATCGCAATCGAACAAGTCAATCCTGTGAAAACATCTCGTTCGACCGTTGGGACGATGACCGAGCTTTCCGATTATTTTAAACTGCTTTTTTCAAGAGCTGCAAAGCTGTACTGCGAAAAATGCGGCAGAGAAATCAAAAGAGATAGTATTGAGGAGCTTGCTGACTTTATCAAAAAACTCAAAGGAAAAAAGATTGCGGTAATCTTTAGCGTAAAAAGGCCTCCGAAGTTTTCCAATGAAGAGTTCCAAACATGGATGTCCTCTCAGGGTTTTACAAAAATTTTTTCTCGGAGCAAAACTTTTGCGAAAGTAGTAGCTGGAAGATTTGTTATAGCAACTAAAATTGATACTGGGGAAATTCTTGAAGCTTTGGAATTAGCAAGCAAACTGGGGAAAAATTATTTTGAAATTGTAGATCTTGAAACCATGGGTGTATTACGCACATGCGTCACGATATTTGCATGTTCAACATGTAAAATTTCATACAAAAGACCGAGGCCTGCATTGTTTTCATTCAACTCTCCAATAGGAGCATGTGAGGCATGCAAAGGATTTGGTAAAACAATCGGACTTGATTTATCTCTTATAATTCCTGATGATAAATTAAGTCTGCGAGAGGGGGCTATAAAACCATTTAATTCAGAAGCTTACAAAAAACATAAATCGGATTTACTGAAGTGTTCAGAAGCAGAAGGTGTGCCTATTGATATACCCTATCAAAAACTAAGTGCAAAACAAAAAAAATGGGTTCTCGAAGGCTCACATGGAGAGAGTGAATTTGCCAAATCAAACTGGAGAGGTGTTTACTCTTTTTTTTCAAAAATGGAAAAGAAATCTTATAAAATGCACGTCCGTGTTTTTCTCTCGAGATACAGATCATATGATGACTGTCAGAAGTGCGAAGGTAAAAGACTGAAAAGAGAGCCGCTCAATTGGAAAGTAAGGGAAAAAGATATTCATGAGTGGTCTTGTTTGGAATTAGCAGATGTGGAATCAGAGATTAAGCTCTTCTTGAAAGAAATAAAACAAAGCAACCTCTCTTCTGGAAAACTTAAAGCTACAACTCTTATCCTTGACGAGATAAAAAATAGATTGAGCTATCTGAATCAGGTTGGATTAAATTACCTGAGATTAGACAGGCAATCTAGAACACTTTCAGGAGGTGAAGTGCAAAGGATTAATCTGACAACCGCCCTTGGATCATCGCTTACGAATACACTTTTTATTTTAGATGAACCCTCTACCGGACTACATCATAAAGATATTAGTAACTTAGTCAATGTTATTAAAAAACTAAAGAACATGGGTAACACGATTCTCATAGTAGAGCATGACAGCAAGATGATTGCAGAGGCTGATATGATTTTTGAATTAGGGCCTGGCCCGGGAGAACAGGGAGGAGAAATTTGCTTTAGTGGATCGTACGATAGTCTATTACTATCGAATACTGTTACCGGGAAATTTCTTCGAAAGAAGGGTTTCCTAAATAAAAAAAATAGTAAATTAGAACGAGGGACTGAATATGTTGAGATGCGTAAGATTAAGAGTAATAATCTTAAAAATATTGATATAAGATTTCCAAAAAATAAGCTAACTTGTATCACCGGCATTTCGGGAAGTGGAAAATCCACGCTCGTTGAAAATATTATTTTTCCCGCTTTGTCTCGCTCAATTGGGAAGTTAGAACCAGTCAAGGGAACTTTCTCTGAACTCTCAGGATATGAAAGTTTTTTTGATGTAGTTTATGCAAGTCAAAAAGTTCTCCAAAAGAATTCTAGATCTAACGCTGCTTTGTATATCGGAATTTTCACTCCTATCAGGGAAATCTTTGCAAAACTTGAAGAATCGAAAGCTAGAAAGTATACGAGCAGTCATTTTAGCTTTAATTCAAATCTCGGAAGATGCAGTTCTTGTGATGGTACAGGCTATGAAGAAATCGAGCTTCAGTTTTTATCCGATATTTCTTTAGAGTGTGTTACCTGCAAAGGACAAAAATATAAGAATACCATCTTAGAGATCAAGCTAAGAGGACACTCCATTTATGATGTTTTGAATCTTACTGTCTCTGAGGCTTACGATTTTTTTATTGAATATGACAATATAAAAAATAAACTGGATCGATTAAAAACTGTAGGACTTGATTATCTTAAAATTGGACAATCAATATCTACATTGTCTGGTGGAGAATTACAGAGACTTAAAATAGCCGAGCATTTGAACTCAAAAAAAAGATCTGTCGATTCAAACAATAATATATTATTCATCTTTGATGAACCAACGACTGGCCTTCACCTTGCAGATGTAGAAAAACTTGTATTTGCACTTGAAAAACTCTTAGATGAGGGACATACGGTCGTCGTAATTGAGCACTGTTTGGAATTTATTTCATGCGCCGACTGGATAATTGAGCTCGGTCCTGGGGCCGGTGTACACGGAGGCAAAGTACTGAAACAAAATACTCCTTCACGACTCAGGCAGACAAAAACGAATACGGGATTAGCATTAAATGAACTTCTAACAAACCAATCAACAAAGACTAAAACTTCGGCACTAAAAAAGAATATTGATTTGGAAAAAAAAGAAATATTCATTGAAAATGCTCGTGAAAATAATTTATCAAACTTATCGGTAAAAATACCACTTAATAAGATTGTTGTTATTACCGGTGTCTCTGGTAGCGGGAAATCTACTTTAGCGTTCGATATCTTGTACGCAGAGGGAAGAAGGAGGTACCTAGAATCATTAAATGCATATGCACGACAATTTATTCAACCGGCATCAAGACCTGATTTTGACCGCTTGACAAATATACCGCCAACAGTTGCTGTTGAGCAACGAGTAACACGGGGCGGTTTAAAAAGTACCGTTGGAACACTGACGGAAATTTCTCACTTTTTAAGAGTGCTATATGTAGCTATCGGAAAACAATTTTGCCCTGATTGCAATCAATCTGTAAACGCACAAACAGATTCACAGATAATCGAAACCATATTTAAATTATTAAAAAATAAGAAAGTGAAACTGTTTGCACCTCTTGTAAAAAAGAGAAAAGGAACTTATAAAGAACTGGCTAACTGGGCGCTCACGAGGAACTACAATTATATACGAGTGGATAATATTCTTTATGAGGTAAAACATTTTCCTGATTTAGAAAGGTATAAAGAACATTCTATTGAGTTGCACATCACAGACATGGTTATTAAGTCAAACAACACAGAATGGATCCAGGAAAAAATTAGAGAAGGACTTGATATTGGCAAGGGACAGATTGAGTTAGAAATTGTAAATCATGCTAAACCCAATAAAACTGAGGAATTTGCGAAGAGTCAAAATTTCTTATTTTCCTTAAATAGAAGTTGTCCAACATGTGAACGAGCATTTGACGATCTTGACCCAAGGATGTTTTCGTTTAATTCTAAACTAGGATGGTGCTCTTCATGTTTAGGAACAGGTAGAAAAACCATAGCGGAATTCTATGAAGAAAATGATTTAAATCCATGTAATGATACTTATATAGAAGAAAACCAGTGCTCCTCAGCAAACAGTGAAGTTTGTTATAGTTGTAATGGAGACAGAATTAATTCAGTATCTAGATTCGTCCGTATCAACGAATCGTCAATTTCTGATTTATCGAATATTTCTATTAATAACTTGTATGAGTGGATTCAAGCTCTACCTTCTATATTAAACTCTAGAGAGAAAACAATTTCAAAAAAAATAACGGCTGAATTAGAATCCAGATTGAGTTTTCTAATTAGAGTTGGTTTAAGTTACCTAACACTCAATCGAAGTGCTCCAACTCTTTCGGGGGGAGAACTCCAGAGAATAAAGCTCGCTGCTCAGTTAGGCTCTAATCTCAATGGTGTCTGTTATGTCCTCGATGAACCCACAATAGGTCTTCACCCCAAAGATAATCAGTGTTTACTCCAAGCAATTGAGGAATTAAAAGAAAGAGGTAATTCTGTCGTGATTATTGAGCATGATATTGAGACCATCTTAAAAGCCGATTATGTGATAGATGTTGGACCAGGCGCAGGAGAGTTTGGCGGAAAAATCGTTGCCCACGGAACGCCTCAGTCAATTAAAAAAAACGAATCCTCATTAACCGGAAAATATTTACGAAAATCAAGTAAAGCCAAAACCTTAAACAAATCCTTTACAAAAGAGTTTCTGAAAATAGAGGGGGCATATCTAAATAATTTGAAGAACATTAACGCTCGGTTTGCGTTGAATAAGTTAAATATACTTACTGGGGTATCTGGAAGTGGGAAATCCTCGCTTTTGAAGGGAGTTCTCACGAGAAATATTAAAGAACTTTTAAGTAACAGAACAAATTCAGATGATAGGTCAGTACCTGAAATGTTCTTTTGTAACAGGATAATAAATTGGGAAAGTTTTGATAAAATCTTAGAGGTAGATCAATCTCCGATAGGCAAAACTCCTCGATCAACGCCTTCGACATATATTAATATCTGGGATGATATCAGAAGAATTTTTGCCGAAACTAACAGAGCAAAAACGAAAGGTTGGAATGCTTCGTACTTTTCCTATAACTCTGGAGATGGGCGATGTCAGACTTGCAAAGGACTAGGAGTAGAAAGTGTTCAGATGAACTTCCTTCCTAATGTCTCGACAAAGTGCGAATCATGTGATGGGAATAGGTTTGAGCATGAAGTTAGATCAGTTATTTGGCAGGGAAAAAGTATTTCTGACGTACTTAATATGAGCGTAGAAGCTGCGTGTGCATTTTTTGCTAATCATAGAAAAATTAGTAAGGGATTACAATTAATGTCTAACTTTGGGTTGGGTTATCTGAGACTGGGGCAACCTAGCTCAACTCTATCTGGAGGTGAAGCACAACGATTAAAATTAATAGCAGAACTTCAAAAAGCAAAAAGTTCCGAAAAAACACTTTATGTGTTTGATGAACCAACTATTGGATTACATATGGCAGATGTGAAAAATCTTATATCAATCTTGAAGAAACTTGTTGAAACGGGTAATACACTTGTTGTTATCGAGCATAACACCGATATATGGGCGGAAGCTGATTGGATAATTGAACTAGGACCTGAGGGCGGAAACAAGGGAGGTTTTCTTGTTTCGGAAGATACGCCAGTTAAAGTCAAAAATAAAAAAACGCCAACAGGAACGATTTTAAAAAATTTATTTATAAATTAATGTTCCCCAATCGTTCGTTAAGCTTAGAGATTTTCATTGTATATTCTGTACGTTTTTCTTTCTGTGAGTTGACGATTTTCTCCGGTGCTTTCTCAACAAATGATTTGTTTGATAACTTTTCTTCAACTTTTACAAGTTCAAGGTTAAGTCTATCTATTTCCTTTTGTAATCTGCTAACTTCGAGATTTTTATCAATTTTAACTTTGAGTAGAATTTTTATATCACCGACCACCTGGAACGGTACATGATTCATGTCTGGAGGAAGATTTTCTACAACACTAATCACACTAAGTTTAGCTAAATTTTGAATGCAATCAAAAGCTAATTTTTCTGAAAAGAGGTTCGTCTGTTCATCTTCCCCAGAATAATTAATTAGCGGTACACTTTCCTTAACAATAAATATTGCCTCAGGTCTTTCACTAGGTGAAAGTTGCATTTCGGACCTTAGTGTTCGAATCGAAACTACGATATTTTGAAAATTGTTCATGTAGGTTAAGGACATCTCATCAATTTTCTTTTTGTCCTGCACAGGAAAATTTTTAGACATGATTGAATCATCTTCGCTGTTGTTAAGTCTTTTAGATCTCCCTGCAAGCTTTGCAACCGACTGCCAAATTTCCTCAGTGAGAAAAGGTAAAAAAGGGTGAAGTAGCCTCAAGGATGATTCAAAAACTCTAAGCATAGATCTTCGTGTTGTTCTATTTAAATTATCTCTATTTACACTTAACTGTGTCTTGCATATCTCAAGATACCAGTCACAAAAATCATTCCAGATAAATCCATAAAGTTCTTTAGAGGCTAAATCAAACCGATAATGCTCTAGATTATCTGAAATCTTTCGAAAAACTAAATTTTGCTTCGATACTATCCATCGATCAAAACGCGAAAAAAATAAATTTCCGTCAATCCCACAATCGCCTCCACATAAGCCTATCCCATTATCCTTCTCCTCACATTGCATCAGAATGAAACGATATGCGTTCCAAAGTTTATTGCAAAAATTTCTATATCCCTCACATCTAGATAGGTCAAAATTAATGTTTCTCCCTGGGCTAGCCATACTTGCAAAAGTGAATCGAAGGGCATCTACACCATAAGCATTAATGCCGTTTGGAAATTCTTTTTTTGTCCTTTCACGGACAAGACTGGAATCTTTTGCAGTGAGTAAACCTTTACACCTTTTGGCCAGAAGGTCTTCCAATGAAATTCCGTCGATTATGTCTAAAGGATCGAGCGTGTTGCCTTTGCTCTTACTCATTTTGTTACCCTCAGAATCTCTGACTAATGCATGAATATATATATCTCTAAAAGGAATCTTTCCTGTAAAGTGACTTGTCATCATCACCATACGCGCTACCCAGAAAAAAATAATATCAAACCCGGTAACTAGAACAGAAGAGGGTAAAAAACACTCAAGATTTTTATTCAATTTTGGAACACCACTATTTTCATTCCATGAAAAATCCTCATCCATCAACGTAGAAAATGGAACAAGTGCAGAGGAAAACCATGTATCTAAAACGTCAGTTTCTTGAAGTAACTCACCGTACCAACCGTCTTTTTGAGCTAATTTTTTAGCTGCTATCTTAGACGACGCTACATACACTTTTTCTTCTTCAATTACCTCGCCTTTTGAATTGAGTTTGTACCATGCGGGAATTTGATGTCCCCACCAAAGCTGTCTTGATATACACCAATCCTGTAAATCCGCAAACCAGCTCCGGTAGGTGTTTTTCCACATATCTGGAACAAAACGGAGACTACCATTTGAAAGAGCTTCTAACCCTTGCTCAGCAAAAGACTTTCCCGCACTCGGCGTATCGTGTGGTGCTTTTTTGTTCACATCGATAAACCACTGTTTAGTTAACATAGGTTCTATAACAGTTCCACTCCTATCTCCCTTCTTAAGAGCCAGTCTATGTTTTTTTTGAGAGATTAAATAACCTTCATCTCGTAATTCTTTCAATATCTTTTCTCTAGCAACAAATCGATCAGAACCTACAAATCTGGCAGGAGCATTGTCATTAATTTTTCCATCTTTAGTTAATATGTTAATGCTCTCTAGTGAGTGTCTCTTACCCACTTCATAATCATTAAAGTCATGCGCAGGAGTAATTTTTACGCACCCAGTACCGAAATCCATGTCAACGGAATCATCGGCAACAATAGGCACAGCACGGTTAATTATCGGCACTCTCACTAGTCTCCCCACTAACTCTCTATATCGTTCGTCATGAGGGTTAACAGCAACTGCTACATCACCTAGAATGGTTTCTGGGCGAGTGGTAGCCACACTTACAGTTTCCGTATCACTAGACCTTGAAGAATTTTCTTTATATGATAGTGGATATTTTATTGTCCAGATAAATCCGTCCGTGTCTTCCGTAACGACTTCTAAGTCTGATATGGCAGTCATAAGAACGGGATCCCAATTTACTAATCTGTTTCCTCGATAAATCAGGCCCTGGTTGAATAACGTTACAAACGCTTTTTGGACCACCTCGGAGCGGATAGCATCCATCGTAAAATATTCCGAATCCCAATCACAGCTAGAGCCTAGACGTCTCATTTGATTCGTGATGGTGTCGCCAGATACTTTTTTCCAGTCCCAGACTTTTTGTATGAATTTGTCTCTACCTAAATCCTCTTTTTTTAAGCCTTCGGATCCTATATTTCGCTCAACAACCAACTGAGTAGCAATGCCAGCATGATCAGTTCCAGGGATCCAAATAGTTTTTTTTCCAAGCATTCTGTTCCACCTTACTAGAATATCCATAAGAGTCTGGTTAAATGCGTGGCCCATGTGAAGTGTACCTGTGACGTTAGGGGGAGGAAGCTGAATACTAAAAGTTTTGTCATCGATATCATTATCCTTCGACATTGAGTATAACGACCTAGACTCCCATTCATGAATCCATCTTTTTTCAATGTCAGAGGGGTCATAAACTTTTCGATTAGCTTTGTTCATTTATTAACTCTGTGGCCAAAAATTTCATAGCCTCGTTCCTTATAATATTTATACCTTTCACGTCCTTTTTGTCTGTTGAGTTCGGTTTGATCAACGATCTCTATAACCCTACAGTAAGAGCTAAAAGTTGTTTCGATTTTTGTATCTAAATTTAATAAAACAATTATGTCGTCTGCCCATAATGGTACCTCCGATACTGTTGACAAAATTATAGGAAATAAATCTGCTCTGTCATCAGAAAACACTGCGCAGGGTAAAAAATCTTTCTTTGAAAAATTATGAATCGAATAACCTACCTCTTCACAGTGGGACTGATTTTTGCAACGAATAACCATCGGATGTTTGACTGCAATAACCTTCTCATAGTGTAGTTTTCGGGCTATCCGACTTGCAAACGAAAGTATATCTTTCACGTCATAGTAAAAATCGATTCTGGTCAATTTTTATATTCTGAAACAAATTCCCACAACAGTGGAACAGGTCGGCCAGTTGCATTTTTCTTACTACCACTCAACCAGGCTGTTCCGGCGATATCTAAGTGTGCCCATGGATAACTTTTCGCAAATCTCCACAAAAAACAAGCAGCAGTAACACTACCTGCCTCCCGACCGCCAACATTTGCAACATCGGCGAACGGAGAGTTAATAAGATCCTGATACTCCTCCTCCAAAGGTAAACGCCAGGCCGGATCGAGAGATCTTTGCCCAGCCTCCGTGAGAGCGGCCGCAAGTTCATCTTCAGCAGAAAACAAACCTGTGTTGACCCCACCCAAAGCAATTACGCAAGCTCCTGTCAGAGTCGCAATATCAATCACTGCCTTTGGCTTGAAACGCTCTACGTAAGTAAGAGCATCGCAAAGAATTAACCTTCCTTCCGCGTCCGTATTTAGTATCTCAATTGTTCGACCTGATTTCGAAGTGACAATATCACCCGGACGAGTCGCAGTCCCACTTGGCATATTTTCACAAGTAACGACAACACCGATGACATTTTTTTTTATACCACTCTCAGCCACAGTCTTCATAAGTCCTAAGACTGTTGCTGCACCACACATATCATATTTCATTTCATCCATTGCAGCGGAAGGTTTAATGGATATTCCTCCTGAATCAAATGTAATACCTTTACCTACCAAAACTATAGGCGCCTCTTTTTCTTTACCACCATTATGGGTAAGAACAACCATATAAGGTGGCTGAACAGAACCTTGAGCTACAGCTAGAAAAGACCCCATACCAAGTTTTTCTAATTTCTTTTTATCAAAAACCTCACATTTTAATTTCGTACCTTTCGTAAGACTTTTAGCTACATCCCGAATATACCCGGGGGTACAAATGTTAGGTGGCAAATTCCCCAGATCTCTAGTTAATTCGACCCCGTTTGCAAGACAAACAGCATCTCTGATTGCCCTCGACGATTCCGCAGTTGATATATTGCCCGGAGCCGAGATCTGTAATGATGTTAAAGAAATATTATCTAATTTTAATTTTTTCCCGTCATCCTCCTCAACACCTTTTTGTTCAGTCTTAAATCTTTCGAATTTATACAGCACTCGCAAACTCTCACTTACGTGCAATTTTATTAGCCATCTACTGTCTCTTCCCTTTACTTTTACCTGAGCTAAAAATGACAACGCTTTTTTTATCGTTAAAGAATCGGCAGTTGTCCTAACAGCTGCACAAACTGCGCGAGCGAAAGCCTTTCCATCCAAATTGGACTCTTGGCCCAACCCGACCAACAAAATCTTTTTTGAGGTTACCCCGACAATATCTCTCAAAACCAATGTTTCGCCTAACTTTCCCTTAAAATCTCCCGATTTTAAAACCCGTTCAATTGCTTTTCCACATAATTTATTCATAGAAGCGCCGATACCCGTCATTCGAGCAGCGCCTTTCCCGGCAAATATAGGTATCCAAAGACAATCAACAGACGGCATTTTTTCAATAGGTTGATTGAAAGTTGAGATTTTTACTTTCTCTGCCATTGTCTTTTGCATTCCGGTAGTTTTTAAACTCATTCTCTTTGTTTCAATTGTATCTAACGCCTTTATCATGACACAATACCTTTATATAAAATTATAATTATATATCCTGTGATCACTAAAAGATCGATATTAAAAGAATTAAGGTTCCAGGGAGGGGTAATTTTCTGCTCCCTTTTTACCGTAGTCCTGACGATGGCTCTTGTGCGAACATTAGGCAATGCCGCGAGCGGAGAGACGGCTCCGGACATCGTTATTCCATTAATTCTCTTTTCAACCTTTAGCTCTATCGGAACAATTATTGCTCTTACAGCATTCTTGGCTGTATTTATTACTTTTACTAGACTTCAAAATGACAATGAACTTGTTATTCTTAGAACGTCTGGCATGCGCTTATTTGATTTTACGCCTACGATAATCAAATTTGTCCTTCCTCTGGTCTTATTTACGGCAGTTACAACGCTTTTCGCGACCCCTTGGGCTCGGTACCAGGCTGACAAACTGCGTTTACAAGCAGAGAATAGCAGTAGTCTAAAGCAATATTCTGCGGGAAGATTTTCAGAATTTTCCAAAGGAAATCGAATTATTTTCTTTGAGAGAACCGAAAAAGAATCAATGAAACTCGGTTTGGTATTTGTAAAAATACAAACGGACACAAACAGGGAAACTGTCATCTTGGGAGGAAATGGAGAAATTTCTTTTATAAACGAGACACCGTGGATAATCTTGAAAAACGGTTCCCGTTTTGATATTAAACAGGCCAATCAAACTAAAGATTATCAATATACGGTATTTGATACATATCGTATGTCTCTAGAGAATCCTCCAAAAAATTACACGCTACAAAAAAGAATAAAAAGTACAGATTCAATGACGCTATTCAACCGTTCGACAGATCCAGATCTTGCAGAACTCTTCATGAGAATTGGAACCATTTTTCTCTGTGCATTCCTCCCATTTTTGGCAGTCCCTTTATCACTAGGAGGAGGCAAACAATTAAAAATTCTGCATATTTTTTCCGCTATATTAATCTTTTTAATTGCTAATCATTTGCTGGGTATTTTTCAAGCTCTTATCATCAAAGGTTCAATTGATTGGTTAATAAGTCAAATGGTTCTTCCTATAACAATCATAGTTCTTACCCGTATTGCCTCCCGTTACAGAGAAGGAGAAATCAACACAAGTATATTGCAGATTCTAAAATGACATTAATAACTAAATACCTTGTATCCGATTTGTTAAGAAAAATCTTTATCATTACATTTGGATTTACTGTCCTCTTCTCCTTTTTTTCCTTCATAGCTGAATTAGAAAACCTAAATACTTATGAGATAAATTTAGAAAAAATCTTTTATTCACAAATCCTTAACGCTCCGAGTATCATTTACGATATTATCCCAATTGCCACACTTATAGGTAGCTTGTGGTGCTTTGCTGCCTTAGCAGCTAATTCTGAGTTTGTAGTCTTTTTCGGAAGTGGATTTTCCACTCGCCATTTTATAAAAGTGATCATCACAGGAGGAACACCTATTGTCATGCTCACAATTTTTTTGTCTGAAATTGTTATGCCGCTCTCCATTAATAAACTTAATCAAGTTAAATCTGGTGGAGGGCTAAACCAAACAATAGAACTTCAAACCGGGTATTGGATTAGAGATGTTTTAGATTATGACAAAATAGAAAACGATGCCAACGAACGGATTATAAATATAGGTCAAATTGATTTTGATAGAAAACTTTCTTCCGTTTTAGTTTATGAATTTGACAATCAAAACAAACTAATAAGGAAAATCTCGGCGAAATTTGGGCTTTTTCAAAAAGACAAGATGACGGATGAGGGAGTTTACAGTTGGATTTTAGTAAAGCCTACCATTCTTGATATGTCGGAGCCAACATCAATAACAGAAAAGCAATTTGACAACGTAATACTTTCGACAAATATTTCTGAGAGTACTTTTAATGCTTTAACAATAAAACCAGACAAGATGTCAGCACAAGAATTAAGAAGTTATACAGCATACTTGGAGGATAGCAATCAAGATGCAAACTCATACGAAATTCTTTTTTGGAAAAGAATAGTGTATCCATTACTTATCTGGATAATGTTACTAATAGCCACACCGGCAGCTTTTATTCAAACAAGAGGAGGAAATATAGGAATAAAAATATTCGTAGGAGTGCTCTTCGGAATATTTTTCCATCTATTGAATGGTCTCGTTTCGCATTTGGGAGTGCTAAATACATGGCCCCCCTCCTTGATAGCTTTTTTCCCGCCAATTTCCGCCCTTATTATAGGGTTGTTATTATTAGTTCAATCACAGCGATTTGCTTTGTTAAAATAATTCTATGAAAACTGTAATGATAAATCCTGGCAGCGTTAGCTTTGAAGTCAATGACGGAGAGACGATTCTGTCCGCTGCCCTAAAAAATGGTTTGGTTGTACCTTACGGGTGTAAAGACGGTGCGTGTGGTTCTTGTAAAGCAAAGATCACTGCAGGAGAAATAGATTATGGCACGTACCAGAAAAGAGCGCTTTCTGAATTTGAAAAAAAGACGCAATCAATACTTTTATGTACGGCAAAACCAATTACGGATGTGACAATAACAGCTAATTTGTTATCCGTTGCAAAGGAATACCAACCAAAGAAACTGCCGTGTAGAGTTGAGAATGTCAAGAAGGTGACGGATGATATTGCAATAATTTATTTAAGACTTCCAGCAAACCAAAAATTTTCTTTTTTACCGGGACAATATGTCGATATTCTTTTGGAGGGAGATAAGCGAAGAAGCTACTCTATGGCAAATGCTCCTCGAGAAGACAACTTAATTGAACTACACGTAAAACACAACCCTGGAGGACTTTTTACAGATTCTATTTTCGGATTTCAGAGTGAAAGTAAAGTCGAGATAAAAGAAAAAAAAATACTTAGGCTTGAAGGACCTCTAGGAACCTTTTATTTTAGAAAAAATAGCGATAAAAATATTATCTTCTTAGCTAGTGGAACAGGAATCGGACCTATCAAAGCAATAATTGAAAATCTTGCTCTAGAGAATTTACAGTACAACATTTGGCTTTATTGGGGCGTCAGGAAGCCTAAAGATTTATATTTGTCAGACAACATCAAAAGTTGGTCTAAAAAAATTACAAACTTCGCATACATTCCAGTTGTGAGTGAAGCTTCTGTCGAGGATAACTGGAAAGGAAGAACCGGGTTTGTCCATCACGCCCTTATGGAGGATCACAACTCTTTGGTAAATTATAATGTTTACGCCTGCGGATCTCCTTTAATGGTTAATGCTGCGTTTGATGATTTGACGAAAAAACTGAATCTGGCAGAAAAAAACTTTTTTTCAGACGCCTTCACTGTTGCAGCAGATGTAAAAAAGTGAGCTATTTCCTCTCAATAAGAAAAAAAATTTTGTCCTCTGCCCTTTCTCTTGACACTAACTTATTGCCTGAATGATCACAGAAATATTTAAAATCATCGAATGAACCTTGGTCAGTGCAAACAACGAACAATCTTTCACCCCTATCCATCGAGGATAACTTTTTTTTTGTTTTTAACACAGGAAGTGGGCAGTTTAACCCACTCAAATCTAGCTCGTGAGCTCCTTCCTCATTTTTCATATATCTTACCTAGTTTTTGAGAAAAATATTGTTCTGCTTTCTTAAAGGCTAAGTCTATATTTTCAATCACACTTCCCCCAGCTTGAGCAAAATCTGCTCTTCCTCCACCTTTCCCCCCGATGATTTCAGCTGACAATTCTAAAGCCTCTTTTGCTGACACAGTATCAACCAGCGTATTCGATACCCTTGAAACCAACAACACTTTGCCGGGACCAATAGTACCTAAAACAACGGCAAACTTTTTAAACCTTGATTTTATCTCGTCTGTAATTTCCCTTAAATCAGAAACATCTGCCGAGTGGACAGCCAGCGTCAGAATTTTTGGATCTTCCATCCTTTCGAGAGTTTCGATTATCGATAATTTCTGTGTTCTGATTTGCTCAGATTTAAGTAACCTGATATCTTTTGCTCTCTGCATTAAGTCATGATTTAACTGCTTAACTTTATCAAGAATTTTATGATGTGGTACTTTAAGCACTTCAGAAGTCTCACGAAGCGTCCTTTCTAATGTCATAACATATTCCTCTGCAGCTTTTCCGGAAACAGCCTCTATTCTTCTAACGCCACTTGAAACACTTCCTTCCGAGATAATTTTAAAAAATCCGATATCACCTGTTCGAGATACATGGGTTCCCCCGCATAACTCAATAGACGGTCCAATTTTCAATACTCTTACACGGTTCCCATATTTTTCTCCAAAAAGAGCTACGGCACCATAATCAACAGCCTCAGAATACTCCATATTTTTAATCTCGGTCATGGTGTTATTTTTAACTATCTCATTTACAAGATTCTCTATAGAAACGATATCTGCTGCATCAATTTTGGATTCGTGTGAGAAATCGAACCTAGTTCTCTCTTCGGTAACAAGAGATCCTCTTTGTACAACGTGATCACCTAAAACTTGTTTCAAAGCAAAGTGAAGAAGGTGAGTTGCAGAGTGATTGCACATCACCATATCCCTTTTAAGCTTATCTATCTGCGCTGAGACACTTTGCGTTGCCTTTAGTGTACCTTTCTTTACAACACAGTCGTGCAGAAACATCCTATTAAATTTTATTGTATCAAGGACTGACACCTGTGCTGAGGGTGAAGTGATCATTCCAGTATCACCAATTTGCCCTCCAGATTCTGCATAGAAACAAGATTTTTCCAAAACTAAATATGCTCTTTCTCCTTCTTTGAGTTCTGCTATTTTTTCATCATCTTTAAATATACCTAATACTTCGGAATCAACAGAAGAACGGTTATAACCAACAAATTCAGTCTGTAAATTTGGTTCATTCACTTGAATTGCCTGCTGAAATTGATTTTTATCTTTGGAACGTTCTTTCTGCTCATTCATTAAGACATTAAATTCATCAATGTTAACTTCTATTTTTTTCTCTTTACAAATATCAACAGTAAGATCAATTGGAAAACCGTATGTATCGTAAAGAAGAAAGGCAGTCGCCCCACTTAAAACTTTATAATTAGCTAATTTAATCTGATGTGAGAGAATCTCCATGCCACGGAAAAAAGTTGTGCTGAATTTTTCCTCCTCAATACTTATTTTTGATTTAATAGTGCTTATTTCTTCCGCGTTGATTTTCTCCGAGCAATCTTTAAGAAATATGTCGACCATATCTGCCAAAAATATATCTCTGACCTCACACTTGTATGCGTATCTGACTGCCCTTCGAATAATTCTCCTAAGCACATAACCCCTACCCTCATTACTCGGGTTTACTCCTTCACGTAACAAGTGAAAAATCGATCTTATGTGGTCTGATATTACTTTTAGTGAGATAGTATCGAGTTCGTCCACTTTCAATAATTTCGCCGCGCCAGACATCAAATGAAAAAAGGCATCGGTTTGATAATTATCCGTAACTCCCTGAAGTACAGAAGAAATTCTTTCCAATCCCATACCCGTATCCACACACTGGTTAGGTAGTTTCGAGATTCTTCCTTTCTTATCTTTGTAAAATTGCATAAATACCAGGTTCCATATTTCTACAAATCTATCCCCCTCATTTGTTGTTCCTGGTAGATCCCCTTTGACGTTCGGACCATAATCAAAAAAAATTTCTGTGCAAGGACCACAAGGTCCTGTATCCGCCATCTGCCAGAAATTGTCACTTGAGTAGCGATCTCCCTTATTATCTCCGATTTTCAAAATTCGCGATTCCGATATACCTATTTTGCTCCTCCAAATTTTGTAAGTTTCCTCATCATCATCATAGACAGTCACAATTAACTTGTTAGGATCCAATCTATAAATATCTGTCAGAAGCTCCCACGCCAGGGTAATTGCTGTATCTTTGAAGTAATCACCGAATGAAAAATTTCCCAACATTTGAAAAAAAGTGTGATGTCGTGCGGTATACCCAACATTCTCCAGATCGTTATGCTTACCTCCCGCCCTTAAACAATTCTGACAGGTTACAACTTTGGAGTTGGGAGGTGATCTAACTCCTAGAAACTCCTCCTTGAACTGAACCATTCCGCTATTCGTAAAAAGTAAGCTCTTATCGTTTTCCGGGACTAACGGAGAGCTCGGAACATGAAGGTGACCTTTTTCAACGAAAAAGCGTAAAAATAACTCTTTTATCTGGTGAGACGTCATTTTTTCTGCACTTTTTTCCATTAGTTTCCCGATTTACAATAAACTCAGAGCAAACAAGACAATACTTTATTATGGCCGTATTTTCAAAAATTTCGCACCCTGAACTCGAAGATTTTCTAAAAAACTACAAATTAGGTAATTTGCTGGGGTTTGAAGGTATCCAGGCAGGTATAGAAAATACAAACTATTTTATTTTTATGTCCAGCGGAAAATATGTTTTAACAATTTTTGAGAAGCTCTCCTTGAACGAAGCGCAATTTTATCTTGAATTTATGCTTTTTTTATCAAGTAGAAAAACACTCTGTCCCATGCCAATCATTAGCACTTCTGATCAAGTGATAAGAATATTTAAGGGAAAACCAGCAACACTAGTTACTGCTCTAGAGGGAATCACTATTGACAAACCTACATCTGAAAACTGTTACCAGGTAGGCCAAGCTTTGGCTCAGACGCATTTAGATTCAACCGAGTTTCAGAATGTAAAACCTAATTGTCGAGGTTTCGAATGGTGTAAAACCACATCGTCGCAGATTCTACGGTTCATGTCTGAGGACCAAAAGAAATTACTTTCCTCTGAGATTGAAAAACAAACTCTCTTCAGAGGGTCAAGCATATTCAAAATATTACCTACAGCAATGGTTCACGGGGACCTTTTCAAAGATAATGTCCTTTTCCGTGAAGAATTTGTGCAAAAAGAGACAAGAGACAACCCAAAGTCAGCAAAAAAGTATCAGCTAAGTGGGTTAATAGACTTTTATTTTGCCGGAACTGATGCACTTTGCTATGACTTAGCTGTAACACTAAATGATTGGGCTATATCGATAAACGAAAAAACTTTTGGAAACTTCAAAAAAAATTACTTTGATAAAATGATAAGTGGCTACGAAAGCATCAGAGAACTTATTCCCGAGGAAAGAAGGGCTTTACCGATGATGTTGAGAGCAGCAGCCTTGCGATTTTGGATTTCTAGACTTTTCGACTGGCATCAACCGAGAGAGGCATCTTTACTGAGCCCAAAAAATCCAGAGCAATTCGAAATGATATTAAAAAAGAGAAGAGGCGAGACAAACTATGGAAATGAATAAAATCCAGCCTAATGTTGTAGCTATATTTGATGGAAGAGATTGGTTGTTACATGGTTATGATATTTTTAAAAAACAACCATTAGTCTGGATTCTAACTTTACTAGCATACTGGACTGCCATGTTTTTATTTGGCCTCATTCCCATTGTGGGTCTACTAGTATCGTTAGTCATCTCTCCGGGAATAGCTTTTGGTTTTATTTGTTTAGCTAAAGCCATAGACCAAAACCAGGCGGTACCTCCCAGGATAATAATTTCCGGTTTTACTGGTTCAAAGAAATTCGATCTTATACTTTTGGGATTTTACTACTGTGGTTCTCTCTTTTTAATATTTGTTTTAATAATGCTCTTAAACGACAAGTCGGTAATTGACTTGGTCAATAATCCTGACTCACAAATAAATAGTGGAACGCAAAGCGAAAACTTCTTTAACATTAAAATAATGACAGTATTGTTACTTTATATTCCTATTCAAATGATCTTTTGGTTCGCTCCCCAACTTGTTGTATGGGGTAATTTAAATTCAATTAAGGCCATGTTTTACTCATTTTTCGCAGTCCTCTTAAATTGGAAAAGTTTTTTAACATACTTGTTAACATGGGTAATGGTTATGCTTGGCATCTCTATTTTCATAGCACTGTTAATTAGCTTATTCAAAATTGACCAAGGATCCCTATTCGTCCTATTTCTCCCGATCAGTTTACTAATAATGGGCGTCGCACATTGCTCATATTATGCAAGCACCAAAATGATTTTTTCCGATCTTGTAGCAAAGCATAGCAACACTAACCCAAATTAATCCAGGGGGTGCCATTGTCTTGATCTGCAATGAACGATTCAGTTTTCTTTTCGTGACACAATTTATTCAGTAAAGCGGCGACATAATTACGAGAATTATTACTGTTACTCAGATGAGCAGCGACTAAGACTTTCCTTTCTCTCTGTAAAAAGTCTTTTGTAAATCCTATAGCAGAAGAATTTGATAAATGACCATACATGGATGTGATTCTCTTTTTTAGTCCCTCAGGATACTTTGATCTACTCAACAAGTCGTCGTCATAGTTAAACTCTAAAATTAATGCATCAACGTCTTCTAACTCATCCCTTATGGTTTTAGTTATTACCCCTACGTCTGTTAAGATACCGATCTTAAAACTGTTACTTTCTACTGTTAAAGCGACAGCCTCTCTTGCATCGTGTGGGACAGGAAAGGGGTTTATCCCTAATCCTTTAAATAAAACCTTTTTATGGGGCGACAAAAAGATAGGTTTCAAATTTTTCCGCATCTCTTTGTTTGCTAAATAGGTCCCATAAGTCATAAAAACCGGGACCTCCAAAAACTTTACTAGCGGAACAATTCCCTTGCAATGATCAGAATGCTCATGAGTAATGAATACGCCATGAATTTCTTCAGGTAGGATGCCGCGATTTAGAAGTTTCCGTTTTAAAAGAGAAAAACTTAAACCGCAATCAACTAAAATGCGCAGAGTTTCACCTTGCTCGGAGGACTCAATAAGAGTACAATTACCTTCGCTACCACTTGCTAGACAACAAAATCTCACTAATTCAACTGTTCATAAATTACCGCTAAAATGTTTTGACTACTCTTTGTACGTTCACTAGTTTCATGATCAGACACAAAAACTTGTGAAACATTCCCAGTGTTTTTAATTTCAATTCTGTAAAGGTTCATGTCCAAAGGATCCTTATCTGAAAATATTTTTGCAAAAAACCCTTTCTCTTTCTCTTCCTGATCGAGTTTTTTGTAGCGAATCAGGTAAGTTCCCTGCTCTTTTAAACGCTCCTCAACTTCAAAGCCGAGTCGATCTAAGATAAGTCCTATGGATTTCCATGCTTCATTGAAGTTAAGCACGAGTTCGACAAAGTTGTTATCGTTATCCCCTTTTAAAGTAGAGGTAGATTTTTCAACAACTTCGATAGATTTATTACCCTGATTCTCTTTTCCAGACACAAAATTAATTATACGCCTTAGGTATAATTCTTCTAACTGTTGGTCTGAGTTTCTATTTGCCCATACTATTGTTGGATCAAATCGATCATCAGATGCAACTTGTATCAATCCTTTATGAACAACAGAAATCTCTGAAAAACCAACTTTTGTCCTCTCAACTCTCATGCGAAATTTATTTCTCTCCCCGGTGTCGTAGAGGTCGCCAAAAATTTTTCCCAATGTATTCCGAATTAAGCCGTCCGAGATCTTTTCTCTGATTTCCAACCAATCAGTCTCGATAAAACCTGCCTCAGGTATTTCCTTTTCAATTTGGAATCCATTTTGTATCCAAAAACTCTTCAACAAACCCCAAATTTCCTCAGGGCTCCTTTCAATTAGCAGAACCTTGAATCCACCGTAATTGATAAAATAAGCCTCTGTTTCTATGGGTAAAAGGGTTGAATTTTTACTAGGGAACTTACGGCTGTCAAGATCGTTAAAATCCGACAATCTAGCCTCGCCTGAGGCGGGTAAGCTATATTTATCATTCACAGAGGGCGCTATGAGGTCTGGTGGTATTTCCAGAGCCTTATTGGGTAATCCACTAATTACAGTTCGGTCCGCAACATTTTTTTCACCAAATAAAGAGCACCCAGTAAAAACTACCAGTAATAGAATCAAGCTAAAAGATTGGTAAATCCTTCTAAGACGACATGACCTGCTCATAACAAACACTTCCTTTACTCCTTAATTTCTCAAATATTCTGCTTCTAATTCTTCAAACAAGGGTAACATTTTCTCCAGCACATTTTGAGTTTCTACAGAAGGCTCACATAAAGGGGACCTTATCCCCCAGTTTATCAACCCGATTTTATAAAGTAGCCACTTGACAGGGACTGGGTTAGATTCGGAAAAGAGCGCCTTGTGAACAGGCAAAAGAATTTTATTCAACCTGTTTGCTTCCTCTACATTTCTTCCAATTGCTGCTTTACACATAAGAGACATCGTCCGTGGAAAAACATTTGCAGTTACCGAAATGTTACCATTAGCTCCACAAAACATAAGCGCTACGGCTGTGGGATCATCTCCGCTATAAATTTTGAAAGTATCTCCGACCTCTTTGATAAGCCACTGCCCCCTGTTCAGATCGCCGGTAGCGTCCTTAATTCCAACGATATTACTTTGTTTGGATAGTTCCTTTACAGATTCGTTATTCAAATCAGCAACAGTCCTTCCAGGAACGTTATAGAGAATGACTGGCAGCCTTGTAGCATTCGCAATTTTCGAAAAATGCTCAATTAAGCCTCTTTGACTCGGCTTGTTATAATATGGCGTCACTTGCAAACAAGCGTCCACTCCTATCACTTCGGCTTCTTTGGTTAGAGAAATCGCCTCCTCAGTTGAATTGGCACCTGTTCCTGCTAGAACTGCAACTCGTCCATCTATAATCTCCGAAGCAACTTTAATTAATTCAATGTGCTCAGCAAAATCAACTGTTGGAGACTCACCAGTTGTCCCAACAACTACAATGCCATCTGTCCCTGCTCTTATGTGCCATTCAATTAATTCATTCAAAGAGGTCGTATCCAAGCTACAATCTTCATGCATTGGAGTGACAATAGCAACGATACTCCCAGTAATTTTTTTCATGCTCTTACGTGTAGTCTAATCCCATACATTCTCTCACATCTCTCATCGTATTTTTTGCTAATTCTCTCGCTTTTTCGCACCCATCGGATACTATGTTTTTAACAACGCCAATATCCTCTTCATAAGGTTTAGCTTTTTCTTTAAAATTTTTTTGCTCGTTTAGAATAGACTCAATAAGGGGCTTTTTACATTCTAAGCAGCCAATTGAAGCTGTGATACACCCCTCTTTGACCCAGTCGAGGGCCTGCTTTGAACTGTAAACTTTATGCAAGGACCATACCGGACATTTTTCGGGATCACCCGGATCATCCCTTTTCACTCTTGCTGGGTCAGTGGGCATTTTTTTAAGCTTGATTACTAAACTATCGGGATTTTCACGCATAGAAATTGTATTCCCATAACTTTTTGACATTTTTAATCCGTCTAAACCTGAAAGCTTCGGTGACTGAGTCAACAAGGGTTGCGGTTCGACTAAAATCAGTCTTTTAGCACCTTCCAAATAACCGAAAAGAATTTCTCTATCATCAATGGTCAAATTTTGTGCCTCCTGTAAAACAGCCTTAGCCCTCTCCAAAGCCATCTCATCCCCTTTTTCGTGAAAGTTTTGTCTTAGTTCTTGTACCAACCGACTCCTTTTACTCCCCAACTTTTTGCTAGCTTCTAAGGCTTTTTTAACAAAATCAACCTCTCCACCAAACAAATGATTAAACCTCCTCGCTATTTCCCGAGTAAATTCTACATGTGGAACCTGATCCTCACCGACTGGAACTTGATCAGCTCGATAAATTAATATGTCTGCGGCCTGGAGCAGTGGATAGCCCAGAAACCCATAAGTAGATAAATCTTTGTCATTAATCTTACTCTGTTGATCTTTGAAACTTGGCACCCTTTCTAGCCAGCCCAGTGGAGCACACATTGAAAGTAGTAGGTGTAACTCAGCATGCTCTGGAACTTTGGACTGTATAAAAAGGGTTGCCTGATTGGGATCAATCCCAGCAGCTAACCAATCTATCACCATATCCCAAACATGACTCTCGACGATCTCTGGATTGTCATAGTGTGTTGTCAGTGCATGCCAATCGGCAACAAAAAACAAGCACTCGTATTCGACTTGCAATTCTAACCAATTTTTAAGAACTCCATGATAATGACCCAGATGTAATGATCCTGTTGGCCTCATTCCAGATAAAACTCGTTGTGTGTACATGACTTACCCTCTTACTTCTAAACTTGCCCAAATTGGCAATAGACAGTCTGGCAAATACGGTGCCCTTCCCACATCATAACGACTTTCCGAAGGAGAATGAAAATCACTGCCTCGAGACGCTTTAAAGTCGTATTTAATGGAGATATTCTTGAATCTTTCAATATCTGCCAAACTGTGGCTACCCGTAGCAACTTCTATTCCTACTCCGCCAAAAGAAATAAACTCTTCAAACATATAAGTTAGTAAATTGTAGGATAGTTTATATCTTGCAGGGTGGGCTATAACTGGAAGACCATCAGCTTCCAATATCAAACTTACTACATTTTTTAGCGAAGGCCAGTAATGTTCAACATAGCCCGGTTTTCCTTTAACTAGATAACTAGAAAAAACATCGCGGACATCTTCACAAATATTTTCCTGAACCATCGCTCTTGCAAAATGAACCCGTCCGATTTGTCCTTTGCCCCCTGAAATGGATAAAGCAAGTTCTAACATTGATGGAAGACCAGCTTTTATTAAAGCTAAGTTAATTCGTTCGGCTCTTTGAAATCTTCCCTTTTGAATCTCTAGCAATGCATCTTTTAGCTTAGAGTTATTAAACTGTATATCGAGTCCAACAACATGGATGCAACCGCCCCCCCACATTGTTGATATCTCAATCCCAGGAATGAAAGTTAAATCGGTTCCTTGGGCTGCCTCTAACCCTTCCGCAATACCGCTAACGGAATCGTGATCAGTCAATGCCAAAATATTAACTCCATGCTCAATTGCCCTGACAACTAGTTGAGAAGGTGATAAAGAGCCATCTGAGGCAGTCGAATGAGTGTGTAAGTCTACGTTCAGATCCTGTAAAATTTGCATTGAGTCTTAATATAAAAAATTGTTGGATTGACATAATATATCACGTAGTTACTCTATTTTTTATTATCTATTATCAAGAACATATCAAAGATAAGAAAAGCATACTTTAAATGAGCAAAATACATCAAAATAAATGCTCTACTTTTTTAATCGTCGATCAATCAGCGAAGCTTTCATACGTTGAATTAATTTTAGATTCAACTACTTTTAGACAAACTCGAGATCATGTAACCCTCAGTTCATTTCGTTTATTAAGCGAACTTACCGTTGCTAACATTTTACTAAGTTCGTCTCTAAAATATAAGGGTTCGGTAATATTGCAAATACATGGCAAAGGGATGGTGTCATTAGCAGTTTCTGAATGTAATAACGCTGGTGAATTTCGCAGCATTGTAAAAGAGAATCAAAAGAATAGTCCGAAGAACAAAAATCATTTTTATTCATTTAAGGAACTAATAGAGCCAGGTGGGGGCGGTTTATTTGTAGCAAGCATAAAGCCTCACAACGAATTGATGAACATTTATCAAGGAATCGTCCAGATAAATGATCGTGGTGTTGATTATTCGTTAGAACATTATTTAAACAAGTCTGAACAAGTTAAATCTTGGCTAAGAATATTCATAAACGATGATATAGCAAAAGGTATTTTGTTACAGGCTCTCCCACGAGTTTCTTCTCAAAAAAAAATGTGTGACTGGGAGTTGTTGACCGATGGTCTAGACCAGATGAAGACTAGTGAAATAATACACAATAATTTAGATGACTTACTACTAAAAAAGTACCTAAATAAAAAGCTGATAAGAACAAAAAACTTTTCTCCTATTTTTCGTTGCACCTGTCAAAGAAGAAAAATCATTGCTTCAATCAAACAATTTAGTGAGTCGGAATTTCTCAATAAAAGGCAAAAAAGAAATAAATTGGAGGTAATGTGTGAATACTGCGGGACAGTTTTTTTAATAGCACCTGGGGAATTAGATAAAAGTTTTAAAAACTATGGGCGCAACTGAATAAATACTTCTCCTTTTTCTAACATTCCATGTTGAAAACGAGCTCTTTCCTCTATTGACCTATGACCCTCTTGTAGATCTCGAGCCTCAGCTCTTAATTTTAACAGTATTTCTTCGTCCTCCTGAACTGCCTTCTCTAACTCAAGAAAATTATTTTGTTTAGCTATAGTAGCTAGCCAACCGCCTTCTCCAAACCATAAGACCATCTGGACAGTTATTAGAAAGAAAACGAGTATCGTTGTTCCAAATGTAAAACTTTTTAAAAATTTCATTCGACCAAATTGCTTAAAACAATTCTAATTTTAAGTGAAGGTTTTTTTACCCAAAAATTTAGCATCCTGACCCAAATCCTCTTCTATTCGTAATAACTGATTATATTTACAAACCCTCTCACTTCTAGACAAAGACCCTGTTTTTATTTGATAAGCGTTAGTACCAACCGCTATATCCGCTATAGATACATCCTCAGTTTCGCCTGAACGATGAGAAACAACTGTCGAATAACTATTTTTTTTTGCTAATTCTATCGCTGCAAGAGTTTCAGACAAAGTACCGATTTGGTTTATTTTAATTAAAATTGAATTGGCAACGTTATGGTCAATTCCTTTTTGTAACAGGTTAGTATTAGTGACAAATAGATCATCACCAACTAGCTGTATTTTATTGCCTAGTCTCTCCGTCAATTTTCTCCATCCCTTCCAATCATCTTCAGCAATTCCATCTTCTATAGACACTATAGGGTAACGAATGCACAGCGATTCAAGAAAATCTATAAATTCATCAGAGCTAAGATTTTCCTTTCCGTCCTGCAATAAATACTTTCCATCATTATAAAACTCGGAACTAGCGCAGTCCAATGCCAATCCGACCTCCTCTTTAGGTTGATAACCAGCCACCTCAATCGCATTAATGATCAAATCTAACGCTTCCTCATGACTTTTTAGTGACGGGCTAAAACCTCCCTCATCACCTACCGCTGAGGAGAGACTTTTTTTTTCTAGCAATAGTTTTAAAGACTGGAAGATTTCACAACCACATCTCAGCGATTCCCTGAATGACCCGAATCCATGCGGTACAATCATGAATTCTTGAATATCTAAATTATTATTAGCATGAGCACCACCATTCATAACATTCATCATAGGTACAGGAAGATAACTTGCAACAGTTCCTCCAATATACCTAAAAAGAGGTATCTTCATATTTAATGCGGATGCCTTAGCTATTGCTAACGACACAGCAAGAATTGAGTTAGCACCAAGTCTTGATTTATCTGAAGTTCCATCAAGTAGAACTAATTGTCGATCAATCTCCGCTTGTCGTTCAGCATCGAGTCCCAAAATACATTCAGCGATTTCATTTCGAATAGTTTCTACTGCTTTTAAAACACCTTTACCAGCAAACCTTTCATCGTTGTCTCTGATTTCTACTGCTTCCGCTTTTCCTGTAGAAGCCCCGCTCGGAACGGCAGCTCTCCCTACAACACCCGAATCCAGAACAACGTCACATTCAACCGTAGGATTACCTCTACTGTCTATTATTTCTCTAGCAAATATATCAGTTATCGTACTCATCCAAATCCTCTTTTCTACCACTTAAAAATATCTTGGGGCCTAAAACGCGTTTTTTTTAACAATCCTATCAATTTCACAAAGTTCCTCTAACAGATTTTCAACCATGGCAAGTGGAACGGCGTTGGGACCGTCTGAAAGAGCTTTGTCAGGATTAGGATGCGTCTCCATAAAAACACCTGCTATACCAACGGCAACCGCTGCTCGAGCAAGAATGGGTACAAACTCTCTCTGCCCGCCCGATGATGACCCTCGACCCCCAGGTAGCTGAACCGAGTGTGTAGCATCAAAAATAACCGGGCAATTCGTCCTTCTCATGATCTCAAGGCTACGCATATCACTAACCAGATTGTTGTACCCAAAAGAGGTACCCCTTTCACATACCATAAAATTATCTTCTTCTACACCAGCATCACGAGCAGCTCTAACCGCCTTGTCAACGACATTGATCATCTCCTCTGGCGACAGAAACTGACCCTTTTTCAAGTTTACCGGCTTTCCAGAAGCAGCGACACTTGAAATAAAATTAGTTTGACGACACAAAAAAGCGGGAGTTTGCAACACATCAGCAACCAAAGTTACAAGTTCCAACTCACCAACTTCATGAATATCCGTCAATATTGGAACATTTAATTGGTTTTTTACTGTGGCCAGAATGCGCAGTCCCTCCTCTATCCCGGGTCCACGGAATGAATCTATTGATGACCGATTTGCCTTGTCATAGCTCGATTTGAAAATAAAAGGCATACGAAATTTCGCTGTTATTTCCTTTAAAAATCCAGCTGTATCAACCTGCAGTTGTTCAGATTCGACCACGCAGGGTCCAGCAATCAGTAGTAGGGGCTTAGTATCCCCAATCTCATAATTTAGAAGTTTCATGCTTTCCTTTCGAAACAGGCCCTGCATCGACTTCCCTTTTAGACAGTTTCTTTTTCGAATTCATAATCCCAGCTTTAATAAACTCAATAAACAAAGGATGCCCTTCCCTCGGATTGGAATTAAATTCCGGATGAAACTGTACTCCCAAAAACCAGGGATGTTCAGAAGTGCAAAGCTCTATTATTTCAACCAATGACTCTTTCTCTGTCTCTCCACTACAAACAAGACCTGACTTTTGCAAGAAGTCCCTTAAAACATTATTAAATTCATACCTATGGCGGTGTCTCTCCACGGTAACATTTCCATAAATTTTACTAGCCAGAGTTCCTTCAGCAATCCGAATTAGTTGATTACCTAAGCGCATTGTACCGCCTTTCTCTGAAGACAAATTTCTTTTTTCAATACTGCCATCATTTGCAGTCCATTCGCTTATAAGAGCAACAACGGGGTAAGGAGTCAGTACGTCAAATTCTGTTGAGTTAGCCTTAGCCATTTTTGAAACGTTCCTGGCAAATTCAACAACGGCCAATTGCATTCCGAGACAAATACCCAAAAAAGGTATCTTATTCAATCGGGCGCACTCAATTGCTTTGATCTTTCCTTCTATACCTCTCTCACCAAATCCTCCAGGCACGAGAATTGCATCGAAGTTTACCAATTGTTCCGATCCAATTGACTCAATTACTTCAGAGTCAAAATACTCCAACAAAACTTTTGTTTCACAATGGATTCCAGCGTGGTTCAACGCTTCAGTGAGAGATTTATAAGATTCCTTTAAATCAACATATTTTCCAACCATCGCAATTCGCACAACTTTCGATGTGTTTGATACCTTCGTAAGCAATTCATCCCAAACGGATATATCAGCGGTTGGTAATGATAGTTTTAGTGCTCCACATATTACATCGTCAACCCCTTGCTCAAAAAGAATTCTCGGTATTCTGTAGATTGAATCTACATCATAAACAGAAACTACGGCTCCTTTTGGAACATTACAAAAGAGTGAAATCTTTTCTCTTTCATCCTCTGGGATAGGTCTGTCTGCACGACAAAGAATCAAATTAGGTAGTATTCCTATTTCTCTAAGCCTTTGTACAGAGTGTTGTGTAGGCTTGGTTTTTAATTCACCCGCTGAGGGCAGAAAAGGTACCAACGTTAAATGCACGTAACAAGTAGAAAATGTCCCCAACTTGAGTCCCATTTGCCTAATAGCCTCCAGAAATGGAAGTGATTCAATATCTCCTACAGTTCCGCCTACTTCAACAATTGCAACCTCTGCCTCGTCACCTGCCCCAATTCTGGCTCCTCGGAGAATAAAATCTTGTATCTCATTTGTAATGTGAGGAACTACTTGGACCGTTTTACCCAGATATTGTCCTTTTCTCTCCTTACGAATAACCGAATCATAAATTTGGCCAGTGGTGAAATTATTTATACGACTCATTTTGGTAGTTATGAATCTCTCATAATGCCCCAGATCCAAATCAGTCTCTGCTCCATCCTCGGTAACGAATACTTCGCCGTGCTGGAAAGGGCTCATGGTTCCAGGATCAATATTAAGATATGGATCCATCTTTATAAGTGTTACCCTGATACCTCTAGATTCGAGAAGAGCCCCCAATGAGGCCGCTGCTATTCCTTTACCTAGCGACGAAACAACCCCACCTGTTACAAAAACAAATTTGGACACAAAACACCCTAAACTATCTTGACATACCTTAATTATAGAAGAGCTAGCAGATTCTCAGTGTAAATATTTTTTCGAATTCCTTATGTTCCCAATGTTCTTTAAAAATTATTAGGTTTTATAATCATGTTATGGAAATAGAAGAAATCAATTACGATGTGCTAATAGTAGGAGCGGGGCCCTCTGGGCTGTCAGCGGCAATAAAATTAAAACAGCTTGCAAGTGAAAATAATCAGGATATTTCGGTTTGTGTAGTTGAGAAAGCCTCTCAGATCGGCGGACATACCTTGTCAGGCGCGGTAATAGACGTTACCAGTTTGGCTGAACTACTTCCGAATTGGAAGAATACTAACCCGCCTATAGTCACTCCGGTTACAAAAGATTACTTTTTCTATTTTACTAAAAAAAATGCGTTAAAAATTCCGAACTTTTTGCTTCCTAATACGTTAAGTAACAAAAACCATTTTGTGGTGAGTCTTTCAGAGGTAGTAAAGTGGATGGGCGAGATAGCTGAAAATTTAGGCGTCGATATTTTTACTGGTTACTCTGCAAAGAACTTACTACTTGATATTAAAGATAATGTTGTTGGAGTTGAGACTGGACCCTTTGGAATCCTGAAAAATGGCAAAAAATCCGAAAATTATAGTCCACCAATCCACTTAAAAGCTAAATTCAATCTTTTTGCTGAAGGGTCCAGAGGCCACCTTGGCAAAAAACTAATTGCAAGATACAAACTTAACGCCTTTTCAAGCCCCCAAAGTTATAGCATTGGAATCAAAGAACTATGGAAAATACCCGAGAACGTATCCCGGCCAGGAGAAGTATGGCACGGTTTTGGATGGCCTCTGAACAATAAAGTCTATGGAGGGTCTTTCTTATACCACATGAATAACTCCCAAATTTCACTCGGTTTAATTGTTGGCTTGAACTATAAAAATCCCTGGTTTTCTCCATTTGAAGAATTTCAGAAGTTAAAAAACCACCCTAAAATTAATAAATTGTTAGCCAATGGGCGAAGAGTCGGCTATGGAGCACGGACAATTACTGGAGGAGGTCTATTTAGTTTGCCAAAACTATATTTTCCAGGAGGCGCTCTCATTGGTTGTGATGCTGGCTTTCTCAACCCGGCAAAAATAAAAGGTACTCATGCAGCTATAAAAAGCGGAATAATTGTTGCTGAATCTATACACACGAAGTTACAAGAAAAAAATGGCACTTCATTAGAAAATTACGAAGAAAAATTTTTCAACTCATCGCTTTTTACTGAATTAAATAAAGCGAGAAATTTTAAAGGATTTATGAGCAAAGGAATTTTCTTAGGGGGAGTCTTTTTTAAAATTGAAAATCTCTTTCTTCCAAATCAATCTTTTCTCAACCTTAAAAATAAAAAAGAAGACCATCTGTTTCTTGAAAGTGCGAAAAAATTCAAGGAAATCAACTATCCCAAACCTGACAATAAAATATCTTTTGACCGTATTTCTTCCTTACCCTTTTCAGGTACAAATCATCGTGATGATCAACCAACTCACCTATTATTATCTAATAAAAAAACACCTTTAGATGTTAATCTTTCTCGTTTTCAAGGACCAGAAACCCGATATTGCCCGGCTGCAGTATATGAGTACGTTTCATCTACAGGGCAACCAACTGAAGATATCAATTCCGCTAAAGAATTGAAAATCAACGCTCAAAATTGTTTGCATTGTAAGGCATGCGATATCAAAGACCCAACACAAAATATCAACTGGATAACTCCCGAAGGTGGGGGGGGGCCAAACTACGAAAGGATGTAGTTTAAAAAAAGCTTGCATAAAAAATAAAAAAAATATACTGTATAAATATTCAGTATAAATATAAGGCTAAGCATGAAAGCTTTGACATTAAGGCAACAGCAAATTTTGGATATGATTGCTTCCTACATTGAGAGGAGAGGGTTTCCTCCAACAAGAGCTGAAATCTGTGAAGCACTTGGATTTAAATCCCCCAATGCAGCTGAAGAACACCTTAAAGCACTTGTGAGAAAGGGTGCTATATCAATGGTTCCAGGAGCTTCACGTAGCATCAAACTTTCTGGTTCGTCAGAAAAGTCTCAAAAGGAGGGTTATGGTTATTTATCGTTGCCTTTGATAGGAAGGGTAGCTGCGGGCGCTCCAATATTAGCAGCAGAACATGTAGAAGAAGAGTTCCATATAGACCCTTCTCTATTTTCCATAAAACCAGATTATCTACTAAGAGTAAAAGGAATGAGTATGAAAGATGCTGGAATTCTTGAAGATGATCTATTGATAGTACACAAAATATCTGGTGATTGCTTTAAAAAGATTACTGGGAAAATAGTAGTGGCTAGAATCGAAGAAGAAGTAACAGTCAAACGGTTTTTTAAGAAAAGTAATATGATTTTCCTTGAACCAGAAAACTCTAACTTTAGAACCATAAAGGTTGATATTCAGAAGCAACCAATTGTTATAGAGGGTCTTGGCATAGGAGTCATAAGAAACTCAAAGTTAGGTTTATAAAGATACTTCTTCAAAATCTCTGCTACATAAAAATTATGGACAAAATTTTAAAAAACAGCATGGACACAAAAATTATCAAAGCCTTAGATCTTGAAGAAGTCCAGAAAGGAGATTGTCAAAATATTAGTAGTGGCCACAAGAATTTAGATCTAGAACTTCCTAATGGAGCGTGGCCACAATCTTGTCTAATAGAAATGCTATCTAAAGAAACCACAGCGAGTGAGATGTTACTTCTAATCCCAACCCTAAAAAAAATTGCTTCTCAAAATAAGTATTTAATAATGCTTGCCCCTCCTTACCTACCATATATACCTACATTCCAGTCATTCGGAATCCGAGAAGAATTGATACTAGTTGTAAAAACAAATAAAGTGACGGAGAAACTTTGGGTAATCGAACAAAGTATTAGAAACAACTCCTTTGGAGCCTTGTTAGCATGGGTCAAGGAACCATGTACTTTTGAAAAACTTAGAAAAATTCAGCTCTTAGCTAAAAAAGGCAATGGCTTAAACTTCATATTTCGGTCATTATCCGCAAAAAATATTTCATCTCCGTCTCCTTTGAGGATTGCAGTCTATTCTCAGAAGTATCCTTTAATTAAGCTAGATATTATTAAGAGACGAGGCCCTACAAAATTAAAACTCATAGATGTTGATGTGTCTATGAACATAAACTTTGCTCGAAAAGATATATCTTCGCCAGAAAAAAATTATGATTTGGATTGCGTATCTAATATCGGAAAAAGAAAATACACCTGTCAAGCTGGAACAATCTCATCAAGAAAATATATATAAAACTATTGTCAGTATAGCTTTAGAAATTACCCCGAAAGTCTATAAGAGTAATTTTAAGAATATGGTACTGATTGAGATATCTGAAGTAATTCGCTTGAAAAGAGGATTGTCTAATGTCATAAAAAAAATAAAACAAGAACTAAGAAAAAAATTCATCGAAAATAAAGGTTTTGATTACTACGATCTTAGAATCGCTGCCAGCCGAAACCCTTGGATATCTGAATGTATTTGTCTAGATTTAAAACGTAATACTTTCGCTAAAGTTCTAAATGAAAAGAGAATGATGAAAAAACTAAAATCTCTTCCTGTTAAGATGATCTGCGAATCTAATGAAACCTTAGTTAGTCTAGAAAGATTGGGGATTGAAAATATTGGGCAGATACTTAAATTACCTAAGAAGGGGCTAAGACATAGATTTGGAAAAAACTTAATAGAGAGAATTGACCAAATCACTTCAAATAACGAAATAACACTAAAAAAAATCATAACGCCAATAGTCATAGAAAAAAGAAAAGACTTTCTTTACTCTATTCTAGATAAAAAAATACTTCTCCTCGAGGTAGCAAAACTATTAGAAATACTCTGTCTAAAACTCAATGAATACTACTTAGAAACGAGTCAAATTAGGATAACCATCTTCAACGATAGCAGAAAAAACTCATCTCTTAGAATCGAGATTAATCTATCTGGAACTACAAAAGATCCAAAGAAATTATTCTTACTCACTAAGGAGAAAATTGAGCATAGTGAATTTCCTGAAAGCATTAAAGGAATAAAATTACACTTTTCTAAAATAATTAAAGTTTACGACAAAAATAAAGAATTATTTTTTAAAAAAAACAATTCTTCTAGTGACATATCAGACTTTATAGATGTAGTTAGTAGTAGGCTGAAGCCATCATCAATTATCTTTTTTAAGAATAAATCAAATCATGCGCCAGAACAAAAGTTTAATATGTATTCTTTAGCTGATATTAACGAATTAACTACTTTGCAAAATAGAGGTAAAGAAACAGAACCAGGAGCCATATGGCTCTATGAGGAGCCCATATTATTAGAAGAAAGATATAAAAAACCATACTATAAAGGAATACTTGAGATACATAATAATTTAGAAAGAATTGAAACAAACTGGTGGACAGCCAAGCCCGTCAAGAGAGATTATTATATTGCTGATACAATCGCCTGCGAGAGAGTATGGATTTATTTAACGCCTGAGAAAAACTGGTATCTCCATGGAAAATTCTGGTAAGAATATCGAATACTCAGAATTGATTTGCCGGAGCAACTTCTCATTTTTAAAGGGGGGATCTAGCCCAGAAGAAATAATTGAAAGAGCAAAATATTTAGGATATAAATCAATCGCTATTACAGATGAGGTATCAGTTTCCGGGTTAGTGCGGGCACATAAAACTGCTAAACAAAACAATATAAAACTGATTTGCGGATCGCAGTTTTGGGTTAAAGAAAAAAACCTTTCATTATTTTACAATCTTATCCTTCTTGTAAAGAATAAGACAGGTTGGAAAGAGTTATGTAAACTAATAACTATAGCAAGAGAAAAATCCGAAAAAAATTTTTACTATCTAAATACTAAAACTATAAGCTCTAAAAATATAGAAAACTGCTTTGCTATACTACTATTACCTTCATCACCATTAAATTTAGAAAAATTACAATATATATCAGACTGGTTACAATTCAGCTTCAAATATTTCGCATTAGCATATTCTAATAATTTAGAAACTGGAACGACTTCATATCAAAAAAGATTATTAGAATTTAGTAATAAAAATAATATTAAAGTAACCGCAACTAGTAATGTATGTATTAGTCACAAATCGCTAAAGCCCCTCCTTGATGTTCTAACCTCAATTCGCTTAGGTATTCCTTTAAATAGATGTGGTTATAGAATTTCTAAAAACTCAGAACAGTATCTGAGAGAGAAAAACGTTTTATCTAGCTTGTATATCGATACATTTTTACGAAATAGTATCTATATTCAAAATGAATGCAACTTTAGCTTAGACGAAATTACATACAACTACCCTACCAACCTATCACCAAAAAATATTGATAATAAGCGATGGTTAAAATATCTTGTAAAAAAAGGTATAAAAAAAAGGGAGGCAACAAACAGTCAAGAAAAGGTGCCAATTCGAATATTTAGACAAATATTAAATGAATTGAAAATTATCTCGCAAATGAAATACGAATGCTATTTTTTAACTGTATATGATATTATTTCTTTCGCAAAATCCAGAAATATTCTATGTCAAGGGAGAGGTTCTGCTGCAAATTCAGCTGTTTGTTATTACCTAGGTATAACAGAAGTAGATCCGATTAGGTCAAATATGCTTTTCGCACGTTTTCTTTCAAAAGAAAGAAATGAACCCCCTGACATTGATATCGACTTTGAACACAAAAGAAGAGAAGAAGTAATCCAATATATATATAACCGATATGGTACAAAAAGAGCCGCTCTTACAGCAGCCACTATAACCTATAAAAAAAAATCAGCTATCAGAGATGTTGGAAAGTCCCTAGAAATACCTCCTAACTTAATCAAAAAGTTATCTATAAATTTTTATTGGGAGAAGGAAGAAATTATAAATCCAAAAAACATAAAGCTTTTTATACTAGAAAGTTTTTCACTGATTTCAAAATTTTTTAAAGGATTTAGTGAATATGAAATTTTTGTAAAAGTGTATTGGTGGATAAAAATAAGCAATCAAATCTTAAATTTTCCTAGGCATCTATCACAACATGTAGGAGGATTCATTATTAGTAGCTCTCCTTTGTACCATATGGTTCCGATTGAAAATGCAAAAATGGAAAATAGAACGGTCATACAATGGAATAAGTATGATATTGAGGAATTAAATATATTAAAAATTGATATCTTAGGGCTCGGTATGCTTTCAGCTATACAAAAGTCTCTTTTCTTTCTAAAGGAAAAGAATAAATTTTTAAAAGTTGAGAAGAAAAATGTATCGTACTCACTTCAGGATATTCCTAAAGATGATCCTAGTACTTATAAAATGATTTCGAAAGCTGATACAGTTGGAGTATTCCAGATTGAGTCGAGAGCGCAGATGGCCATGCTAATAAAACTTAAGCCATCCTGTTTTTATGATCTTGTAATAGAAGTAGCTATAGTACGCCCTGGTCCAATAAAAGGAGGAATGATACATCCTTATTTAAAACGACGAAGGGATAAATTACCTTATAAATACCCAAGCGAAGCAATAAAAAAAATCTTACATAGAACACTAGGGGTTCCAATATTTCAAGAGCAGGTTATGGAGCTAGCTATTGAGGCCGCTAACTTTACTCCAGGAGAAGCTGACCAACTTAGGCGCTCTCTATCAACATGGAAGAGCAAAAAAGCAATGGATTTTTTTCACCAAAAAATTTTAAGTGGCATGAAAAGTAAGGGTTACTCAAGTGACTTTGCGGAAAAAGTTTTTTCTCAAATACATGGATTTGGGGAATATGGTTTTCCAGAATCGCATGCAGCAAGTTTTGCCTTATTAGTTTACTTTAGCGCATGGATCAAAAATCATCACCCTGATGTTTTTCTAGCTTCTCTATTAAATTCTCAACCACTTGGATTTTATCATCCAGACCAGCTAATACGAGATGCAAAAGATCACCGCGTTATCGTGTTACCAATTGATGTGCAGGTAAGTACATTTGAAACCGCTTTAGAATACCAATCGACAATGGATACAGACGATTCAAAATTATTTCCAGTGCGCCTAGGACTTAACCAGATAAAAAAGATTCCTCAAAAGAAATTAAGAAAAATAGAAATGATGAGAGGGTTGCATGAGTATTCCTCAATTGCTGATTTATGCAGAAGAGTTGGATTAGAAAAAAAGGAAGTAGAGATACTAGGAAGTATTGGAGCATTAAGAGATTTTGACAAAAATCGTTTTCATGCCACTTGGTCTGCGATTGGGGACACTAAATTCAATGGGATACTAAAAACAAGTAAGATTGTAGAAAAGTCTCTCAAGAAAGATCAACTAGGACTTCCAAATAACCTATGTAAAATGATCCTTGACTATAACGGATTAGGATTTTCCTTGAAAGATCACCCTGTTTCTTTTCTAAGAAACATAATCCCGGGAAAATCTATTATGGAAATAAAAAAAACCTCTTCTAAAGAGTTATTAAAAGCAAGGGGGTTAATCACAAATCGTCAACGTCCAAAAACTGCTAAAGGTACAGTATTTATAACCATGGAAGACGAAACAGGTAGTTTGAATTTAATCGTCTCCAACAATCTTTTTGAAGAAAACAAAGAAACCATTTTACAATCCATATTTATTAGTGTTGAAGGCTACTGGGAAAAAAATGGAATAGTCGAATCAAACTATTTCTATAACTGTTACGGAAACTTTATAGTTTCATCGATACAAAACCAGACAGGATTATTGACAAAATTTTTCAAAACTTCAAGCTGGAAGACTAGGGATTTTCATTAACTAGAAATAGTTTACTTTTATCACTTCTTACCAGTAATGTAGTTACCATTAAAACAGGAAGCCTCTAATCCGTCTAACATGCTATTAAAAGATAATACATCTCTAAGCATATTATCAAGTTCTTGAAATACCAAATTATCTACCCCAAGTTCTAATCTAATTTCTTCCTCACTTCTATCATAAGCTATTAATTCGCTTCTAGTTGGCATATCAATTCCATATACATTAGAAAATCTTATGGGAGGAGATGCGGAGGCAAAGGTAACTTTTTTCGCACCTGCTTCACGAGCCATTTGAACTATTTGCTTACTGGTTGTTCCTCTAACAATCGAATCATCAACTATTAGAACGCTTTTGTTCTTGAATTCTGTGGTTACAGCGCTTAATTTTTGCTTGACCGATTTTGCACGAACTCCTTGGCCCGGCATTATAAACGTTCTGCCGATGTATCTATTCTTTATAAACCCTTCTCTGTAGGGAATATTTAACGTCATAGCCAACTCGAGAGCAGCTGGTCTGCTTGAATCTGGGACCGGAATTACGACATCAACATCTCCATTTCCGTGTACTCTTTTCACCTTCTCTCCGAGACGTTTCCCCATCTTTAACCTGGCATCATACACGGATATACCATCGATCACAGAATCCGGACGAGCAAAGTAAACGTATTCGAAAATACATGGATTTAGTGATTGCTTTGAAGAGCAAATTTGAGATAGTAATTCACCTTCCAGAGTAACAATAACACATTCACCAGGCCCTACATCACGTTCAATCTCGAAACCCAATCCTTGCAACGCAACAGATTCCGACGCGATAGCCCAATCATAACTCTGTTTGTTTTGCCTTTTGCCAAGCACAAGTGGTCTAATTCCCCAAGGATCTCTAAAGCCGATAACACCAAACCCAGGAATCATTGCTACACAAGCAAACGCCCCTCGAACCCTCCCATGAAGCCCGCTAATTGCCTTGAAAATCTGATCAGCACAAACATTTAACCCTGTCGAATTTTTTTGTAATTCGTGAGCAAATACATTTAGCAGAATCTCAGAATCAGAATCGGTGTTAATATGCCTCAGATCTGATTCATACATTGTCTTTTGTAACGAGTCCGCATTAGTCAAATTCCCATTGTGTCCTAAAACAATCCCGTATGGTGCATTAACATAAAAAGGTTGCGCTTCTTCATCGCTTCCAGCATTTCCGGCAGTTGGATACCGACAGTGACCGATGCCCATTTCTCCGACTAAATTACGCATGTCTCTTGTTCTGAAAACATCTCTTACTAATCCATTACCTCTTACCACATTAATTTTCTTTCCATGAGCCGTAACAATACCAGTAGCATCCTGACCCCTGTGTTGCATGAGCAAAAGAGCATCATAGATCTCCTGATTAACAGATTCATTTCCAACAATCCCAAAAACGGCACACATTAATTAAGATCTCCCTCAAAATCAATTTTAATTTTATCCACAACAGATTCTGGAAGATAAGGAATTGTTCGAATTACAGAGAACTCCAAATACGCCCGAGTTTTTGCGTTCACCCACGCCTCTTCTTCTGTTAATGCAGTCATGGTTCCCAACAATGATAACGCCACCACTATAAAACCTCCGCGTAATATACCGAAAAATGCGCCAAATATTTTATCTAAACTTCCTCCACCTGATTTTTCGATTATTTCCTTTAATGATAATACAATCATTTTAGACAATAAAATTGCAATAACTAAAACTAATAAAGAACCGAAGATAGTTCGCAACTCTGGTGACAAATATTCTGGGAATATAGCAGAAAAGTAAAATCCAAAATTATAAGCACAAAATATACTAAAACCCCAAACTACTATTGACGACAGTTCGTAAACCAGCCCCCTCAGTATAGAGAGTAAAAACGATGAAGAAAGTATCACAAAAACGATAATGTCAACCCAGGTAAATTCTTCAATCAATTTAATCTTAAAACCTATTCAGGTCTGCCTTCAGACCTTTACTAATCATTTTATTCACTATTTCCTCTGCCTTTACAAGATTGAAGGGACCTAGGATAACAAGAAAAATATACCCATCCCCAACTTTTCTCTCTTTGAGATTAGGCGAATACCCTTCGAGTATCAACCTTTCATTTAGTAAATCTGCTTTTTCTCTATTGTCAAACATGCCAGCTTGAACAAACCAATTTTTTCTTTTGAGATTTTTTAAAATCTTAATATCTTCATCTCCTATTACTTTACCCAGCTTTCTGTTTAGTCGGTTGTATTCCGCGGCAAGCTCTCTACTTGAGCGGCTCTCTTCTAAAGTTTCAACCACGAAATCAGTTGGTAAATATTTAGGGGGCAAGTTGAAAAAAACATCACCCAAAAAATATAAAAATAGAGAAAACAAACCGACTCCGATCAGTCTGTGCCTTGCCTTTTTTTTAGCAGACAAGAATGGATCAGATGTATTTCCTTTACTTTTCACCTTACTAAGACCTCAAGGTATTCAATGAGTGAATGGAAAAACAAGTTTTTATTCCCTTTTCTCTGTCCCTTTAAGAAATTTTTCCGCTAAAGGCCATACTGCTGAGACCGTTACAAAAGAACCACAAACTACTATCCTATCCTCTTTGTTACAAATTCTGCAGGCTTCTGTAAATCCCTCCTCTGGCCCATCAAAACAGTGTACGTCAGCTTCTGGAATTAACTCAATTAACGTTGTTTTCAAAGAATCAGCACATCTACCTCTATTCATTGACCTTTGCGGGTCTAAGCTTACTAAAAACCACTTATCGATTTTTGACTTTAGTGCCTCGAAAATAGCTAGGCTATCCTTGTCATCCAAAAGTCCTACCACCCCTACAGTAAGTGGGTAAAAACCAATTTCTCCCAGCCCCGATGACAACACTCGACCTGCAGAAGCATTGTGAGCTACGTCAAGGACTATTGTGGGCTGACCTGCGAGAACTTGCAAACGGCCTGGTAAATGTACAGATATTAATGCTTTTCTCATAGAACCCTGACTAATTGGGAATTCCTCTGATAACGATTCTACACAGGCAAGTGCTGCGGATGCATTACGTAATTGATGCTTGCCCCGGAGTGATGGGATTGTGAGAGCATGCCGCGTTATCTCTCGACTATGCCAACTCCATTGATTACCTAGCTGTCTATAATAATAGTCTCTATTAACTCGTATCTGTTTTGCTCCAATTTTTTCGCAGAATGAGTGTAAAATTTCCGGAGGATTCTCTTCAGCAAGAACAATAGGCTTTCCTGGTCTTGCGATATGAACTTTTTCCCAAGCAATTTTTTCTCTCGTATTTCCCAAAAAGTTTTCATGGTCTAAATCAATTGACGTTAATACAGAACAATCACTGTCGAGCAAGTTTACTGCATCAAGTCGACCCCCTAACCCTATCTCAAAAATTGCTACATCAGGTTTTAACTTATCTGATATTAGTATTGCTGCTAGTGTCGAAAACTCAAAAAAAGTTAATTTCTTCTCCGGGACTACAATTTTGGCAGCCTCTACCGCACTAAATGCTTCAATCCAGACTGAGTCATCTAATAATTCCCCATTACTCCTTAGTCTTTCTTTAAAAGTTAAAATGTGAGGCGATGTATAAAGCGATGTTGTATAACCTTCCGATAAGAGAATGTTTTCTAAAAACGCACATACTGATCCTTTTCCATTTGTACCACCTACTATAATAACCTTCGAATTCAACCTAATTTGTTTATCTACGATTTTAAAACACATCCTTTCCGCAACGGACCGAACTCTCCGAAGTCCTAGTGCGATTTGTTTGGGGTGCGCATCCAGTAGCTTTGTTAACCACTTATCTAACTCACTGGGATTATCAATCATAAAAACGTTTTACATCTTAGAATCTTTTAGAAAAGACAACAAACTTCCAACTTTTTTTCTTAGATCCCTACGATCAACGATCAGATCAATTGAACCTTTCTTAAGTAAAAATTCCGACCTTTGAAAACCCTTGGGCAATTTTTCTCTTACAGTTTGCTCGATAACTCTTGGTCCAGCAAAACCAATTAAGGCATTTGGTTCCGCGATTACGACATCAGCCACGAAAGCAAAACTAGCAGAAACCCCTCCCATAGTTGGGTCAGTGAGTATTGAGATATACGGAATTTTCTTTTCGTCTAGTTTTTTCAACGCAGCAGTAGTTTTTGCCATCTGCATTAATGACATCAAACCCTCTTGCATGCGAGCACCACCACTCGCAGCGACGGAAATAAACGGGATATTATTTTCCGTTGCATACTCAATTCCACGCACAAATTTCTCACCCACAACTGAGCCCATCGAGCCACCCATGAAATCGAACTCGAACAATGCCACAACTGATTGAATCTTCATTATACTACCAACAACAAGAATGAGAGCATCCGACTCCCCAGTGGAAATTGAGGCTTCATTAATTCTTTGCGGGTAACTCTTTATATCCTTGAATTTTAAAAAATCTTCGGGTTTTACATCCTTCGCTAACTCTCTAAAATTGTGATCGTCTAGGAGATGTTCAGCTCTCTTCCGAGCACTTATACGAAGGTGGTGTTGACATTTTGGACATACTTGCATATTAGCATCTAAATCCGCCCTATATAAAACCGAATCACAGTCAGGACACTTAACCCAAACTCCGTCTGGTATGGTTTTCTTTTGACTGTTACCTTTTTTAATTCTTGGAGGAATTATATTCTCTAACCAACTCACCAATATTACCTTTTCTCTGACAATCCTTTACTCAAGTCATCTAACCGACTTTTTACCGTATCTATTGGAGACCCCCCTTCCGAACCTGCTTCTTCCATAGCCCTAATTAACGCGCTTCCAATCACAACACCATCTGCATCTGATTTAGCAATGTCAGAAACACTTTTTCTAGATGATATACCAAAGCCAACAGCCACAGGTAGTTTCGTATGCTTTTTAACGAAATTAATTTTTTGGGAAACATCCACTGGGTTTAACTTATCGGATCCTGTCACACCCCTTAAGGAAACATAATATATGTAACCAGAGGCCTCTCCTAAAATCTTTTGTAGACGTTCCTCTGAAGTAGTGGGAGCAACTAAGTGGATACAATCGATATTCTGTGCTTTTAATTTATCAAAAAATATTTTGGATTCCTCCGGAGGACAATCAACTACTAATACTCCGTCAACGCCAACATGGGCCGCCTTATCAGCAAAACGATCCCAGCCGAATTGCTCAATAGGATTCATGTAACCCATCAAAACAATGGGCGTTACTTTGTTCCTAACACGAAAATCATTGACAAAATTCAAACAAGTCTCTAAGTTTACGCCCTGATTAAGAGCTCTTTCACTAGCTCTCTGAATTATCGGGCCGTCAGCAATTGGGTCAGAAAACGGAACCCCTAGTTCAATTACATCGGCTCCGCTTTCTACAAGAGCGTGCATTAGACTCACAGTCAAGTCTGGCAAGGGGTCTCCAGCAGTAATATAGGGAATTAAAGCCTTTTTTTTTAACCGTTTCAACTCATCGAAACACTTATCTAAACGGGACTGGTACATCTATGTATCAACAGAGAGATATTGAGAAACCGTGTGCATATCTTTATCGCCACGTCCAGATAAATTTACTAGTACTATTTTTTCCTTGTCTAAACTTTTCGCTAGCTTCGTCGCATACGCAAGTGCGTGACTGGTTTCAAGAGCAGGTATAATCCCTTCAATCCTACAACAATCATGAAACGCGGCCAATGCCTCTCTGTCTGAAGCTCCTACATACTTAACCCTATTTATATCTTTTAAGTGCGCATGTTCAGGTCCCACGCCAGGATAATCTAAACCTGCAGAAATGGAATGTGTTTCTTCAACCTGTCCGTTTGAATCTTGTAATAAATAAGTTCTCGTTCCGTGCAGTATTCCAGGCCTCCCGGCTGATAACGAAGCAGAATGTTTGCCGGAATCTAAACCCTCCCCTGCTGCTTCCACTCCTATTAACTCTACTTCCTCGCAAGGTATATAATCGTAAAAAATTCCTAGAGCATTACTACCCCCTCCGACGCAGGCGACAATGTAATCGGGATTTCTCCCGGCCAAATCTTTCATTTGGATTTTACATTCTTTACCAACAACCGAATTAAAATCCCTTACTAACTTAGGGTAAGGATGAGGACCAGCAACGGTACCTATAATGTAAAAAGTATTTTCCACATTTGTCACCCAATCCCGCATAGCCTCATTAAGAGCATCTTTTAAGGTTTTTGACCCAGCAGTAACAGGCACAACTTCCGCCCCCAAAAGCTTCATACGGTATACATTCTGAGCTTGTCTCTCAACATCAGTGGAACCCATGTAGACAGTACATTCCATACCAAATCTAGCTGCCACAGTAGCGGTTGCTACCCCATGTTGCCCTGCTCCTGTTTCTGCTATAACTCTTTTTTTTCCGGTTCGTTTCGCAAGCAAAACCTGGCCGATAGTATTATTAATTTTGTGAGCTCCGGTATGATTGAGATCTTCCCTTTTAAAATATAATTGGCCTCCGCCGATCTTTTCGGACCATCTTTGTGCATGGAAAATGGGTGATGGACGCCCGACGAATGTTTTTAATTCTTTTTCAAATTCATCCAAAAACTTTCTATCGTTAATGGCAACAGAATAATCTTGATCTAATTTTTCTAACGCTGCAAACAACGTTTCAGAGACAAACGAGCCACCATACGGGCCGAAATGTCCTTTAGAATCTGGAAAGTCATAATTCGTAAAACTTTTTAACTTCATCCTTAAGCACTCCCAATTTTTTGAACTTATCTATTCAATTAAAACTCGCAACCATTTTCAAGAAATCTTCTATCTCATTATGGTCCTTAATACCAGATCTCTTCTTGCCTCCGTCTTTCAACTCTACACCACTAGAGACATCCACAAAAGGAGGATTAAACTTAGTCATCACCTTTTCAATATTACCGACATTCAAACCACCACTTAATACCCATTTTCCATTAAATTTTGGGGTCAACTCTTCCAAAACTTCCCAATTGAAAGTTTTCCCACTTCCACCAAAGCTTTGAGTATCGCTATCTAATAAAATGGCAGAACAGCAATCCAGATAGCTCTTTGATATTTTTGTGAATTTATCCAAGATTACACGAGTAATAATACCACTAGTTGGCAAACGAATCGCTTTTATTACAGGCCTGCTGATCTTTTTGCATAGTGTTTCAGGCTCATCACCATGCAACTGTACATGAGATACACCAACATAATCAGCCACTTTTGAAATCTCGTTAAGCTCAGAGTTAACAAACAAACCAACCGTCGAAACCCAAGCAGGAACCAGATTAGCTAATTCTCTAGCAGTTTCTGGACTGACGTAGCGAGAGCTTTGTTTATAAAATACAAATCCCACCGCATCCGCACCAGCTTTCACCGCAAAAATTACATCATCAGGTCTTGTCAGACCACAAATCTTTACCCTAGTTCGCATTCAATAAATCCCCATAATCAATCTTCTCAAGACACAGTCCTTCAGGAGGGAAAGTTTTTGCACAGACACTTCTATCCCTTGAATCAATGACCTCCCTAATCCACGCAACTGACTTTTCACCTCTGCCAATTTCAAAAAAACATCCGACTATATTCCTTACCATATGATGTAAAAAAGCATTTGCTTCAATTTCAATCCTTATAATTGAATTAATCTTTTCTACATTTATGTTATTGATTTTTCTAACTGCAGATTTTGCCTGACATTCGCTAGAACGAAAAGCAGAAAAGTCATGGACCCCTAACAATAATTTGGCAGCGTCTGAAATCCGGTTATGGTCAAGAGGAACTGCGATCCATGTCGTAAAACTTCTATTCAAAGAAGATCTTACCTTCTGATTTAAAATTGAGTAGCTATATTTCCTCGACTTTGCAGAGAAACGAGCGTGGAAGTTAGAGGGTACCGACCTTACCCATTTAACGTTTATTGACGCAGGCAAAAAAGAATTTATGCCACGTAGCCAGCTATGTCTTTCTCGATTTAAATTAGAGTCAAAATGAACTACCTGTTCCTTTGCATGGACACCTGCATCAGTTCTTCCTGCACAAATAACCTTTACCTTCTCTAAAGAAAACTTCTCTAAAGCATCTTCCAAATGATCCTGAACGGTATTTCTTGAGGGCTGACTTTGCCAACCAGACAATTCAGTCCCGTCATATTCTATCCCTAGAGCCAAGCGCACTTCAAACATCCTTTGGAAAATTTTGGTCGACTATTATTCTTAACATTCTCCTTAATGGTTCCGCAGCTCCCCATAAAAGCTGGTCGCCAATCGTAAAGGCACTTATACATGAATCGTCATATTTCATTCTTCTAACTCTTCCGATTGGAATCCTTAGTGTGCCGCTAGCATACAAAGGAGAAAGGAATTGTTCTGAATCAGCTTTTTTGTTAGGAACTACTTCAACCCATGGGTTTGCTTCATCCAGTATTTTCTCTATATCCTCGATATCTAACTTTTGTTTTAGTTTTAAAATTACTGACTGGCTGTGACATCGCATGATCCCGACCCTTACACAAGTGAAATCAACTTTAACTTTCTCCTTTTTGTCGGAACCTAAAATTTTATTTAATTCAACATCGCCTTTCCATTCTTCAAGACTCCAACCATCATTCCTATCTTGATCAATCCATGGGATCAATGAGCCTGAAAGAGGGACTTTAAAGCAGTGCATTTCATTCCCAGAAAAGTTTTTTTGAGTGTCTAGAACTTTCCTATCGATATCCAGAATATGTGAGTTATCCTGAGAAAGCAAAGAATCAACTTGTTTATAAATTTTTCCTGCCTGAGTGAGTAGCTCCTTCATGTGTTTTGCCCCTCCTCCAGAAGCAGCCTGATATGTTGTGCTACTGACCCACTCAACAAAATTGTCTTTCACTAAGCCATGGATCGCCATTAAAAGACAGCTGACAGTACAATTACCACCACAAAAAACCTTTCTGCCAGTTTTTAATGCACTATCAATACTACTTCTATTCAATGGATCCAAAACGATCGTTGTTTCTTCTTCCATTCTAAATTCTCTCGAAGCGTCAATCCAAAATCCACTCCAGCCTTTTGCCCGAAGGGTAGGAAACATTTTCCTACTGTATTCAGAGCCCTGACACGTGAGAATAACATCACAATCAGCCAAAGCACTTTGGTCGAAGCCATCAGCGAGTATATGACTACCTTTGAATTTAATTTTTTCCGAAACTTTATCCCCCGCATTGGATGTAGAGAAAAACCTCGTTTCAAAAAAATTAAAATCTCCCTCTTGCAACATTCGTTGAATTAAAACAGAACCAACCATGCCACGCCAACCAACAATTCCAACTAGCATAGCTTACTTAACTCCTTACACACTTCCCTACCCATATCGTTAGTACTAACTTCCCTCCAACCTTCTCGGCAAAAATCTGGAGTCGCAATTTTTTTTCCGAGAGTATTTTTAACCGCTTGCTCTATTAAATCTGCGATATCTGTTCTATCCAAAGAATGTCTGAACATCATTGCCATCGATAACATCATCGCAAGAGGGTTTGCTGTGTTCTTACCAGCTATATCTGGTGCCGACCCATGAATCGGTTCAAATAGACCAAATAAACCTTCATTAAGAGATGCGGATGGTAGAAGACCTATCGAACCTGTAATCATGGAAGCCTGATCTGACAAAATATCACCAAAAATATTCCCAGTAATGATTACATCAAATTGTGCTGGCAAATTGATCAACTGCATTGCAGCATTATCTACATACATATGTTGTAATTCGATATCCTTATATGACTCAGAGACACTCGAAACAACATCTCTCCATAACTGCATTGTCTCAAGTACGTTTGCCTTATCAACAGAAGTTACTTTTCTTCGTCTAGCCTTAGCCAGCTTAAATCCTACATTTGCGATACGCTCTATCTCAGGCTCAGAATACGTCATTGTATTGAAACCATAGCGAACTCCATTGATCTTTTTCTCTCCCCTAGGTTCGCCAAAATAAATATCTCCAGTAAGCTCCCGTACAATAACAAAGTCCACGTTTTTTAAAACCTCCTTCTTGAGATTAGAGTTTGCAATTAACTCATCAAAAATTGCTATTGGCCTAATGTTCGCGAATAACTCGAGTTCTTTCCGAAGTTTTAAAATAGCCATTTCTGGTCTCTCTGATTGTGGTAGGTGATCAAAAGAATAATCCCCAACAGCTCCAAATAAAATTGCATCCGCGGTTTTTACCATATCGAGTGTCGCATTTGTAATAGGTGCACCTGAATCACGTATACTTGCGCCCCCAACCAACGCTTCTTGGATTTGAAAGTCTACAAGGCCAGTTTGTTTTAGATGCTCTAAAATAGTTTGAGCCTCAGCCATTATTTCTGGTCCAATACCATCACCAGATAGGATAGCTAAATTAAACGATTTCATTTCAAAATCTCCTTAGGATCTTCGGCAACCCAGGGCTTTTCCTTTAATCGTCGGTTCTCATAATTTTTGATATCCTCTTTATACTGAAGAGTCATAGATATTTCATCCATTCCCGCTATTAAGAAACTCTTGATATCCTCTGCAATTTCAAACTCCTCTTTCAAGTTTAATTCTGCATTGGTTATTTGCTGAGATGGCAAATCAACCTTTAATTGAAAAAAATGATTTTTTCGGGCCGCAACAAAGAGTTGTTCTATTATTTCTGTATCAAGTGCGATTGGTAGCAACCCATTTTTTACTGAATTAGAAAAAAAAATATCTGCGAATGAAGGGGCTATTATTACTCTAAAACCATAATCTAACATTGCCCACGGAGCGTGTTCTCTAGAGGATCCACAGCCAAAATTTTCCCTACCTAATAAAACCGAAACTCCTTGATACTCTTCTTTATTCAAGATAAATTCAGTATTCAGTTTTCTTTTCGAACAATCATCTCCATATTCTGCACTGTCTAAATAACGTAACTCATCAAACAAATAGGGACCAAAACCAACCTTTTTAATTGACTTGAGATATTGTTTCGGAATTATTAAGTCTGTATCTACGTTGGAGATATCAAGTGGCAAAACTAATCCAGTGTGGGAAGAAAAAGGCTTTAGTTTCATTTTACAGACTCGCTGCATCCACCAGTCTACCCGCAATAGCAGAAGCTGCAGCACTTTGCGGGGACAATAAATGGGTTCTACCGCCTCTTCCCTGTCTACCCTCAAAATTTCTGTTGGAAGTAGAGGCGCACCTTTCAGCCTCATTGAGTCGGTCTGAATTCATTCCCAAGCACATGGAGCACCCAGGCTCTCGCCATTCGAAACCTGCTGACAAAAACACTTCATGAAGACCTTCCTCCTCCGCTTGCCTTTTTACCAACCCGGAACCGGGAACGACAAGGGCTTGGGACACTACTTTAGACTTCATTTTACCTTTCAAAATATTGGCTGCCGCTCTAAGATCTTGTATTCTCGAGTTAGTGCATGAACCAATGAATACTTTGTCAATAGAGATATCTTTAATAGGACTACCTGGAACCAATCCCATATAGTCTACAGCTCTTTTAAAAGCTTGTACTTGCTCAGGTGTTTTCATTTGATTCTCAGATGGAATCCTGCCATCAAATGACGTTACCATTTCCGGATTAGTACCCCATGTAACTTGTGGGCTGATGTTTTTAGCATCTAAATGTAACTCGCGATCAAAGTACGCCCCCGGGTCAGATTTTAAGGTGCGCCAGTAAGATAATGCGCTCTCTAACTTTTCTCCGACAGGAGTAAAAGGCCTATTTTTTACATAATCTTCAGTAACTGAATCAAACGCAACTAAACTGGATTTAGCGCCTGCTTCTATGGACATATTACAAATTGTCATGCGCTCTTCGACAGACAGTGCCTCAATCCCTTCTCCTCTGAATTCAATAGTACATCCGGTAGCGCCAGCAATACCGATTCTTCCTATTATATAAAGAATAATATCTTTCGCAGAAACCTGATTCCCAACCTTACTACCCAGACAAATGGAAAAGTTTTTCATTTTTTTTAATAGCAAACAACTTGTAGCAAGAACATGCTCCACTTCTGAAGTTCCTATTCCAAAAGCCAATGCAGCAAGTGCGCCATGCGTACTCGTGTGCGAATCGCCACAGACTACAGTCATTCCCGGCAAAGTAGCTCCAAGCTCCGGACCAATGACATGAACAATTCCTTGAAAAGGATTCTTGAGATCAATAAATTTTATTTTAAAGGCTGAAGTGTTGTTTTCCAGAGCTTCAATTTGTTGCCTTGAAATCTTATCCTTAATTCCTAAATGTCGGTCAACGGTTGCCACATTGTGATCAACAACAGCTAAGTTTGATTCAGTTCTCCATAAAGGCCTAGCATTCAACCTCATACCTTCAAATGCCTGAGGACTCGTTACTTCATGGATTAAATGGCGATCAATGTATATAAGCGATAAATCAGACCCGTCCTGGCTGCGAACAACATGTTCTCCCCATAACTTATCGTATAGCGTTTGTTTCATTTTTAATCACACTCCACTTTGTATTTTCTTATCAATAGCCAGGCAACCACTGCTCCTAAAAAAGCAACCAAAGATGCAAATATATAAATCGATTCGGGAAAAAACTCCTCCCATATTAAACCAGAAAACACACCCCCAAGAGAACCCCCAATTCCATAAGAAGCTACTGTATATGAAGATTGCCCAATTGCTTTCGCAGAATCCGGAAAAAGATTAGTCACTAACATAATCGAAGTCACGTGGTGTAACCCAAAAGTAATCGCATGCAGTAATTGGGCGAAAATCAACAAAATTAATAGTCCATCAGAAAAAAAAATTATCAAGAATCTAACTACTGCAAAAATGAAACATGAAAACCAAACATAAGTAAGATTTCTAAACCGAGATAATATTTTCTTTTGATTAATAAAAAAAATAATTTCCGCAATTACCCCAATTGACCACACTAGCCCTATTTCCACGTTACTGTAACCAACCTTTTTTAACCATAGAGAGAAAAAAGTGTATAAAACCGCGTGAGACATGATCATGAAAAAGGAAGAAATTAAAAACAAATTTACCTTAAGATTAAATAGTCTACTAATTCCTATTGGTTCACTTTTTTCGACAGCGTTACTTTCTCTATCTATAAGGGTAGAGGATAGAAAAATAAAGCTCAGAGAAATAAATATAAACATTGGAATTTTGTCCGTCCCAAAAGCATCAATCAGTGCCCCATAGAGCAAAACAGAGACTAAAAATCCAACCGAACCCCAGACCCGAAGGTCACCATAGTTACAATCCGTATCTCGACTAACCCTCAACGCAATTACCTCACTCAGTGGAGTAAGGCCACTAAGAAAAAATGTTATAAGAACTAAAATGATTAACAAAACAAAAAAATCAAATTCGTAGAACAATAACGAACTACACATCACCGCTGATAAAGTAGTTAAAGTTATTATCCCCTTGATTGATATAAAATTTTTCCCGTAATCGGCTAAGGAACCCCAAAAACCGGGGCCAACAATCCTGCTCCATTGCATGGGAGACATCAAGACCCCAATTTCCGCCGGAGTAAATCCTCTGAAATTCAACCAGAGAGACAAGTAGGGAGAAAACAAACCCACGAAAGCAAAATAAAAAAAGAAAAAAGTGCTTACAGAACTTTTTCTACCTAACATCCAAATTGATCCATCAACAGTCCATATAAATCAGCGTTTATTTTGTCCACGATCCCTTAATGCGTGGTCCATCAAAACAATAGCTATCATCGCCTCACCAATGGGAGTAGCTCTAATTCCGACGCATGGGTCATGCCTTCCCGTAGTACTTATCTCTGTCTTTCGCCCATCTTTATCAACAGTATTCCTGTTTTTCCTGATACTCGAAGTGGGTTTTATTGCGATACGGACGACTAGATCTTGACCAGAAGAGATACCTCCCAGAACGCCTCCTGCATTATTTGAACCGAAACCATTCGGAAAAATTTCGTCACTATGTTCAGAACCTAACTGGAAAACGGAATCAAAACCTGCTCCGATCTCCACCCCTTTTACTGCGTTAATTCCCATCAACGCATGCGCAATATCTGCATCTAACCTGTCGAAAACCGGCTCTCCAAAACCTACTGGCATTCCTTCAACGACAAATGATAACCTTGCTCCGCAGGAGTCACCCGCACGCCGTAACTCATCCATGTACGATTCAATGAGCTCTAATCCCTTGGAGGTTGGCGCAAAAAAAGGATTTTCCTCAGTAAACTTCCAATCTTCAAATCCAATTTTGTGTTTTCCTAGTTGGTCCAAATATCCCTTAATTCGAATATTATAATTTTCTTTCAGCCATTTCTTCGCAATTGCTCCCGCAGCCACTCTAACCGCTGTCTCTCTTGCAGAAGATCTTCCTCCACCTTTGTAATCACGTATTCCATATTTTTTTTGGTACGAAAAGTCCGCATGTCCTGGTCTAAACTTATCTTTGATATTCTCATAATCCTTACTTCGGGCATCCGTATTTTTTATGAGTAATCCAATTGGTGTTCCCGTAGTTCGACCATCGAAAACCCCAGACAATATCTCCACTTCATCACTTTCTTTCCTCTGGGTCACAAACCTAGAAGTACCAGGTTTTCTTCGATCCAACTCCTTTTGAATTTCCTGAGTTGAAATTTGCAAGTTGGGAGGACACCCGTCAATGACACAACCAATAGCAGGCCCGTGAGATTCACCAAAAGATGTGACCACAAAAGCTAATCCGATGGAATTACCGCTCATATAACTATTCCTTCTAAAAACTCTTTTAACCTCTTTTTTACTTCTATTCTTCCTAACAAAAAAAGAACGTTTTCTATCGCCGGAGACTGGTGCTGACCCAAAACAATTATTCTAAGAGGTATAGCTAGCTGGGGCATTTTTAAATTCCATGTAACTAAAGTCGACCGAAAGTGGTGACTGACTTTTTCTAAAACCCAATCATGGGGGAGATTCTCTGTAAAATCACATACCACTTCGTAGAGAACTTGCTCGGAATCAACTCTGTTTTTGCGATAAACCGGACTTTCAAATAACTCTCTCAAAGAGATACTGTTAGGTCTAGAGATATAGGAGTTTACTTCCGCACTCAATTCAGAAATAGTGTTAAACCTGTCTAATAATAATCGACACAGACCTGCAAATTCAATTCCATTTTTTTTAACCTCTACTAGACTAAGATTGGCTCTCTCACATACTTTTTGAGCGATATCAGTTCTGGAAAGATTTTTCAAATGTTCCCCATTAATCCACGCAAGCTTAGCCATATCAAATTTGGCTGGAGATGCCACACAACTAGAAAGCGAGAATAACGAAACAAATTCATCAACAGAAAATAATTCTTTATCACCATGGCTCCATCCAAGCCTCGCTAAATAATTTATCATTGCGCTAGGAATAAAGCCTTTTTTCCTAAACTCTAAAATTGAATCAGCACCGTGACGCTTAGATAACTTTTGACCATCGGGACCATGTATCATAGGTAGATGCCCAAAAAATGGTAAGCGTTTACCCAAACTCTGAATTAGGTTTATTTGCCTCGGGGTATTATTGATATGATCATCTCCTCGGATAACATGCGTAATGTCCATATCTAGATCGTCTACTACTGAGGCAAAATTATAGGTGGGCAAACCGTTAGCACGAATTAATATCAAATCATCTAATTCTTCGTTTGAAATGGTAATTTCACCCTTAACAAGATCTTTCCAGCTCACGTTACCCTCAAGTGGGCTCATAAATCGTATGACGCAAGTACCATCTAAATCTTCACTTGTCTTTTTTTCGACTCTCCCAAAAGGTCTACACTTTCCGTTATACCGTGGCTTTAAACCTTTCTCAATTTGGTCACGTCTCATCTCATCTAAACTATGCTGCGAACAATAGCAAAAATACGCATTACCTTCAGATACAAGAGTATCCGCTACTTCCTTATATCTTAAGAGCCGATCTGTTTGGAACACTGGTCCCTCATCAAACTCTATATTTAGCCACTGCAAACCATTCAGTATCCCCTCTGTGTATTCGGTTGATGATCTTTCCACATCAGTATTCTCAATCCGCAATGCAAATTTACCATTATTGCTTTTCGCTAAAGCCCAGTTGTATAACGCGGTTCTAATTCCGCCAAGATGGAGATCTCCTGTCGGACTGGGAGCAAAACGTGTTTTTAAGACCATCCTTTATTTTACTCCATTCTCAACGCGACAACAGGCTCCATCTTAGAAGCCTTGCGGGCAGGATACCAACCGAAAAAAATACCTATTCCAATTGAAATAAAAAAGGAAATTAAAATTGAACTTAACGAGACTTCAACAAAAACTGGTGCTAGGGCCGCAATAACATAAGATAAACCTATACCAACTAAAATCCCAACTAAACCGCCGGTGAGGCAAACTAAAGATGACTCAATTAAAAATTGTTTTAGAATATCACGCTGGGTTGCTCCAATCGCTAATCGCACGCCAATTTCTCTGGTTCTCTCTGTAACGCTAACCAACATTATATTCATTATTCCAACGCCTCCAACAAGAAGTGAGATGCCTGCGATCGATGCTAGCAAAACTGTAAGCGCTTCGGTTGCTGTTGAAGCTGTCGAGGAGATATCAGCAAGATTTGAAACGCTAAAATCGTTTTTTTCCTCAGCTCGAAGCTTATGAGACTTCCTCAGAACCTGTTCCACCATCGATTCAGCAACTTCCAACTCTATCTCCTCTTTAACCTTAAGAATAATATAGGAGACAGAACGGGGATACTTGCTCTTAATTAAATATTTTCGTGCGCTCGTTATTGGAACTAATATCGTGTTGTCCTGATCCCTACCAGTAATCGAACTTCCCTTTTCGGCTAACACTCCTACTATCCGAAAAGGAATATTTTTAATCCTAATAACTTTCCCAACAACATCAGCTTTTCCGAACAGTTCTCTTGCGACAGTAAGACCTATAACCGCAATCCTATCGGAGCTTTTCATATCTTGCTCTGAGATGTAACTGCCAAAAACAAGGTTCCAATCCCTTACCTCATTGTAGGCCGGCGAAATACCAGATACTCTGGCATTCCAGTTGATTTCTTGAAACTGTACCTGAAAACTTTTTGAAATAACTGATGCGACCTCCTCTATTTCATCTAGGTAATTAAGCTCTGTTGCATCATCAATAGTCAATGTGACTGAACCAGTTCCAGGCCTTTTTACTCTGTTGGAAGTTTGCATTTGAGGCCACACAACGAGAAGATTACTTCCAATTGAGGAAATCGTATCAGTGACTTGAGTCTGAACACCTCTCCCGACTGCTAACATTACTATCACCGACATAACTCCGATCACTATGCCCAAAACGGTTAAGGCAGTCCTAAGATAATTTTGTCTCAGCGATGAAAATGCCTCTAAGCAACAATCAAAAAAACTCATGTTTTCTTTCGTCTAAATACTTATCATTTTTTATAACGCCATCCTTCATTTGTATTAGTCGAGAACCATATGAGGCTATTTCTTTTTCGTGAGTCACTAGTATTATTGTTATTCCCTCTTTTCTATTTAATTCAGCTAATATTTGCATAATCTGCGCAGCGGTGGTGCTGTCCAAATTTCCAGTGGGTTCGTCTGCGAGTATAACGGTCGGTTTTACAACTAAAGCTCGACAAATTGCAACCCTTTGCTGTTGACCACCAGATAATTGAGAAGGTAAACGATTACTCAGTGAACCGAGACCAGTTGCATCAAGAATTTCTTTTGCGGCAAATGCAGCTTTTCCTCTTTGAACCTTAGAGTACAAAAGTGGAAGCATAACGTTTTCGAGAACAGAGTGTTTCTTTAGCAGATTAAAACCTTGAAAAATAAAACCGAAAGATGAATTACGTAATTTTGCCTTCTCAAGACTAGTAAGTTGTGAAATCTCGCGCTCCTCAAAAGAAATCGTTCCACTAGTTGGACTGTCAAGGAGACCCAGCAAATTTAACAATGTAGACTTACCGGAACCGGATGGCCCCATCAAACAAACGAACTCCCCACTCAATATTTTTACATTTAAATTTTGCAGCACTCTGACCGGCTCTGGTAGGTTCTCGTTGTATTCCTTAAACAACTTTTTTACAACAATTAATGGATCCATACTAACGACCACTAAAACCAAATGAAGATTTTTTCTTTTTTTTCATATTTATTTCACCGGTAACTACCGGCTCACCAACCTTAAACCCCCTTATAATTTCGATAAATTTTCCGTCCGAAATCCCTGTTAGAATTCTGTACTCACTAAGTTTACCGTTACCGTTTACAGAGTAGATAGTAGATAGCTCTTGTGCTGGGATATTTTCCTCAAGCAAGATTTTTTTCTCGGACACAACGTTTTTTGGAGGCTTAAACCTGACAGCAGCAACTGGAATTAAGTGTGCCTCGTCTTTCGAATTCGTTATTATGGTAGCTTGGGCAGTCATTCCAGGCATTAATTTTTGCTCTTTGTTGTCAACATTTATTACCACAATATAATTCACGATGCTTTGCTCGACTTTTGGCTCCAACCGTATAATTTCAACTTTTCCTTCAAATTCTTCTTCGAAAAAAGCATCAACAAAAAATTTTACTTTCTGTCCTTTTCGGACCTGTCCAATATCCGCTTCCGAAACCAGTGCTTCGATTTGCATAGAATTTAAATCTGCAGCAATTTTGAAGAGTGTTGGGGTTTGAAATCTGGCGGCGACTGTCTGCCCTACGTCTATTTTTTTTTCCATCACTACTCCACTTATTGGGGAAGTAATATTTGTAAATGCTTTGTTTCTATTCTCCCGTTTGAGTTCTGCATGGGCCAGAGCAAGTCTAGATTTTGATTCTTGGAACATTCTTTCTGTATTTTCTAGTGTCGAAATAGAGATGAAATTCTGTGCATACAATCTTTTTTCGCGAGCGTATTTCGACTCACTCACTTTAAAAACGGCCTCTGCAGCTGAGAGATTTGCTTCTAGTTGTTCAATATTTGCGTCAATAATCGAAGAATCCACGATTGCTAGCAGAGTCCCAATTTCGACTTTGTCGTTGTAATCAACAAAAACGCCTTCGATGATACCTGAAATTTGAGTGCCGACCTCAACAGTGTTCTTTGGATTAATTGTTCCCGTCGCAGCTACTCCCTGATCAATAGGCCCGACAAAGGACAACTTGGTTTTCCAAGACAGTTCCGAAGAATTACCCCAGATAAAAAAAATTACGATAATCAAACCAGCTACGAGAGCCGTCAATAAAATTTTACTTTTTTTTTGTTTAAACAACTCCATATTCCTTACTCATAAACTATTCTTAGATTGACAATTCGAAGCACAATTAATAACCATACAAATTAAGCGAGAAATACAAAAAAAAATACCTTGTAAACTGATTGCTTCTGGCACAATATAAATAATGAAAATCAATATCCAAAATGTTCGAGATTTTCTTAGTGTACAGTCATCAGACACTAAGATATATATCGGAGTTGACTCTACCAGAATAAATTCCGGGGAAAGATGGTTTGCTGATTATACTGCTGTAATAGTAATACATATCGACGGCAAGCATGGCTGTAAAATATTTGGGGAAACTACAAGAGAGCTAGATTTTGATCAGTCGGGAGAAAAACCCCAGCTTCGTCTGATGAACGAAGTATACAAAGTTGCTGAACTGTATCTCAAAATTGTTGATGTTATTGATGGAAGAGCGATTGAAATCCATTTGGATTTAAATCCGGACCCGTCATTTATGTCGCAAAGTGTGGTTCAGCAGGCAATTGGCTACATAAGGGGGGTTTGTAATGTATCACCTAGAGTGAAACCCGATGCATTTGCGGCAAGTTGCGCAGCCGATCGATATCGTGGTTTTGCCCAATCCACATTGGAGGCAGCATAAAATGTCAAGGATTATCCACTGCGTGAAACTAGAAAAAGATCTTGAGGGTCTTGACTTTCCCCCTCTCCCTGGGGAGCTCGGAAAGAAGATTTGGGATAATGTCTCTAAGGAAGCTTGGAACGAGTGGATCAAGCACCAAACGATGCTTGTAAATGAATATCGACTCAATTTATCAGATGTTAGGGCCAGGAAATATTTGGCTGAGCAGATGGAAGCACATTTCTTTGGTGATGGGGCTGACGCCGCGTCAGGGTTTGTGCCTCCAGAAGCTTAAATTATTTTCAACCGACGTGTCGCAAATCCTTGCCTTTAATCATAAATATTACGCTTTCTGACATGTTTTTCGCATGATCTCCAATTCTCTCTAAAGCCTTGGCAAAAAATATGAGATCAATACAGCAACCCACACTTTCCTTGTTGCTTATTATGAAAGACATTAAATCATTCAAGGTCTGCCTAAACTTTTCATCAACTACCTGATCAAAGTTTATTACCTTTCTTAGTTCTGAATCATCGTCACGCGCATAAGCATTCAATACCTTTTCCAACATCTGCACGACGTCATTTACCATTAGTGAAAGGTCTGGCTTAGGAGTAATTGTATGAACATCATCATGGAAAAACTTAGCCATCCTAGCCATTTTCTCTGCCTCGTCTCCAATTCTTTCAAGATCTCTAATCATACGGAGCGTACATAAGACAAAACGCAGATCATATGCCGCCGGAGCCCTCAAAACGATGAATTTGTTGCAAAGAGCATCTACTTCGACCTCAGCATCATTCACTTTCTCTTCTAGTTCAAACGTCTTTTGTAAAGATTCAGTGGAACCATTTAAAAGTCCTTCTAATGAATATTTGATCATCTCGACTGCAGTGCCACCCATCATCAGCATACGGGACCGGATCATTTCGATTTCGGATTCCACAGCGTTACCAGATATTCCCTTCATAATTGTGCTCATTTTGTCTCCGATTTTTCTTTTATTATAATTCTGGATTTTAGTACAATTTTATTACATCTTTTTTAAAAATCTCGTTTACCCCCTCATCATAACCTACGAGGCAAGAATACGGCTTTAGTTTGCAAAACAGTCCTACCGCTACGACACCTGGTATTTGATTTAATTCCCTCTCCAGTGTTTCCGGGCTTTCGATTTCTAATCCGGCGACATCAATAATCCTATTTCCGTGCTCCGTAAAACCTTCCCGATTCCTAGGAATCCCATTGTAATCATTTTTAAGAATATTTGATACTGACGGCACTGCAGAGGAAATCACTTCTATCGGGAGCGGAAACTTGCCGAGTTTTTGAACTAATTTGCTTTCGTCCACGATACATATAAATTTTTTTGCGTTATTGGCTACGATCTTTTCTGAAGTTAACGCACCTCCCCCACCCTTTATCAGATTAAATCTTGGATCCACTTCATCAGCTCCATCAACATAAACATCCAAAGGTTGTTTTACTTCTGTAAGCGGCTTGGGGTTGAATCCTCCTTTTCTGAGTAACTCCTCACTCCGTTGAGATGTTGTGACAATTCCGCCCAAACGCTTCCCAGCTATAATTAAAGCCTCAATGAAAAAGTTTACGGTCGATCCTGTTCCGACACCCAGAAAACAACCCTCACTGATATGGTTTAGAGCAGCGTAGGCTGCATTTTTTTTTTTAAGTCTGGCATACTACTCAGATAATATCATTTATAAATGAAAAGATGAAAAGAAAAAAAATCAAATACGACTGTCTAAAATGCACGGGGTACTGTTGCAGCTACGACAGAATAGAGGTCTCAGAAAAAGATATTAAACGTCTAGCAAAATATTTTGGCATAGCTGAAAAGGACGTTAAAAGTAGACATACAAAAACGTATAAACTTAAGGAAAACAACCAGATTACGCTCGAACAAATTCTACGGCACAAAAAGGATCATATATTTACGTCAGTCTGCAAATTTCTAGACAGCGATTCACGACAATGTACAATTTATGAAGCACGGCCAAAAGTGTGTAGGCAATATCCTAATACTACCCGCTGTGGATATTACGAATTCTTAAAATTTGAGAGAAAGCAGCAAGACGATAAATCATACTACCCAACTTTTTAAAAGTTGGGGTGGTCGATGGGGCTCGAACCCACGACAACCAGAATCACAATCTGGGGCTCTACCAACTGAGCTACGACCACCATGTTCCAACATTCTAAACAAAAAATCGGTGAAAAACACCCATTCGCACCTGGCCTGCCGAGAGGGATTCGAACCCCCGACCCACAGCTTAGAAGGCTGTTGCTCTATCCAGCTGAGCTACCGGCAGAAATAATTGGTCGGGGCGAGATGATTCGAACATCCGACCCTCTGCTCCCAAAGCAGATGCGCTACCAGGCTGCGCTACGCCCCGAATCAAGTAGTATATCGTAAAGTTTGCATTAGGAAAGAGTGTTTTTAGCCAAAACGACCGGTAATGTAATCCTGAGTAAGCTCGTGAACTGGGTTAATGAAGAGTTCTTTGGTTTTTCCAACTTCAACCAATTTGCCCAAATGGAAATATGCTGTCCTATCAGATACCCGGGCGGCTTGTTGCATCGAGTGCGTAACGATAACTATAGTGTATTCAGATCTTAACTCCGCGATAAGCTCCTCAATTTTGGCCGTAGCGATTGGGTCTAGAGCAGAACACGGCTCATCCATAAGAATTACCTCAGGATTGACTGCGATTGCTCTTGCGATACAAAGACGCTGTTGCTGACCACCAGATAAACCCGTTCCGGGTTGATCAAGCCGATCTTTTAATTCATCCCAAATACCCGCTCGTGTTAAAGAAGACTCAACTATATCGTTCAAATCTACTTTATTTTCAGCAAGACCATGAATTTTAGGACCGTATGCCACGTTTTCGAAAATTGATTTAGGAAATGGATTTGCCTTTTGAAAAACCATACCAACTCGAGCTCTTAAACCTACAACATCCACTGATGTATCATAGATGTCTTGTTCATCCAGTAAAACTTGTCCTTCCAATCGACAACTATCAATTGTATCGTTCATCCTGTTTAAGCTTCTCAACAAAGTAGATTTACCGCATCCAGATGGCCCAATAAAAGCTATAACCTCTTTTTCAGCAATATCCATCGTAACATCCACCAAAGCTTGCTTATCCCCGTAGAAAACATTGACGCCTCTTGCGGAAATTCGTGGGTTTTGCACGAAAACATTGCCGACTGTTGTCTCCGGCAACAAGCGATCTTCAATACCTAATGAGGAGTTTTCTTTTTTTTGAAGGCTTGCTGCGCTCATATAATCTGCATCTTCCATCATATTCCCAATTAATCTTACCAACGTTTTTCAAGTTTTTTTCTCAACATCACCGCAAAAAAATTCATCAACAGCAAAAACACTAGTAGCACTATGATCGCAGCACTTGTCTTGTGAACAAACATTCTCTCAGCAAAATCTGCCCACATGAAAATTTGCACGGGAAGTGCAGTACTAGGCTCAGCAAATCCCCCGGGAACATCTACTATAAACGCAACCATTCCAATCATCAATAATGGCGCTGTTTCCCCGAGTGCTTGAGCCATTCCGATAATAGTGCCAGTAAGCATGCCCGGCATAGCTAAAGGTATTACATGATGAAAAATCATCTGCATTTTCGAGGCTCCTATTCCATAAGCTGCCTCTCTAATGCTGGGCGGAACAGCTTTTATGGCCGCTCTGGAGGAGATAATTACAGTGGGAAGGGTCATCAAAGCAAGGACAATTCCACCGACTAAAGGGATTGATCGAGGCAAACCAAAAGCTACAATAAAAATAGCCAGTCCCATTATGCCAAATACAACAGATGGGACTGCAGCAAGGTTATTTATATTGATCTCAATCAATTCAGTAAACCAATTTTTCGGAGCGATCTCTTCCAGGTAAATCGCAGTCATAATTCCCAAAGGAAAAGCAATACTTAAGCAGATAAGCATAGTTAAGATAGAACCGATCAGGGCTCCCTTTATTCCTGCTATTTCAGCTTCTCTAGAGGCAGAACCTGAGAATAAATAGTCTGAGAATTCATAAGTAATTAATCCTTTTGAACTTAATTCGTCGATATACTGGATAGCGAGGTTTGATAATCTTCTCTCTTCTTCCGGGGTGTCTCTAGAAATGTAACCTCTCAAAAAGCTATCAACATCATCATCTACGGCAAATTGAATACTGTGAGTAGAGTCCAATAACTTTCGATTTTCTTTTATATGGTTGATAAGTCGTACATCGGATGCTGACGAAACGAGTGACTTTGCGATCTTTTTTTCACTGCGTGTACCAATGCCTCCAATTTCCGCATAAAGAGATTCATGTATCAATTTAGATGCATCTCCAGAAAAAAGCGATTGGTCAGAAAAATCTCCTCCTGGATCTAAACGAGATGAATCGAGATATACATTTAGAGTTACATAGTGCTGAAAAAGACCGGGAATACCGTTTGTAAAAATTAAATAAAATAAAAAAAACAAGAAAAAAATGGCCAATGTAACTGCACTTTGCCCATAAAGCTTAAACTTTTTTTCCTGAAAATGACGTTTAGGAAGTGAGTTCCTTATTTTTTGACTGACATCGATAGGTTTAGATTTCTTGTTATTATCAATCATATTGTTCTCTGTATCGTTTTACGATTTGTAACGCAAAGAAATTTAGTACTAATGTAACGATGATCAGCATGAGAGCTAAGGCAAATGCTGACAATGTTTTAGCCGATTCAAATTCCTGATCTCCAACTAAGATGGTCACTATCTGTGTAGTGACAGTGGTTACGGCGTCCAATGGATTGAAAGTAAGATTCGCAGCTAAACCTGCAGCCATCACGACTATCATCGTCTCTCCGATTGCCCTTGATACGGCTAAAATTATCGCCGCCACAATTCCTGGAAGTGCAGCTGGGAGTACTACAAGTCTTGTAGTCTCACTTACAGTGGAACCCAGTCCATATGCAGCATCCCTCAAAGATTGTGGTACTGAATTTATTACATCATCAGAAAGGGAAGATACAAATGGAATTATCATAACTCCCATCACAAGTCCTGCTGCCAATGCTGATTCAGACGAAACAGTAAGTCCCAAACTGTCGCCAAAACCTTTTACCATTGGAGCAATCGTAAGCGCTGCAAAAAAGCCATATACGACGGTCGGGACCCCAGCGAGAATTTCCAATAATGGCTTAACAATGGCTCTGACCCTTTTAGTTGCGTATTCTGCTAAATAAATCGCGCTCAACAGACCTACTGGAACAGCAACTGATACTGCCACCAGAGATATCAATAGGGTTCCAACGAACATTGGAATCATTCCATATTCAGGCTCAGCACCTTCCGAGCCGGCTCGAAGGGCTCCCTCAAATTGAGGATTCCAAGTTAGTCCAAATAAAAATTCATCTGGCGGAATTAAATCAAAAAACCGAATCGTTTCAAATAAGACCGAAAGCACGATTCCTATCGTTGTCAAAATTGCAACTAGCGAGCTTAAACCGAGGATCCATAAAACAATTTTCTCGACATGGCTTCTTGCTTTGAACGTCGGGGAAACTTTTTTGAATGCAAGATAACCACAAATGCCCGAGATAGCTATACAACCAAAAAAAATGAAATTGCTTGAGGCTGCTGACCATCGTCTCCATGCATCTGCTGCGGGAATTACCCACGATTCTGGCTTACCAAAAGTGATTCCGTCCAACTCATTCATCACTTTGATAAAATTGATTTCCTTGGTTGTTTCATTTAATTCGACTAAATTAGGATAGAAACTTTGCAACCAATATTTAAATACAATTCCGTCGCCAACTGTCGTGAATAAAAATACTAATACCGCCGGCAGTAGTGCAATCAATACCGACCAGTAAATATAGTATTTTGGCAAGGAATCAAATTTTGTGGTTTTTCTTTCAGAATAAACCAAACGGTACGTCGCAAATCCGCACAAAATGCTGATCGCTATTATTGCCAGTAGAATCTGAACAGAAGTGAAAATAAAAACCTCCAAACAAATCAAAAAGGGACTCTACTCTCAGCGTAGAATCCCCTTAGTTTAGCCTAGAATTCTAGGTTTACGGCTCTATTTTGATAAGTCATCCATGACAAGCACAGGAAGATCAGACATCGCTTTCTTAAACTTAGCTCTTTCATCTTCACCCATCGGAATCATCCCTGCATCTGCTAATGCCCCATCCGAATCCCAATGTTTCGTCCATTCCACCATGTAATCATTGATTCCGGGAACTACACCAATGTGAGAATGTTTCACGTAAAAATACAGAGCTCTCGAAGCCTTATACTTGCCAGAAGCGATATCTTTGAATGTTGGCGCAACATCGTCCAACACCGCACCCTGAATTGTGTCGGAGTTTTGATTTAAATAAGAAAACCCGAATATTCCATAAGCAGAAGGGTCCTCCTTAAGCTTTTGGACGATTAGGTTATCCTGCTCTCCCGCCTCTACATAGGCTCCATCTGTTCTCATCGCCCGACATTTCTTTCCTTTTTTGTCTCCACGGGCTTTCGAAAGCTTTTTGGCAACAGAATCTTTACCACAGTAGGCTTTTTGGTTAATCATTTCAGCGAAAGATGCACGCGTACCTGATGTTGTTGGTGGTCCGTATACTTTGATAGGTACATCTGGAAGAAGCGGTTTTATATCTGACCATTTTTTGTAGTAGTTAGGTACAAACTCCGTTCCAGCCTCATTGGGTACTTCAGCCGTTAGTGCTTTAGCTAAATCTGCTCGAGAAATAATTAATTTTGTCCCTTTTTTTGAATTTGCCACAACAATTCCGTCGTAACCGACCTTAATTTCGGTAACCTTTACATCATTTTTTTGACAAAATTCCAACTCTTTTTTCTTCATACGAGACGATGCATTACCAATATCAACAAACTGTGTTCCTGTCCCTTCACATACACCTTTTTTACCAACCGACGACCCACCAGATTCAACAACTGGGGTCTTTATAGAAGGGTTTTTGCCCAATTGTTCAGCAACTATAGTAGCAAATGGAAAAACGGTGGATGAACCCTTCATACTTACGTAATCACGAGCGAAAGAGCTTGTACACAGGGCCAAACTGACTCCTGAAAGGATAAGAAACCTAAATTGCATGTGAACTCCTTAAAAATTAATTTACCCTCCTAGTTTGACGAGAAAATATTACAAAAATATAACAATGAAGAAAATTTTTTACAGGTAACTAAAAAATTTCACTGCATACTTAAGTGTTATATAAAACTTATTTTTAATCGAAATGTCTATGTTGTGGTACCTTTAAATAGTATGTTTAGCCGGAGCAAAATATGATAAGGAATTTTAGATTTGTATCCCTTATGGTGTTATTTGTTTTTGCAAGCGGTATTTACGCAGTCCCTCCACCTAGGGGAATTGATCCGCTTGAAGCAAAGAGGAAAGCACGAATTGATAAAATAAAAAGAGAAAAGGCCAGGAGAGATTCCATTAACTGCTATCTACGAGAGCGTAAAAAGATCAGCGATGGAGGTACCACCTGCATCTATAAATGCCCCTCTGTGAAAGGAAGGGTGGAAAGTAACAGTATTGGCCCTGGGTTCAGTTGTCCCACTATGATGAATGTTTTGCGAAGGGAGTGAAATCATACTATAAAGCTGATAACAAGTGATCTACACATGACTTCGCGAGTTTTTCAGTTTCTGCCTCCGCCATTACCCTTATGACGGGTTCGGTACCAGAAGCTCGTACCAAAATACGTCCATCTGAACCAAGATTGTCAAGGACCCGTTTTTGGACATTTTTAAACTTTTCATTAATTGGCCAATTTTTTCCTGGAATTAGGGGAACATTCATTAAAAGCTGAGGCATCAGTTGTAAGTCAGCAATAAAATCAGCAAGGTTGTCACCAATAGTAATAACAGCTTGTAAAACCTGTAACGCACTTACAATTCCGTCACCCGTGGTGTGCATATCTAAAGATAAAATATGCCCTGACGTTTCTCCTCCTAAATACCAATTGTTTTCCTCTAGAATTTGTAAAATATGACGGTCCCCAACTTTTGCTCTTCTAAATTCGATACCACACTTATTGATGGCCCGTTCGAGACCTAGATTACTCATAAGTGTTCCAACCACACCCTTAACGGAGCTCGCTCCTTCTGTTCTAAGTTTTAGTTTGGTAATTGCGTACAACAACTCATCACCATCGTAAACTCTTCCCGAATAATCAACCAGCTTGAGTCTATCCCCGTCACCGTCCAAAGCGATTCCAAAATCTGCAGAAACACGAAGAACTCTGTCAATAAGCTTTTGAGGAAAAAGAGTTCCCACAAAATCATTGATATTTATCCCATTTGGTTTGTTACCTATTTCAATAACTTCAGCTCCGAGTTCGCTTAGAATCTTTCCCGCACAAAATGATGCAGCTCCATTCGCAGCATCTAAAACGATTTTCTTGCCCTTAAGGGATAAATTTCTTGGAAAACAAGATTTACAAAATTCAATGTATCTACCGTCAGCATCTTGTATTTTTTTTTGCGTCCCCAATTTACAGGGGTCGATGACATATTTTAACTTCAAACTTTCTTGAATTTTCCTTTCCATTAATTCTGGAATTTTTTTTCCTGAACCGCTAAAAAATTTAAACCCATTATCTCGAAACATATTGTGGGATGCGCTCACCACAACTCCAACGTTGGCACCAATTGATTTTGTAAGAAATGCCACAGCAGGGCTTGGCATTATTCCGACGTTGAATACATTAACTCCAGCCTGATTAAGCCCGCTAGAAAAAGCGCTTGCTAACATATCCCCAGATGACCTTGTATCCTGCCCAATTACTACGTCAACTGTTTCTCTGCTAGTTTTTAGAGTAACCCCAGTGGCTATTCCAAGTTTGAGCGCAAACTCCGGAGAAATTTCCTTTTCAGAGACAGAACCACGGATTCCATCAGTACCAAATTCAAGACCGTTTTTCATTACCCTTGCCAGAAAATATGTCGTCTCCTCCCAAAGCTTTATAGACGGTGATCATCTCTTTTGTTTCCTTGACATCATGTACTCTAAGTACAGAAGCACCCTGCATTGCACTCCAAATAGCCGTTGCCAAGCTACCTCCCAGTCTATCGGACGGTTCACTTTTGCGTTTAGAAAGTTCTGAAATTATTCTTTTTCTTGACAATCCAACTAGTACAGGGCAACTTTTACTTAACCTTGATATTTCTTTTAAAAGTGAAAGATTATGTTGTGAAGTCTTTCCGAACCCAAAACCTGGATCGATTAAAATCCTATCATCTGAAATTCCGTATTTCCGAAATTCATTCATCTTTCCTTGCAAAAAAAATTCAACTTCAGAAACAACATCACCGTACCGCGGACTGTCCTGCATAGTTTGTGGATCACCCTGCATGTGCATGATACAAAAACCAATCCGCGTTTTTTTCATTGCTTTTACAAAACCAAGAGCCTCTTTTGACCTAAATCCAGAGACGTCATTTATTATATCCACCCCCATTTCTGCAGCCCTGATCATAATCTCTGGCTTCATAGTATCTATAGAAACGGGGATCTCTAACTTCAGAATTTTTGTCAAAACTTCTTCTACTCGTCTCCACTCTTCTTCCAGTGGAATTTTTTCTGCTCCAGGCCTAGTACTCTCTCCCCCAAGATCGATTATATCGGCTCCATCAGAGATCATGCTTTCCGCCCTCTTCATAGCCAGATCAGGAGTCCCCAACGTTCCTCCATCAGAAAACGAGTCGGGGGTTAAGTTTAAAATCCCCATTATCAGGGGACTTTCTAAAGAAAGATTAAATCTACCGCAATTAAAAATATGATTCTTCGAGGGGGTTATTGTCAACTAATTGTCTCCCGGTCATCCAAATATTTGTGGGATGCTGTTTACAAGCATCCCACTCGTATTATAAATTGAAAAAAAGACTTTGAATCAGTTGGTGGCTGTAACAGCATCCGGTGGAGTTTGATTGCCGCTTTTGGCATTTGAGCCTCCTCCCGAGTTTGGACTGTTCCCACCGTCGTTTTCGGGACCAGACTTGAGTGTGTCTTTCGGCGGCCTAGGCTCTTTTCCTTTAGCAATATCATCGATTTGTTCAGCATCGATAGTTTCCCACTCTAAAAGGGCTTTTGCCATCGCATGCATCTTATCCGAATTTTTTTCTATGATGTCTCTTGCTACCTTATACTGCTCGTCAATAATCCTACGTATTTCAGAGTCCACTTTTTGCATAGTTGACTCAGACACATGAGTAGTTTTCGTAATGCTTCTACCAAGAAATACTTCGCCTTCGTTTTCCGCATATACCATCGGTCCCAAAGCATCACTCATCCCGTATCTAGTAACCATATCACGAGCAAGCTGGGTAGCCCTCTCAAAATCGTTTGAGGCTCCGGTTGTCATTTGGTCCATAAAGATTTCTTCAGCGATCCTCCCACCAAATAACACTGCAATAGTATTCAAAATCCGTTCCTTGTCCATGCTATATCTGTCCCCCTCAGGTAATTGCATAGTAACTCCAAGAGCCCTTCCCCTCGGAATGATAGTAACCTTGTGCACTGGATCAGTCTTAGGGAGCATTTTTGCAACTATGGCATGACCGGATTCGTGATAAGCAGTATTTTTCCTTTCTTCTTCAGGCATAACTATAGATTTTCTCTCAGAACCCATTAAAATCTTATCTTTAGCCTTTTCGAAATCATCCATTTCAACCGTTCTTCCGCTACGTCGCGCAGCAAAGAGAGCGGCCTCGTTAACGATGTTAGCTAAGTCTGCCCCTGACATTCCGGGCGTTCCCCTGGCCAATATATCTGCTTTGACGTCTGATGCAACGGGAACTTTTCTCATGTGAACTTTGAGAATTTGCTCCCTTCCTCGAACGTCTGGAAGTGGGACAACGACTTGCCGATCAAACCTGCCCGGTCTTAAAAGAGCCGGATCTAGCACGTCAGGCCTGTTCGTGGCAGCTATCACAATAATTCCTTGGTTGGTTTCAAATCCATCCATCTCAACTAACATTTGATTTAGGGTTTGCTCACGCTCATCATTTCCTCCGCCGAGTCCGGCACCTCTTTGCCTTCCAACGGCGTCTATCTCATCAATGAAAATAATGCAAGGCGAGTGCTTTTTGGCGTTCTCAAACATGTCCCGTACTCGAGCCGCTCCGACACCAACAAACATTTCAACAAAATCAGAGCCCGAAATAGAGAAAAAAGGTACTTTCGCTTCACCGGCAATTGCTTTCGCAAGTAGCGTTTTTCCAGTGCCAGGAGAGCCTACCATTAAAACCCCTCGAGGTATTCTGCCTCCAAGCTTTTGAAATTTAGTTGGATCGCGCAAAAAATCAACCAATTCTGTAACATCTTCTTTGGCCTCATCACAACCAGCAACATCCGAGAAGGTAATTACGTTGTTGTTCTCATCAATCATGCGAGCCTTTGACTTGCCAAATGAGAAAGCACCTCCTCGACCACCACCTTGCATTTGCCTCATAAAGAAAATCCATACCGCTATTAAAAGTAGCATTGGAAACCATGAAACAAAAATGCTCATTAGCAACGATGGTTGCTCCTCAGGTTTGGCTGATACTATTACCCCGTATTTCATGAGATCGGAGACCATCCACAAATCTTGTGGGGCATTTACAACAAGTTGCCTATCATCAGTGGTCATGGCCCTAACCGTTCTACCGTCGACAACGGCCGACTTAATAGCCCCTTGTCTTGCTTCTTCCATAAATTGGGAATAGGAAATCTCCCGACTCATTCCCCTGTTGCCGTCAAATTGCCGAAATATAGAAAAGAGAATTAAGGCAATTACCATCCATATTGCTACTTTTGATACAGTATTATTCAAGTCACACCCCGAGTTCGTTAGTAATGCTCGATTGGATAACTATATTCCAAATAAGTTTTTAAATACACTATTATTTTAGTGTTTTTGCTATAAGAAATTGCTCCGAGGACACTTTTTTGGAAGCCAATGGCTTCCTTAGCCATACTTTTTCGAAGTAGTTAGCCAATTTTTTGCGAAATTCACGGCTTCCAGTGCCAGTTTCAAAAGCTTTCACAACAACACAACCATTTTTATGCAAGTTCTCTAGACTGAAATCTAGAACAAGGTTAACCAGGTTGGAAATGTTTTCCCCGTCAACAACTTTAATTCCAGATAGATTTGGAGCCATATCAGATAAAATTAAGTCGATTTTTCTGCCATTAAATGCTGTAAGTATTTTCTTGCGAGCGGATTCATCCTGAAAATCCCCCTCAATTTGAGTTACCCCTTGAATCAATTTATAACGAAGTATATCAACGCCTATAATAACGGTTCTTTTTGACTTCGTCTTTCTTTTAGCCACTTGCAACCAACTACCAGGCGCGCAACCAAGATCAAGTACGCTTGAACAATTATTAAAGAGACCAAACTCCTCATCAATTTCCAACAATTTAAAGGCTGCTCTAGACCGAAACCCCTCTCGGTTAGCATCTTTAACATACTTATCAGATAAAAACTCGTTCAACCATTTTTTTTTCACCATTTTTTTGGTGATCTATACTTCGTATTCTACTTTTACAATCTGGACTTCTCTTTTTCCTGACGGAATATCGAATTCCGTAATGTCGTCTTCTATTTTCCCGATTAATGCCCTAGCGATTGGACTAACATAAGAAATTTTCCCTTCGCGTATATTGGCCTCATCCTCCCCTACAATCTGGTATTTGAACTGCTCATCAGTATTCAAATCAATGAAGGTTACGATAACACCGAAAACAACCCTTCCATCCCTTTGCAATTCAGTTGGATTAATGATCTCAGCTGTAGATATTTTGTTTTCTAAATCTTGTATCCGCCCCTCCAACATAGATTGCTTTTCCTTGGCAGCATCATATTCAGCATTTTCGGACAAATCGCCATGCGCTCTAGCCTCGGCTATTAACTGAATAACTGCCGGCCTCTCTTGAGTCTTTAGTAAATGTAACTCCTCCTTCAATTGATCAAAACCGTTGCTAGTTAAAGGCGTTCTATTCATTTTGCTCTCAGTGTAGTGACTTTAAATCATAAACTTCAACCTTGGATGCCGCAAGCGAAGATAACCCATCAACTGCAGCTTTAGCGCCTGCAAGGGTTGTGTAAGTGGTTACACTCTCACTCAAAGCACTGGTGCGAATAGATCTCGAATCTTTTATCGCGCTCTTTCTTTCCTCCACAGTATTTAAGATAAAAGAAATTTGTCCGTTTTTTATCCTATCAACTATATGAGGTCGTCCTTCGGTAACCTTTTTTACCGTTTCCACCTTAATACCTCTACTTCCAATATATTCAGCAGTTCCTTTTGTAGCAACCAGATCGAATCCCAACATCTGCAGTTTTCTTGCTAAATCTACTACGGCGGGTTTATCATGATCACGAACACTGATAAATGCAAGCTTTCCTGGTATTTTTGTTGGAAAACGAATACCTGCCGCTAACTGTGATTTTATGAAAGCTTCGCTGAATGTTTTCCCAATTCCCATTACTTCACCAGTTGATTTCATTTCTGGACCCAAAATAGTATCCACTCCTATAAATTTAGAAAATGGGAACACAGCCTCTTTTACAGCGTAGTACTTAGATTCTCGATTTTCAGATACATTTTGCGCATCCAACGATACGTCCAACATGATTTTAGTGGCTAACTTGGCCAACGGCATGCCGATTGCTTTGGATACGAAAGGAATTGTCCTCGAAGCTCGGGGATTAACTTCCAGAACATATACGTCTCCATTTTGCACAGCAAACTGAATATTCATAAGGCCTCTAACTTGAAGCGCCTGTGCCAATATAGAGGTTTGTTGCTCAATTTGAGAAATAATCTTTTTGTCTAGGGAAAATGGAGGAATGCAACACGCTGAGTCACCTGAATGAACCCCAGCTCGTTCAATATGTTCCATAATTCCTCCGATAAATAAATCTTTCCCGTCAAACAGACAATCTACATCCACTTCGATAGCATCATTTAAAAAACAATCCAGAAGGACAGGCGATTCATTTGAAACTTTTACGGCCTCTGAAAAATACTGTTTAAGGTCTTTTTCATCCTGAACAATTTCCATCGCCCTTCCCCCCAATACGTAGCTTGGACGAACCAAGAGAGGAAAACCAAGCTCTCTAGCAAACATTGTTGCTTCCTCCTCTGTTCTCGCAATTCTATTAGGGGGCTGCAACAGATCTAGCTTTTTTAAGAGATTTTGAAAACGTTCTCTATCCTCCGCTAAATCGATAAATTCTGGTTTCGTGCCTAGAATATTTACTCCAGAGGCCTCTAAATCCTTAGCCAACTTTAAAGGAGTTTGGCCTCCGAATTGCACAATCACTCCCAGCGGCTTTTCTCTATGGATTATTTCAAGAACATCTTCCAACGTTAAAGATTCAAAATAAAGCCTATCAGAAGTATCGTAATCCGTCGAAACTGTCTCTGGGTTACAATTAACCATGATGGTTTCAAACCCGAGTGCCCTGAGCGCAAAAACCGCATGAACACAACAATAATCAAACTCAATACCCTGACCAATCCTATTGGGTCCTCCGCCTAAAATTAGTACTTTTTTATTTTTGCTGGGATGCGACTCGTCTTCTTCTTCATATGTTGAATAGAAATATGAGGTTGTCGAATCAAATTCCCCGGCGCAAGTATCAACTCTTTTAAATACAGGCCTTACTTCGAGTGAATGCCTTACTTTACGAACTTGTGCTTCGGAAACATCGAGAAGGTTTGCCAGTCGACTATCGGAGAAGCCCCTTTGCTTCAATGCAGTCATGATGGGTCTATCAATGTCGGATATTACCAATTTTTTTAAATTTTGCTCAATATAAATCAGTTCTCTTATTTGATTTAAAAACCATTTATCTATCTTTGTTGCGATATATACGTCTTCGACCGTTACGTTTTCCCTAAAAGCATTTCCTACAGCAAGAATACGAGTTGAACTGGGCTGTGTTAATTGGTTTTTTAAATCGTCCTGTTGCAGGCCTAGTTCTTCTAAGCCATTTATGCCAGTTTCCAGTCCACGCAAAGCTTTTTGAAATGATTCCTGAAAAGTCCTTCCTATAGCCATCACTTCCCCTACTGATTTCATTTGTGTGGTCAACTTATCTTCCGCTAACGGAAATTTTTCAAATGCAAACCTAGGGATTTTTGTAACGACGTAATCAATAGTCGGCTCAAATGAGGCCGGAATATTTCCGCCCGTAACCTCATTCGCAAGCTCGTCTAGACAATATCCCACGGCTAGCTTTGCGGCAACTTTTGCAATTGGAAAACCAGTGGCTTTAGATGCTAGCGCTGATGACCTGGATACTCTTGGATTCATTTCAACCACTACCATTCTTCCATCAAAAGGGTTTACAGCAAATTGCACATTTGAACCGCCTGTGTCTACACCTACTTTGCGCAATATGTTTATTGAGGAACTTCTCATAATTTGAAATTCTTTATCAGATAGCGTCTGGGCAGGCGCAACAGTAATTGAATCACCCGTGTGTACTCCCATTGGGTCAAGATTTTCTATTGAGCAAACGATAATACAATTATCATTTTTATCCCTGACAACCTCCATCTCAAATTCTTTCCAACCAATTAAAGATTCTTCGATCAACAACTGTTTTGCTGGAGAAACTTCTAGGCCTCGTCTACAAATGGAATCAAATTCTTGAGCATTGAAGGCAATCCCTCCTCCAGTCCCACCCAATGTGAAACTTGGTCGGATTATGACCGGAAAACCAGTTCCATTGGTCACCTTCGCGATTGACTCGCGTACCTCGACTGCCTCTTCTAGTGAATGAGCTAGTCCGGATTTAGCAGTTTCAAGTCCCAGCTCATTCATCGCTATTTTAAACAGACTTCTGTCTTCGGCAATCTGAATCGAAGTTTTCTTTGCCCCAATTAACTCTACGCCATGCTTCTCGAGAGAACCAGTCTCAGAACATTTTAACGCCAAATTCAATGCAGTTTGACCACCCATAGTTGCTAACATAGCGTCCGGTTTCTCACACTCAAATATTCGATTTAACACCATGGTATTCAATGGTTCGATATAAACTGAATCTGCCATATCTGGATCTGTCATAATCGTAGCAGGATTGCTGTTTACTAGAACAACTTTATAACCTTCTTCCTTGAGAGCTTTACAGGCTTGAACACCAGAATAATCAAATTCGCAAGCCTGCCCTATGACAATCGGGCCGGCGCCAACGATTAAAATTTTCTCAATATCTTCTCTCCGAGGCATGAACTCTCTTTCTTTAAAATGGCAAACAGGTCACTTTAAAATCTCTACCTTTTGCTCAATTGAAGTTAAAAAATCTTCAAAAATCTCTTCAATATCCTGCGGACCAGGACATCCCTCGGGGTGACCTTGAAAAGCAAAAACTGGCAACTTTTTGAGCCGATAACCCTGAATGGTTCCATCAAATAGAGAACGATGTGTTATTTCCGCTATTTCTTCGAACTGCTGTTCATCAACAACAAAACCGTGATTCTGAGATGTGATAAATATTTTGCCAGACCTCAAGTTTACTACAGGATGATTTGCCCCGTGATGTCCTACGGACATTTTGACTGTTTTTCCTCCTAAGGCTAACGAGATGATTTGATGCCCTAAGCAAATCCCTAAACAAGGCATTCTGTCCTTTATCGCCAATTGTGCGAACTTTATTGCCTCAGTGCATGGTTCTGGGTCTCCGGGCCCATTTGAAAAGACAATCCCGGAAGCTCCTAGGGTTTTAATATCGGCAAATTTCGTGCCCGAACCCACAATTTTAACGTTGCAACCCAGTCCTATTAAGGTCTTAACTATATTTCGTTTAACTCCTAGGTCGTAAACAAGCACGACACATCCCTCTTTTTTCCTCTTAAGATTTGGAACAAACTCCTGGAAACAATCCTCCTCTTTCAGTCCAGATACTTGTTCAATCAGGCTTTTTCCGGTTATGCCAGGAAAGGAACTTAAACGCTCTTGAGCAAACTTCTCTACATCTTGTGACTCAAAATCAATGTCACCAGATTCTACGACGATTATTCCATTCTTTGCTCCATTTTTCCTCAGATGCAAGGTTAATTTCCTTGTATCAATATTTTCAATCCCTACAATCCTATTTTTTATAAGAAAATTTTGTAATGACTCCTCTGCTCTATGATTATGATATGCCGCGGATATCTGCTTTATTATTAATCCCGATAGGTGAGTTTTAAATGATTCCATGTCCACAGAATTGCATCCGACATTCCCAATATGCGGGTAGGTCAGCGTCACTAACTGATTACAGTAACTTGGATCACTTAATATTTCTTGGTACCCGGTAATTGAGGTGTTAAAAACTACCTCTCCAATCGAAAATCCATCCACGCCAATTGAATTACCGTCGAAGCGCATACCGTCTTCTAATATCAACGCTGCCTTCTTACGGCCTTTTCCTAAAAAATCGAGTAGCTTATCTATATCCAATAAATCATCTCCGTCTAATTTCCAATATTTACGACTATTTAATTGAGAGCAGAAAACAGAATCCCAAAAACGCACCCATGGGCGCAGAGCCATGAAATCGTCCTCAAGTTTGAAAAACCAAAAATGTAAAATAAAACGTAAAAAACTCTCAGAAAAATATAAAGCACAGACATAAGATTAACAAAATCTATGTTGTCAAGAGAAAAAATTAAAGCGAGGGTCAACGAGGCAGAAAACCAGATAAATGATTCCCAGCTATTCTGCTGAGCTGAATTTGCTCGCTCCCTAAAACCAGTTTGAATGGCGAGCCATTTCCTCGGATTTTCGTTATCGTAGTTTTTTTTTGATTTTGAGATTCCCGCGCAAATTATGGGCAAGATTCCGGCTGTAAAAAAACACCAAAATGAAATTGTATCCATATTTAACCTTCCTGCTTTCTCTCTCTGAAAGCCTGCGCGATTGTTCCGAGATCAGTATATTCAAGTTCCGCGCCATACGGAACGCCTCGAGCTAAACGAGCAAGCTTTTTTTCCTTTGTCTTTGAATGTTGTTTAAAAAGAGACTCGATAGCCTGAGCGGTCGCCTCACCCTCAGCCGTAAAGTTTGTCGCAATAATAATTTCCTTTACCTCTTCTTCCTCTGCTCTGAAGAAAAGTCGTTCAAAGCCTAAATCTTTAGGGCCGACCCCGTCGATAAAAGAAACTTTTCCCATCAAAACGAAATATAGACCGTCAAATGCGTGAGATTGCTCTACCGCCAATAAATCGGAAGGGGACTCGACTATGCATAATTTTGTGGGATCCCGATCCCCGTCTGTACAAATTTTGCACATCTCACCTTCACATAGGGTATTACATTTATGACAATTACTGATTTTTATCAAGGCATTAATGATTGAATCTGATAGGTCCTGAGCAATACCTCTATCCACGTGTAATAAATGAAAAGCGTATCTTTGCGCAGTTTTTGGACCTACTCCAGGTAATTTTGTTAAAGCTTCTACTAACTCCTTAAAACTGTCCCGGTGATTATCACGACTACTCATAATCAGTTAAGTCTAAAAACCTGGGGGAAGCGAAATACCAGAGGTAACTGATCCCATTCTACTATCAGATAACTGCTTTGCTTTATGGAGACCATCATTTATTGCAAGCTTTAACAAGTCTTGTAAAAGCTCCAGATCGTCTTCCTGTCCCGTAAACATAGAAGGATCAATATAAACTTTTTCCATTATATTGTTACACGTCAAAATAACCTTAACTTTTCCTCCCGATGCTTCCCCAACTACCTCTAACGTAGCAAGCTCATCTTGTATTTTCTTTAAATCTTGCTGCATTTTTTGAGCCTGCTTCATCATGTTTCCTAATTTACCTTTTATCAAAATTATCTCCTTAATTAATCAATTTTTATCGAATCTCTCAACACCTTTCCATCAAATCGCCTGATAAAAGCGTTTACTACGTCGGATTTTGAAATTATTGCATAGGCTTCATTGATTGAATTTTCCTTTTCACCTTTTTCAATCATCAAAAGAGATGACTCGACTTTGTCAAAAAATTCTGTTTTAAATTCGACTGGTTCACCTATTTTATCCGAAACATAGAAATTAACTTTTTCCACTAAATCCGAATCCATGAGAAATGACGAGTCAATTTTTATAAGGCATACAGAACTAGGTTTTGAGTACTTAACGCTCACTAATTCTGATTGCGATAAAAACTGCTTTACTAGTCCATTGCCCCCTAATTTTTTCACAAAATGAGGCCATGTGGTGGTATCTAGTTTCCTAAATAGCTTTCCCAAAGCACTACTCACATTAACAGAGATACATTTTTCATCCCCCGATGCAGAGCTATGAGTAAATCCAACGTCCTGTTCACCTGATATTATATAGTCATGGGATTTTGTCTCTATCGACTTTTTTTTTTGAAAAAGAAGGCTCTCAGGAAGAAAGGCTAAAATCCGAAGAATCGTCATTTGTAAACCCACTAACTCATTTGGAGCTAAATGCAAATCCCTCTTTCCTAATAGACATATCTGATAAAACAAGTTAGCGTCTGTTTCTGTAACAGGCATCTCGTCTGCTATAACAACGTTCCCTTCTTGTCCCTTTCCAACAGATTTTAAAATCTTTGTTCGGCAGATTTCATGGAAAACAGTCGCTAGTTGATCAAGAATTGTTTCAGCAGAAGCTCCTTTGCTCAGGGCATCATTGGAGATTTTTAAAGCTTCCGCTACATCATTTTTTACAATAGCCGCGACTAGACTTTCTAAAGTTTCACTCGATATCAAACCTAAAATCTCAAAAACTGTTGACAGTGCAATAGAGTTATCCCCTGATACAGCAATAACCTGCTCAGAAATAGATAGCGCATCTCGCAAACTGCCAAAAGCAGCGGAAGCTATTGGCTCAAGTGCATCATCATCAAACTTGATATTTTTTTTTTCAAAAACGGCAACTAAGTAGTCGTGAACTTTACTGGTCGGGATATTTTGCAAACTAAATTTTACACACCGCGATACCACCGTTAGTGGCACCTTGTTGAGTTCCGTGGTTGCTAAGACGAAAACAACGTAATTAGGAGGTTCCTCAAGCGTCTTCAACATCGAATTGAAAGCATGACTACTTAACATGTGTACTTCGTCAATTATTATTACTTTCATTTTTCCTAATGATGGCGGATAACGGAGTTGCTCAAAGAACGTCTGGATTTCTTCGACTCCTCTGTGTGAAGCAGCATCCAGCTCGATAACATCTAAAAAAGAACCTTCCTCAATGTTTTTACAACTGTCACATGTGCCGCAGCAATCACCATTTTCAGGACGTTCGCAGTTCAACGCCTTTGCTATCAACCTCGCTAAGGTTGTTTTTCCGACACCCCTTCCTCCGGTTAACAAATAAGCATGGTGCAAATTCCCCAACCTTACTGAGTAGGTAAGGGCCCTCACAACTAATTCCTGCCCAATTACCGATGCAAATTTGTTTGGGCGCAATGAACGAGCTAACGCCGTATATGAAATTTTTGCTCTCCTTTGATTAATCGCGCGGGCTACACTTACACTTACTATCAAGTGCCTTGGCTGCTCCGTTTCCGACCTGACCAGATTGACATTTCAAGTAATGTAATAAGCCCGCTACATAAGTTTACCAATTGATTTCTTTTTTTTTTTTTTTTTTTTTTGTTGAAATTAATAAAATAGTTTGTAACAATAACTACATAACACAAATATCGCTACAGCCTTATCGCAATTGACCTCGCGTTCGTTAGTTAACCTCAAATTTCCCTTATTACTATAATGACAGAATTGGTAACGAATATATCAGATGAAAGTTTTGATACCGAAGTTTTAAAATGCTCGGTACCAGTCATAGTCGATTTCTGGGCTGAGTGGTGTGGGCCTTGTAAGTCTATTTCACCAATTATTGAAGAGTTGGCCAGCGAATATGAAGGCAAAATAAAGATTTGCAAGCTGAATATTGACGAAAGTCCTGAAACACCCACGAAATTTAGTGTTAGAGGAATACCAACATTACTTTTGTTTAAAAATGGCGCAGTAGTCTCTCAAAAAGTTGGAGCTGCCGCGAAATCGCAACTAAGTGCATGGATTGATAGCAACACTTAAAATTTTTATCATCCATAATAACCGCCGCTAAATATGTATTTATCTGAATTAAAAGCATTGCCCGTCACGAAGTTAGTGGAATTAGCCAGATCTCTTGACATAGAGACAGCCAGTCGCCTACGGAAGCAAGAATTGATGTTCACAATTTTAAAACGAAAGGCAAAGGGAGGCGAGCAAATATTTGGCGACGGTGTCCTTGAAGTTTTACCTGATGGTTTCGGTTTCTTGAGATCTCCCGAAGCGTCCTATATGGCAAGTACTGATGATATTTATTTATCTCCTTCTCAGATAAGGAGATTTAATTTGCATACCGGGGACGCAATTGAGGGGGAAGTTAGAACCCCAAAGGATGGGGAACGATATTTCGCTCTTGTGAAAGTCGACCAAATCAATTCTCAATCACCAGATGCATCGAAAAATAAGATTTTATTCGAAAATCTTACACCGCTCTTTCCCAATGATCCCATAAGGTTGGAGAGGGAGATGAGAGGCGAAGAAAATATTACTGGACGAATTATAGACATGGTGGCTCCTATAGGTAAAGGTCAGAGGGGTTTGCTCGTAGCCTCACCGAAAAGTGGTAAAACTGTGATGATGCAACACATAGCTCACTCAATCACTGCAAATCATCCAGAGATTAAACTTATAGTTTTGCTTATTGACGAACGGCCCGAGGAAGTCACTGAAATGCAGAGGTCAGTTAGAGGGGAAGTCGTTGCATCCACTTTTGACGAGCCTGCTGCAAGACACGTTCAGGTTGCTGAAATGGTCATCGAAAAGGCAAAACGTTTGGTTGAGCACAAGAAAGATGTCGTAATTTTATTGGATTCAATAACAAGATTGGCAAGGGCTTACAACACTGTTGTCCCAACTTCCGGGAAGGTACTTACAGGAGGAGTTGATGCAAATGCCCTTCATAGGCCAAAAAGATTTTTTGGGGCAGCAAGAAATGTTGAGGAAGGCGGTTCTCTTACAATTATAGCCACAGCGCTTATTGAGACAGGTAGCAGAATGGATGAAGTAATATATGAAGAATTTAAGGGAACAGGTAATATGGAGGTTCACCTTGAGAGAAGGTTGGCCGAGAAAAGGGTTTATCCTTCCATAAACATTAATCGTTCGGGAACCAGGAAGGAAGAATTACTTATCAAACCTGATTTATTGCAAAAGATCTGGATCCTACGTAAACTCTTACATGACATGGATGAATCACAGGCAATTGAGTTTCTCTTGGACAAGATAAGACAAACTAAGAATAACGCTGAATTTTTTGATCTAATGAAAAAAGGCGGCTAAGTTAAGTTAATTAGAAGGTTTAGGATTTCTTATGAAAAAAGATGGGCACCCGAATTACCGACAGGTAGTGTTCTTAGACGTATCCAACGACTACCGTTTTTTAACAAGATCGACAGTAAAAACAAAGGATACTACCAAGTGGGAAGATGGTAATGAATACCCCCTGTACAAATTAGATACTAGCTCAGAATCCCACCCGTTTTACACAGGTACCCAGAAAATGGTTGACACTGCCGGTAGAGTTGAGAAATTTAGGCAAAAATTTGGTAAAAAACGGGGTACTAGGTCCCAAACCACAGAATAGAATCAAAAAACGTTTCCGGTATTCGTTCGGTGGTTGAACGAAATAAAAAAATCGAAAAGCTTTTATCTTTTCCGGGGGGAGCTAAACAACCACCTGGTTTAGTTGCTTCAGCAGCTGAAGCGGTGCCTTTCACGTTTTTGTCAATAATCATAGTTGGGATCTTGGCATTCGGAATAGTTGATAGGAGCCCCTGGACAGGTCCGGATACAACGGGTACCGCTCTGATAAAATTTTGCTTGAGTGCTTTTGAGCAAAACTCTCCGCTAGCTTGTTTTTTTCCGAACCTATACGGAGTAAAACTAGAAAATGAAGCTCCATTATTTTTCTTTATCTCTACATACATAATTAGTGCATCAAAACAAGCTTATTTGCTTATATTCGGTGACTCACTGCCACTAGAATACATTGACGATTTTGGAAGAATCTTGCAGGTTTTATGTGTTTTGGTTGCATTAATTTTCCTTTGGCTGGGGACTAAAATACTTGGATTACGCCGAGAATCGAGGCCTTCTGACCCTCTTGGTATTGGTCCCGATGCATCAACTTTCGGTAATAATCTGGGAACGTGTGCGGTTCTGCTTACACTATCATGCCTAGGATTAGTCTCTCAATGGCACGAAGTTGGTAGTGAAGGTTTTTCCTTCCTTTTTCAGGCTATCTGTTTTTTTGCCATATGTCAGAGCCCAGAAAAACCGAAAGAATCCGCAGTAATTTTTAGTATCGGCCTAGTCGGATTATTCTTTGGCACAAGTTTACACGTCGCCCTGTCACTTTTATTAGCAGCGATATTTATATTCTCATTTGTTTATCCATGGACATTGGTGAAAAAAAAATTCTTACGGCTAACCTTTTATTTTTTAACCTCTACAATATTATTTGTACTCCTAGCTAGCTGGAGTGATGAATCTCAAAATTTTTACCTTTGGATCAGCGGACAGCTGGGTTTATTTGAGGTTCGACCATTTTATGTTGTTAAAAATTGGCTTTGGACATGGTGGCCATTGTGGCCGATATGTCTTGTTATGTTATATAATTTTGTTAAAGTAGAGAAGTTTAACCAGCCTCACTTAAAATTTCTCGGAATCCTTTTAGTAACCCAATCTTTTTTTCCATTAATGGGTTTGCTAACCAATGACGGACAGAAATTTGTTCCCATAGTGCCATTAACAGTAATGGCTGCATTTGGGCTTTTGTTCCTACCAAAAATAGTCGCCGACTTGCTTGATTGGTTTGCATTATCACTCTTCACCTTTCTAGGATTCGTAGTTTGGTTTTATTGGATCGCCTTGCACTCGGGTCTTCCAGTGGAAGTGTTTGCTAATATTACAAGAGCTGCACCGGGAATTTCAAAAGTCGTTAATACTAATGATTTAATCTTAGGAGTAATTATCTCTCTCTTTTGGATATATTTAATACTGTGGAGACTAAAATTTATTCACCCAAACATTTGGAGACCAGTAGTTTTAAGTGCAGGCGGACTCGGACTTACATGGGCATTACTTATTACGCTTTGGGGTCCTGCTCTAAATATCAACAGAGGGTATCAGAACATTCAAGCCTTACTTGAATCTTTTACTATGGAAACAATTTGCATACATAGAGATGATAAAAAGCTAATAGCCATAGTGGCAGCACATAGTGAAACCAAAATAGTTCCCTTTAATAGAAATCTAAATAAAAAATTATGCAGATATTTGCTAGTCCGTGGAAACTCCACGTATGCCCCAGTTGAACAGGAAACATGGATTAAATTATCAGATACATACAGAAAAAGTGACTCAAAAAATAGGGAGGCCTTTACGATGTACTTAAGAAACTGATCTATCGAAAAAAATTTTTTCGATAAAACTTAAGCTCAGTGATAGATTCTAAAGTATCTGCCATCGCAGTATGAGCGCCTTTTTTTGAAAAAGTTTTTGCAACCTGAGGACTCCATCGCTTACATAATTCCTTAACTGTACTTACGTCAACATTTCGGTAGCTAAAGTAAGCATCTAATCTAGGCATATAAAGACGTAAGAATCTTCTATCCTGGTGAATTGAATTCCCACAAAGCGGTGAAGTTCTTGCTGGTACAAATTGACACAAATAGTCCAGAATCTTTCCCTCGACTACTTGTTCGTCCAAAGATGAAATTTTAACTTTGTCAATTAGTCCGCTTTTTTTATGTGTTGTCTTATTCCAATCATCCATTTTGTTTAAAAAATAATCGGATTGCTTTAGAACAAACTCAATACCCTCGTGCAAAGGATTTAGATCTCTGTCTGTAACAATGATGGCTATTTCGAGGATTCGGCATGTATTTGGATCCAATCCACTCATCTCCATATCTAACCAAACTAGATTATCCTTGTGATTTAAATAAGGATGTTCTCGATCAACACCCTTATCTTCGGAATTTTTTTTAGAAATGCTCATAAATTCTTGTACACTTTACATGAATAATATAGGAAAAAGGTTGTCTATAACCAAACACAGAGTTTTAAGTAAATCACAAAGAAGCATAATACTGGAACCACCTCTAACATCTTCTTATTTTGTTCCGGTAAGTATATTATCGTCTATAGTTTTAAACGATTCAATCGAGATAGCCTTTAAACCTGGAAAACAACAGATAAAAATCTTACCTCGTAAAAATTTACTATCTAGGTCAGAGAAGATTGAAAAAAATATTGTTGCCAACCTCGATCATCTTTTTTTGGTTGTAACGAACTTTCCTTCATTTAACCTTATGAATTCTGCCAAAATGGCCATTCGGGCTCGAAATGAAAATATTCCATTTACGATAATAATGAATAAAGTTGATCACTCTAACGTCAATGAATCATTTAAGAAAAAAGTAAAGGCTTTGGTTCCTTTTGAAATTTCTGGCGAAACTAACGATAGAAAAAAATTAAAAATTATTCAGGTGTCGCTTCACGACGATATTCTGATAAATAAACTAAGCTTAAAGATACAAGAAATTGCTTTAACCAGTGAAAACAGTGAAGTATCTATTTGCTTTATTGGCCAATCGGGTGTAGGTAAAAGTTCTTTAATTAATAAATTGATTCCTTCTGCTACGCAGAAAACTGGGATAGTATCAACTCGTCACAAAAGAGGAAGACATACAACCAGAGAATCTAAGTCCTTTGAATACAAAATATGTGGTGATGATAAAAAGAAGATATTCGTCATGGATACACCAGGCATTGATTCCTTTGGATTAGATGACCTGAAGAACGGCGACTTAATTAAGTATTTTAGTGAGTGGGAGGAAATAAATCAGCGATACTTTTTTTGCAAGTTTAAAAACTGCAGACATGATGATGAACCTGATTGTGGAATCCGAAGATTCTTAGTTAGTTTAAGAAAAGACAGTGAAGATTTCCAGCATATGTCCAGTCGACTAATGTTATGGAAGAAGTTAATGTATGCCATTAATAAAAAAAACGTAGAAAATAACCAAAGCTAACAAGCGTAAAAATAACCATACAAAGAATCAAACTCCGCCACATCAAGCCAATCGCAAATTTCATGGAATTAATATCTGGTTCTAAAAGTTCGGGTCTACTGGACAAATCATCCATATTATCTAATTGCTGCGTTCCAGAAACAGCGGTTGGAATAGTCAAGGACAACATCATTGCCCCTTCACCCACGGCGAGAATTAATTGGTCAGAATCCGACGCAGACTTGTAGGTTACCTCAGTAGCCTGCTTTCTTCCCTGGGCAAAAGCATCTTCAAAGTTCCCTACGATAGCGAAAACCAAAGCTGTAAATCTAGCAGGTAACCAATCAAACCAAAAAAAACCTTGACTTGCAATTTCTGCATATTTATCGAACTGTTCGATTTTTCTACTTTCTATTTTTTCCTCAGTATGTTTATCATCGTTGTCCATTGAAATTTGGACCGAATCATTTTTAAAATCGGAATTGTCCACGGACTCCCTGTTTTGATTCCATTCACGCTGAACAAACAAAGATGTCCTATACAAAAGGATACCGACAGGTCCAGGAAGCACAACCAACCAAAATATTGGTGCGAAAAGATTTCTATGCATGGATAACACTAACAACTTAGTAGCTTCCCTTGCGATCTGCCGAGGGTCACCATTTTCGATAGACTCTATCACTACTTGATTGGATTTAACCGTAGACGACCAATCATTTATTTCCAACCTAGCCTGTTCAATTTCCTCGTTCTTTAGGTGGCTATGAATTTTAAGAAAAACATTAATGAATCGCTTGAATCCTAAATTCATGTAAAGGAAAATTACTAGGAAAACAAATGCTAATATAGGATGTATAAAGAGAATAAGTTCCCACAAAGCCCAAAGAGCTAATGAACTTCCCAAAACCAATACCAACCAACTAATTAGTGCGATTTTTTTGTCATCGATATCCAACCTGGTTCTAACCCAATTGATTACAAGGCTAAGATATTTGTCAAAAGAGTCCTCCGCTGGAGTAAGAAAATACTCTAGTAAAAAAGTAATAAAAAGGCTACTCAATAACATAAGGTAGTTGTTGAAAAAACATCAGCATAGGATGAGACAAGCCCTTTATTTTTTGGTGTCAAACCCATTCTAATCACTTTTGCCTTTTAATTTTCCAGGTAATTTTTCTTTGATCCTTGCCGACTTTCCTGATCTTTCTCGCAAGTAAAATAATTTGGATCGACGCACATCCCCCCTTCGGATGACTTCGATCTTCGAAATCAAGGGAGAGAAAAGTTGAAAAGTCCTTTCGACTCCGATTCCGGAAGAAATCTTCCTAACTATAAACGACGAATTCAATCCTCTGTTACGTCTTCCCAGAACAACTCCTTCAAAAGCCTGCACACGTTTTCGTTCGCCCTCAATAACATTGACGCTGACCTTCACAGTGTCACCTGAGGAAAATTCAGGAAATTGAACCTCACGTTTCGCCATCTCTCTATTCTCAAATTCTTCAATAACATTCATAAATTACCTTTCCAAAAAGTTACTTTCTAGTTAACCAGTCACTCCTCTTGTTGATGTAAGCAAGCTCCGCATCAGAAAAATATCCCAAATCTATATACTTTCGGATTAAGTCCGGACGAGACAGTATCGTCTTATCTATAGCTTTTTCCCTTCTCCACAGATGTATCGCTCTATGATCGCCAGATTTCAAAATGGCGGGCACCTCCATTGATTCAAAAACGTTAGGTTTTGTGTAGTGCGGGTATTGTAACATTCCGTCCATGAAAGAATCATGTGTTCCTGATTCTTTGTTACCCAAGACACCTGGTAACCGCCTTATCAAAGAATCTAGAAAAACAAAAGCAGCTATTTCACCCCCAGATACAATAAAATCCCCCAAACTTATTGATAAATCGACATATTTTTCAATAAATCGTTCATCTATCCCCTCATATCTTCCACAAATCAAGCAATGTCGGCGATCTTTCTCACTCCGATTAGAGATGAACTCCTCGATTAGAGTCTGGTCTAGTTTTTGACCACAAGGCGAGAAGTTGATTACCACGAGATTACATTTCAAATGCTTATTTGAGATTGCTATGATACTCTTTTTTAGTGGCTCTGCCATCATAATCATGCCAGGTCCTCCCCCAAAAGGTCTTTTGTCAATGCATCCGTAAGAATTCTCCGCAAAATCTCGCGGATTTATGCACTCTATTTCAGCGATACCTTTCCCTATTGCCCGTCCTATTACACCGACATTAGAAAAAGCATCAAACAATTGTGGAAAAAGCGTAATGATACTGAATTTCATGCTGTCAAACTCACCAACTATCGGACCAATCAACTACAACTGTTTTGGAATCTTTTTTTACTTCGACAACAATATCTGAAACATTTGGAATAATGGTTGTCGATGTTTTTAAGTAGGTCTGATGTTTAGTCCCTCCAATCTCGAGTATGGTTCCTAACTGTTTGCCCTCAATATTCAATACAATGAATCCGACATATGATTCAATTTGTGAAATTAGTATCCCGGGAACCGAGTCCTTGTAAATCAGCACCTCCGAAAAACGCAAACTTACAACCTCAGTTCTAGTATTTAAACCCTCGAGCGAAAAATAAAAGCCTTCACAACCACTTTTAGCTCTTGAAACAACTGTTTCAAAAAATTTATTCTCTAACCGAAAAAAAACCGCAAGTCGATCGAATATGCCTGGGCTTTCGTCCCGCGAGCTAAAAAGCTCCCACACTGGAGTCGTAGCCTTAACGTATATGTCTCCCCGAATCCCCCTAAAGCCGGTTACCGTTCCTACCTGAACCACGGATTCGCAAAGGTTAACTCGCTCAAAGAATTGTATAGTTTTCGTTAAACCGCGAGTCATGCCAAGATTTAACAATCTTCGCTGGGAAAATAAGTTTTTACTATTTCTCGCTTTTCGACTGTGTTTATTTTTGCTCGCCAGCCTGCTGTTTAGCTTTGTTTGCGTTGTTTTTTGCATTCATTTTTACAAGTCGGGAAACCGCGTTACTAACTTTTGCTCCTTTGCTCACCCAGTAATCAATTCTATCTGAAATTACTCGTAAATCAATTCCCGACGCACTCTCTATTGGGTTATAAAAACCCAATCGCTCTATGAAACGTCCATCCCTCTTAAAGCGGGATTCAGTCGCTACGATATGATAAAAAGGCCTCTTGTGAGACCCTCCTCTAGTTAGACGAATGACAACCATATTGCCCTTAAAAATATCAAAGTATACCTTCATGTTAAACTGTAGACAAGTGAATTTTGAGTTTATTTCTATGTGGTTTAATTTTAAACATCGATGGAAAAATCTGAATCAGTGTTTCGGAGTATTCTTGTTTCTGAGCAGTATTTCGATATGCTGGGGACATCACACTCAATTTAGTCCGCAGGCACAAGAAAATATGCGGGATTTTATTTCTTCCTTGAGCGCTAAATATAGTTTTGATAGGTCATATCTCGAAAAAATTTTTACAAAAGTTAGGTTGCAACAGAAGCCTCTTAGTTTAATTAGGCCTTCAAAAACTAATAAGTCACAAACCATAACATGGGACCATTACCGGAAGCTATTTGTAAATAAAGATAATATCGACAAAGGTAAGAGATTTATTTCAACTCACATAGTGAGTTTGGAAAAAGCCCAAAAGAATTATGGAGTTCCACCGGAGGTCATTGCAGCAATTATTGGTATTGAAACTAAATATGGGAAGAATCAAGGAAAGTTTCCTGTTTTCGATACACTCGCAACCCTAGCTTTTGAAAGTAGTGGTCGGGAAAACTTTTTCCGGGAAGAGTTGGAGGCTTTTATATTACTTTGCTTAAATCAGGGGCTTCAGATTAACAAAATAAAAGGTTCGTATGCTGGTGCACTTGGGATCCCTCAATTTATGCCTAGTAGTTGGAGAACTTTTGCTATTGATTTTGACCAAAATGGTAAAACGAATTTATTGAGCAGTCCGAAAGATGCAATAGGGTCAGTGGCAAATTACCTTCATAAACATGGCTGGGACAGAAATATTCCGACTCACAGTGTTGCTATACAAGAGCCAGGGTCAAATGCAAAGCAGTTCTTTACATATGAGCTCCAGGCAGAATACAAATATAATGATTTGCAGAAAGGTGGTTTTAAAGACCCTTTTAATAAAATTCCGGCATACCTGGATGTCAGCCTGGTTGATCTAAAATTAAGAAATGACAAGATTATTTATTGGCTTGCTACAAAAAACTTTTTTGCTGTCACTAAATACAATCGAAGTTATAAGTATGCTGCTGCTGTTTTAGAACTTGCTGAAGCATTAAAAAACAGGCCTGGCTTCTAAAAACTTATCATTTACTGCTCTCTTGTGATTGTCTGAGAACCTCAAATAGTGTTATGCCACAAGCAACTGATACATTTAAGCTTTCTAACTTGCCCAACATAGGAATACTTACCAATTCATTACAATAATCTTTTGTCAACTTCCGCAACCCTTTTCCCTCATCGCCAAAAACTAGAGCCAATGGCAGTGAAAAATTTGTGGAGAAAATGCTCTTACCGGCTTCTCCGTCAAGTCCGTAAACGAGGTACCCTTTGTCTTGCACAAACTCAAGTGCCCGCGCAATATTCTTAACGGGGATGTAGTTTACCGTATCAACAGCACCACACGCTGTATTGATTACAAGATCAGATATAGGCGCCGAATTATCCATAGGGACAACAATATTCCCAAATCCCGTTGCATCAACATTCCTAAATATAGCACCTAAGTTTCGCGGGTCAGTGACCCCATCCAAAAAAATTATTGGGGGATTAGTGCTTCCTTGTATCTCAAAAAAATCAAAGAGCTCTTCCAAACAAGTAGGTTTTGTAAGCTGCTTAACAAATGCTGCACAAATATTATTTTTTTTATTCTTTGTTAGTCTAGCCAGTTCTAATGAAGATACTCTGATTACCTGCACATTATTTTTTTTTGCGATCTGAAATAAGTTTTTCGCTTTAAAATCTTTCCTTTTATCAACAACAAAAAGTTTAGAAATAGATTCTGGAGCAATTTTGAATCTTGTTACGATCGCATGATAACCGGCTAAAATCATTTGTCTTCCAGAGTTCCTTAGTTTAGACAAAAAGTTAATCAAATTATGGTTACATAAAATAGTCTACGAATCTTTAGGGACTCTTTTCTTTCTTTTTAGGGTAACACTTTTGACCGCCCTTCGATCCCTTTGATTAAGAAGAGCAAATTGTATCTTCCTGCTAGGAATATCTACTCGCATCAATTGTATCAACACGCGGTCGTACAATTTAAATCGTTTTCCTGTCCTCTCTCCTCTCAGTTCATGCGAATTAGCAATGTATTGGAAGAACTCCTGACCAAGTTCAGAAACGTGAATTAACCCTTCTACAAAAAGATTGTCCAAGGTAACAAACAAACCAAAAGGAACTACATTTGTAATGATTCCGCGCATCTGTTCTCCTATTCGTGCCTGCATAAATTGACATTTCAACAATGAGATCACATCACGCGTAGCCTCCTCTGCTCTCCTCTCAGCGAGTGACGCTTGCTCTCCTAACACTTCCCATACCTCTATACTATCATCTCTCATTTTAAAACTAGCATGCGGGTCAAAGCTTTTTTTATACAAAATTTCCTTAATAACTCGATGAACCAAAAGGTCAGGATATCTTCGTATAGGGGACGTAAAGTGTGTATATTTTTTTAAGGCCAATGCAAAGTGCCCTGTATTCTTTGGAGAATAGCAGGCTTGTTTCATACTCCTCAATATGAGATTTTGTAAAACTTCAGAGTCTGAACGGGACTTTATCTGATCCAAAAGGGCACTATAATCTTCCGGCGATGGAGGTCCTGAGTCTGCGAAAGAAATACCTTGTAATTTGAGATACACTTTTAAATTTTCAAGCTTTTCTTCTTCAGGGTCCTTATGAACTCTGTATAGACATTCTTTTTCATTGTCAGAAATGAAATGGGCGGCGCAAATGTTGGCCGCAATCATACATTCCTCTATTATTTTATGAGCATTAGTACGTGTCACTGGAATTATCCTTTGAATTCTACCTTCATCATTAAGTTGAATTGATGTTTCAACAGTTTCAAAATCTAACGCTCCTCGTTTTTTTCGGTTGCTGTGCAATGCTTTAAATAAATTATTAGCGGCAAAGATGGCCTCTATTAAAAGTTTATTACTAAAATTTTTAAACTTATCTATATCATCATCCTTAATGATTTCCCAAAAGTCTTCATATGTAAAACGAGCTCGTGAGCGGATAGTTGCTTCATAAAACTGGTAAGCTAAAATATCCCCATCCACACTCACAACCATATCGCAAACTAATACCATTCTGTCCATGTCCGGTATCAACGAGCACAAATTATTTGAGAGAAATTCAGGTAACATTGGAACCACCGATCTAGGAAAATAAACCGAAGTACCTCGTAAAAATGCTTCCTGATCAATTGGATCGCCAGAATGCACATAACTACTAACATCGGCAATTGCTACTAAGGCTCTCCAACTATCTTGATTGTGCCGCTCTACATAAATTGCGTCATCATAATCTTTGGCATCCAAACCATCAACAGTAAAAAAATCAATCTCGGTCAAATCAATCCGTTTCTTGTTGCCTTTTGCAGCATAGAATTTCGTCATGTCTGCTTCAGTCATTCGTAAAATCTCATCAGGAAAATGATGTGGAATTTTAAATTTTCTCAAAGCGATTTCGTTTTCAATACCTGGCATGTCGCCGTCACCAACTACTTCGATAATTTTTCCAATAGGTGGAGTTACCCTGGTAGGCTGATCAATGAGAGCGACAACAACAATCTGCCCTATTTTTGCAGTTTGTAAATTGTTCTTTGAAACCACGATATCGTGATTGATTCTCTTTTCCTCTGGTACTACTAAATACAACCCGTTTTCAAACACTAACCTGCCAACAAGATCCCGCTGAGCCCTTTTCACTACTTCTACAATGACTGCATCAGTCCGTTGCTTTTCCCTCCCCGGATAGATTTTTACGACAACCTTATCCCCGTGCATCACTTTTAACATTTCAGTTGGAGATAGATAAAAATCCTCTTTTCCAATGTCAGGACGCAGAAATCCGTATCCGTCACTGTGACCTAGAACAACCCCAATGATTTCCTTAATTTTATTTTTTGACAAAGTGCGATTTCCAATCTATTGTGTTAACTCAAAACCGCCCAGATGGCGAAACTGGTAGACGCGCTAGGTTCAGGTCCTAGTGGTGGAAACACCATGGAGGTTCGAGTCCTCTTCTGGGCACATTTAAAAAATCCAAGCCTTCCTTTTTGCAAAAGTGCGCTAGAACCTACAAATAATACTATCTCTCTCAGGTCCTGTTGAAATCATAGGGATCGGTGTTTCGAGTACCGAAGCTAATCGATTTAAATAGTGCTGTGCATTTTTTGGTAATGAATCCCAGCACGTAACGTCTTTCGTTGAACATTTCCAGCCCTTAATTTGCTCATAGACGGGCTTGTATCTCTCTGTACTACCGAAAACAGAACTAAACTTGTCCCCCTTTTCATATCTTACACAGAAAAATACTTCTTCTAAATCGTCCAACACATCTAATTTTGTAACGCAGAGTCTGGAAATTCCATTAACCTCAATTGACTTTTTCATAGCGACACAATCAAACCAACCAATTCTCCTCGGCCGTCCAGTTACAGAGCCAAATTCGGCACCTCTATCAGCAATTTTACTTCCTAATTCGGACATGATTTCGGTCGGTAGTGGGCCCTCCCCGACACGAGTTACGTAAGCCTTGGCTATTCCTAACACATCATTAAAAAATTTTGGGCCGATTCCGGAGCCCGCTGCCGCTGCACCTGCGACACAATTGCTACTGGTCACAAACGGATAAGTTCCATGGTCTATATCCAATAAAGTTCCCTGGGCACCTTCAAACAAAAATTTTCTACCTTGTAGAAGGCCCTGGTGTAATTCTTTGCCAATGTCTCCAGAGATACTAGATAAATATTTCGAATAATTTTCAAACTCTGAACACACAGCATCAACATTAAAATCACTTTCGTTTACTTTACAACCATAAACATGCTTCAAAATAAGTTTATGACGTGACATCAAACCTTCCAGTTTTCCTCGAAAATGGTCCATATTCCCGAGATCAGATAGTTTTAATCCTCTCCTGGCGATTTTATCCTCATACGCAGGGCCTATCCCTCGTTTCGTTGTTCCAATCTTCTCACTTCCCATATTTTCCTCATTAGCGCAATCGATTAGGACATGAGTCGGAAGCACTAAGGGGCAGGACGAACTAATCTTAAGCTTATCTATTACTTTGAAACCAAGTTTTTCAAGCGACTTGATTTCATTGATCAAATCTTTTAGGGACAAAACAACACCATTGCCAATGTAGCAATCAACATGCTCATGCAGGACGCCTGAAGGAATCAAGCTTAGAACTACACGTTCACCTTCAACTACCAGGGTATGACCAGCATTATGACCACCCTGAAACCTGATCACAGCATCAACGTTTTCAGTCAATAAATCAACAACCTTGCCTTTGCCCTCATCACCCCACTGAGTCCCTACCACAACAAGAGTATTCTCGTTTGTAACTTTATTAAACAGATTACTACTGGATTCCTTTCTGTAAGTAGTAAATGATTTTTTACTTTTAAAATTATTTAGTTTCTTGACGTCAAAACTAAAACCGACTGCCGGCCTTGAGTCACCAGTTATGGTTTTGACTTTTTCGTACCTTCCTCCACGAACAATAGCTTCATGCCATGCACTCGTGTATAGAGAAAACATAATGCCTGTGTGGTAATGGTATCCATCCAAATCAGCGAGGTCTATAAAAATATCCCAATCTGGACTTTCTAAAAATTTCTGATTTGATTTCACACTCTTTAAGAAGTATGACAGCTCGGCAATAGACTCTTCTATCAATTTGGTTTTAGGTAAGGTTTCACGGGCCCGATCAAATATGTCGGACTCGCTACCTAAGCATCCATACAACTGCGATAGCACAACTAATGATTCGAGTGTCTTTTCCTTAACTAAATGTGATAATTTTTTAAGACCAGTAACATTTTTACTTCTTAACAAATCAATTACTAATTTCTGATTTTCTGCGAGTGAAATATCATATTCGCACAAACCTAAAAATATTCCCCGGTGGGTAATATTAATGGTGCCACTATTTATATTTACAAGCTTTAGAGACTGTAACGCGATTAACTGTACCTCAATATCGTATTCAACACTATCTGCGCCAAAAATCTCGCACCCAAGTTGAAATTGTTCCCTTGAAGAGTACAAACCATCCGGTGTTGAATGTAAAACTAAACCACCATAACAATACCTAGAAACTGAAGGCATCTCTGTTTTAGTTTGCAACACATTATCCATCCTTGCAATTTGGGGGGTAATATCAGGTCGAATCCCTAAAAGTTCGCCCGAGAGTGGATCAAAAGTAGAAAAAATCCGAGAGTCAAATTTTTCGTTTTCGCTTAGTTGCAGAGATTTAATAAACTCTATTAACGATGGAGTAACTAACAGGTAGCCTTTTGATCGGTAAAAATCCGTGAGAGTTCGCCTAAGAAACTCTATCCTTTCGGCGTCGTCCGGATACATATCAAACGTGAACTCAGGGAGGGACCTTCTATCCATTTGAAGTTACGTACTTTCCCCTAGATTTCTAATTTCCACCCTTATTAGACTTGAAAAATTGGAAAAAATCAGAATTTGGATCGGTAATAATTAAATCTGAGCCACTTTTAAAGCTTTCTCTGTAAGCTTTAAGACTCCTGTAGAACTCAGCAAACTCAGGATCCTCACCAAACGCATCTGCATATGCCGATGCTGCTTTAGCGTCACCTATTCCTTTGATATCCTGAGCCTGCTTGTATGCTTGCGCGAGAAGTCCGACCCTCTGTCGGTCAGCGTTAGCTCTGATTTTTTCAGCCTCAGCAGCACCTTCCGATCTCCTTTCACTCGCTATTGCCTTTCGTTCGGATTCCATCCTCCTGAAAACCGAGTCCCGAATTTCATCTGCAAATTCAACTTTTCTGAGCCTGACGTCCACGATTCTTACACCGATTTGGGTTGCGTCCTCAGCAACTCTTCGCGTAACGCTTTCCATTACTTCCTCACGTTCACCAGAGATAACATCGTTAACTGTCCTGGTAGCAATCTCATTATTTAACCCATCACGCAATGCTCGGGAAATTCTATCATTCGCGCTCGCAACTCTTCCCGCAACACTAGTGTAAAAAAGCTTCGCATCATCGATACGCCATTTTACGTAAGTGTCGACAACAACATTTTGCTTCTCTTTGGTTATAAACCTATCAGCATCAGGGGTATCAATAGTTAGGGTTCTTTTTTCAAGATAGATAATATTTTGTAATGGTTGGGGCAATTTAAAATATAGCCCCGGCTCATTAATTACTTTTTTAATCTCCCCAAGTGCGAAAACCAGTGCAAACTGTCTTTGATCAACAATGAAAAGGCAGGATGAAATCAACCAGACCGTTCCTAGTAAAAAAACTGCAATAGTAATAATTTTGTTCATAATATGGGAATCACCTCACCTATCTAAGCCTGTCTCTTAAATTATTCAGAGCACCATTCCTACCCTCACCAACAATATTCCGTACAGTGGAACCAATATTCTGCCCTGGTGAATTAGCCGTACCCTGATTGGTCTGTTGATTTGAATTATTGAGGCGCGAGGTACCTCCGCCCGCACCTTGCTCCCTTATCAACTTATCGAGTGGAAGATACAACAAATTGCTACCAGATTTATTCTCAACCATAACTTTACTAACGTTTGATAACACTTCTTGCATAGACTCGAGATAAAGCCTCTCTCTAGTAACTCTTGGGGCGCTTTTGTATTCTTTGACCAGCTTTTTAAATCTTTCACTATCTCCCTCTGCAGTAGCAATTACCCTTTCCTGGTAACCTTGAGCCTCTTCAACCAGTCGAAAAGCTGAACCCCTCGCCCTCGGAATAACATCGTTGGCATAAGCTTGGCCTTCATTTTTTGTTTTTTCCGCATCCTGAGCCGCTTTTATCGCGTCGCTAAAGGCAGCCTGAACCTCCTCTGGTGGCTGAACATTTTGGATAGTAAGATTTACAATGGTAATACCCGATTCGTAGCGATCGGCTATTTTTTGGGTGATGTTCAGCGCCTCTCTGCTTATAGCCTCTTTGTTTTCATAAAGCACCTGGTCGGCAATGCTTCGACCGACAACCTCTCTCATAGCTGTTTCAGCACCTTGTCTGACAATATCATCAGGCCTAGCATTGTTAAATACGTACGCCTCAGGATTTCCTATTCTGTACTGCACAGCAAACTGAACGTCTACAATATTTTCATCACTTGTCAGCATAAGAGAATCTCTGGCAGAAGTTTGAGCCTGGTTATTTCTAACACCCACTGTGGTTTGCCTCAATTGAGCAAAATTTACATTTTCATGAGAATCAACTGGATAAGGCACTCTCCAGTTAAAGCCAGCGTTGGCAGAATATTTGTACTCTCCAAAACGTAAAACTAAGGCGGTATTCCCCTCTTCAACAATGTAGAAGCCCGACGCTAACCAGAGAAAAATAAAACCAACTATTCCGCCGACTGCAAATTTTTTGTCAAAGTTGAATGGTGGCAATCCACCTGAAGGACCTCCGGTGTTAGGATTCCAATTGCCATTGCTCTTAGACTTTCTGGAACTCCCGAATAACGACCCAAGTTTTTTGTTAAAATCACGCCAAACTTCTTCAAGGTCTGGGGGTTCATCACCTCCTCCACGAGAGGGCCTCCTAGGAGGGGGCTTGCTCCCACCGTTCACATTATCGCCTTTTTCCTCAGTACGATCATCAGATGTTTTTCCCCACTTAGGGTCTTCAATTCCCATAAACCTCCAAGCTCATAAAATATTTTCCAACAATAGCTATGTCTTAACTAAAATAATGACTCTCGTTTTGGATAATAGTTCTCCTCAAAATCATCATCCCCTTCCGCACTTTGAGAATCACACTTAGTCAGGCCATCCGCCCGATCATAACACTTTCCCCGCAAAACTTTTTGTTCGCTAATGGCCTTTTTTAAAAGATCTAAACCATCCTTTGTTTCTGCACTCGCATAAACATCTTGTATCCTACCATATTGATCACGCCTTACACCCGGTTCGCCTCCAATTAGATCAATTTTATTAAACATATTTATCATTGGTATGTTTTCGGTTCCAACCTCTTCCAAAACCTCAATAACATCTCGGAATTTCTGCTCCCATAAACAGTCGCTCCTATCGATCACGTGAATCAATAAATCAGCATTTACAGCCTCGGAAAGTGTTGCTTTAAATGACTCGATTAAGGTGTGCGGTAAATCTTTTATAAACCCTACAGTATCAGAAAGAACAATATAGTTTTGACCCTCTAAAAAAACTCTTCTTGTGGTCGTATCAAGCGTTGCAAATAATTGATTTGCAGCATACACATCCGCTTTTGTAAACACATTGAACAATGTTGACTTTCCAGAATTGGTGTACCCAACAAGTGAAACGTTATAGGCACCCCTCTTCTTTCTTGATTTTCTTCTGTTTCTACACTGGTCCGAAAATCGCATCAATTGATCATTTAACCTTCTAACTCTTTTAGCAATCAAACGTCTATCGGTTTCCAACTGGGTTTCCCCTGGCCCGCGAAGGCCGATTCCGCCCCTCTGTCTCTCAAGGTGAGACCAACCACGAACCAATCTAGTGGACAGATATTTTAATTGAGCCATCTCAACTTGAAGTTTTCCTTCTTTAGTTCTTGCTCGGTTCGCAAAAATATCCAAAATTAAGGCAACTCTATCTATTACTCTACACTTCAAAAATAAAGTTAGGTTTCGCTGCTGTATTGGACTTAAAGGCTCAGAAAATATAACCAGTTCCACACAACTCTTTTTACAATGCATTTGAAGCTCGTTGGCCTTCCCCTTGGACAGGAAAAGGGACGAATGAACTCTATTTTTTTTTGATTCAAACAAAAATTCCACGAGGCAGCCTGCTGAATGGGCCAAAGAAATCAACTCCTGGTTGTCTGTGGGTCGATCATCATTAACCTCCAAGATACTAACCAGACCCACTCTACTTCTTCCATCTGCCCGCTCTATAGTGAGGTTTTGATCTTGTGAGGGGGCGTTACTCAGAGGCCCACCCTATGTTGAGGGAATACAAATTTGGGTTTTGACTTCTATTCATCAATAACAATAGACTTTGCCGGAACAATTGTGGAGATTGCATGTTTATAGACCAGTTGAACAACACCGCTCTTAAGGAGGATTACATATTGATCAAAAGACTCTACCTGACCCTGCAACTTTATTCCATTGACCAAAAAAACAGAAACTTGCACCTTTTCCTTTCGTAAGGTGTTTAGAAAAGGATCTTGTAGGCTTTGTAATTTCGCTTGTTTTGTTTCTTTCTTTTCCATGCCTTAGTGTAAAACAAATTCTCGCATATCTGACTTTTATTTGGATTTTAAATACGGATTCGTCGAATTTCGCAAGGAAACTCGCAATGGCGTTCCGAACATTTTACATTCTCGCCTAAATCCATTTTCAAGATATTTAACATAATCTTTATTTAGATGCTTGAGACCACTACCATGAATAACAATAACTGGCGGATTTCTTCCCCCTTGGTGGGCATATCTCAATTTCGGCCTAAAGCCGCTCTTAAAAGGTGGAGGATGTCTTAAAGTGAGTTGACGCAAAGTAGAGTTCAACATGCTAGTAGAAATTTCTGTCAAAGCAGCATCGTAAGCATTTCGAACAGACGCCATTAACTCTTTAATGCCAAAGCCCTTAATAGCAGAAAAAAAATGTATTCTAGCCCAATGCAGAAATCTCAGTTTCCTGTCGATACTCATCTTAAATATCGACTTGTCATGAATGTTAATTTTATCCCACTTATTAACACCAACTACTAGCGCACAACCAGACGATTGAACCAAGGAGGCGATGTGTAGATCTTGATCGGTAATACCTTGAGAACCATCCAAAACAAGGATTACGACGTTAGATTGTTTGATAATTTCAAGGGTTTTAATAACTACAAACCTTTCTAACAAATCTGATATTTTTGTTTTTTTTCTAATTCCCGCTGTATCGACCAGAGTATAATTCCCACTGTTCCAGGAAAAAGGAATTCTTACAGTATCTCGAGTAGTTCCGGGCATATCACAAGTAACAACCCTCTCTTCTCCAACCAATTTATTTATAGTTGTTGATTTTCCAACATTAGGCCTACCAATAACTGCGAGAGAAATTCTATCTACGCCTTTTCCCTGTTCATCCTTACTCAATTTATTTGTTGATAATTTTATGCACAAACTCTTTTTTATTTCTCTCAACAACTCACCAATACCATCACCATGGGAGGAGGAAATAGCAACCAACCGCTCAAATCCAAGTTCATGAAACTCGGCCAAATGGACTGCATCAGTCATCCCCTCTAATTTGTTTACGGCAACTAAAACCATTTTGTCTATTTTCCGAAGTTCTCTAGCTATCTCAATGTCTGAGGAGCAAAGTCCAGCTCTTCCATCTACCAAAAAAATCACACAGTCCCCTTGAAACATTGCTTGTTGGATTTGCAAATCAATCTTTTTCTCTAAATCACTTGAAATTTGACCTAAGATACCGGCAGTGTCAATTACAAAAAAATCAACGTCATTTAGAGTGCATCTCCCATATTTCCGGTCTCGTGTAACCCCAGGTTTATCGTAAACCAGAGCGTCGCGTGATTTTGTGAGGCGATTAAAAAGGGTTGACTTCCCGACGTTCGGTCTGCCTATAATTGGAACTACAGGTAACATTTAAGACTCGCGTTTTTTTAGTAGTATTGTGTACCCCTCCGCATCAGTTACCAATAAACCAGAAATCGTCACTATCATACTGACGATATCTGATTTCCGATTCAGATCATACCTACTTATCGTATTCCCATCCAGTATAGAAAGTCCGTGCAAAATACCAAACGAATCAATAGTCCAAACAGAATCATCCCAAATAATCGGTTTCGATAGGTCACGATAACCTAATTCTTCGTTTCGCCAGACCTCAACGTTTTCTTCTCTGTTAAATAACTTAACTTGATCTTTCAACCCAACGGTTGCGACAAGCGGAAATTTAAAAAATCCTGGGGTTAATATTTTTTCAGGATTTTCCCATTCAACATCGCCCGTTCCTTTGTCTACACATACTAATTTTGTCTGATACACACTAGTACAAATTTCGTGGTTATCCAAAAAAGGCGCGCCCAATAAATCAACAATCCTTTCAACCTCATTTTGACCTTTTGGGAACGCTAATCTTTTTTCCCACAAAACGGAACCAGTTTTCGAATTCAGCAAAATAAGTTCACCTCCAGCCAAATTGACAGCAAGATTTTTTTTGACTGTTGTCAATCCTGTACTCTCTTCTCCTACAAATCTCATATCAGACTGCGCATGCAAAATTAAAGGCATATTTCTTTTAGAAATACTCCAAAGCAATTTACCTCCCGCCTTATCATAAGCGAGAACTTTGTTATCCTCCTGCCTGACAATCACTCCTAATTCTCCTATTTTTGGAGCCATCCTTACAATTCCGTTTAGTTGAGTAGACCAAACAACTTTGTTTTCGGAGTTAAAAAACATCAACCTTCCATCAGCAGAAACAAAAGCAAAGTTATAGGTTTCCTCGTCTACCTCTACCCCTATCTGAGACAATGATTGGAGCCCTAAGTCAATTCTCTGTTCAATTTGACCGGTGGCTAGTTTCAGAATCGTAACTACTCCGTTTCTAGCAGGAATAATTACATTGTCACCCAAAACTGATGGAACCGTTGCCAGGGAAATATCCCCTGCGTTTAGTCGATTTTTATCCTCGAAAGCCCATGCTTTTTCGACAAAAACTGTTTCTTCAAATGGTAGTAGTGAGCTTGGTTTAATTCTCTCTTTGCCGAAAAAAGAGCAACCACTCACTATAAAAAAAATATTGATTAACCAAAAATATTTCAACACGTATTTATTCTTCTTTTGCTTTCAGTTCCCTGATGGAAGCATCTATCGTAGCTAATTTCCTACTGATAAATCTGGTTATATCCCGATTACTAGGATTCTCATTATAAAAGCTCAGCGCTCTTAACCAGTCTCTTTTAGCAGATTCAAAATCCCCCAGTATCGCAAAAGCATCACCCCTCCTATCGACAACAATTCCAACCCAATGATCAGGGATGATTTGGGGAATAATTTCAATTACTTCTCCCGGTCGATTTAAGTCAAGCAAAATGTTGCTCAACCGAATTATTGCTAACCACTTAACTTCTGGGTTTTTAATGAGTTCACCTAGAATTGACGCAGCTTTGTCTCGCTGGCCATCAGAAATTAATGATTTTGCGATTAAAAGACCAGCAAGACCAGCCTGAAGGGTATTAGGATAATCTTCGGATATTTCTTGATATAAACGAAGGGCGATATCTGTATTCTGCGCCTCTATGTTTTTATCTAAGTTAGTTAGAATCTTAGAAGCTTTTTCTTTGTTGTAGTTATTCCACAATTTCCATCCGTTTATAGAGCCCACGATCAAAAACAAAATAAGTAGGCTAGAGGTTATCCATTTCCCGTTCGCTTTCCAAAATGCCTTTAAATTTTGCATCTGTTCTTGTTGTTCTAAATCATCTCTCATTGCGATCCGTTCCCACTTTTATTTTTAATTTTACGCACAAACTCTACCATCTCAGCATAGGGAACCTTCCTTTGGTGATTCTCACCTTCCTCCCTAATCAACCATCTCACACTTACGTTTCCTGTCTTGATTTCTTCTTCCCCAAAAATAGCAAGAAATTCAGCATTATTTCTAAAAGCCCTTTTCACTTGTGTTTTTAGGCTCGCATCGGTTAAATCAACTTTTACCGAAATGCCTGCTTTTCTGACTTTTTCTGCAAGTTTTATGGCTATTAACTTTCCATCTCTACCTGTATGAGCAAAATACAAATCAATAAGTGTTTTTTCCTGCTCACGAGAATTGGCCTCAAATAATTCCACCAGTCTTTCCATGCCAATCGCGAAACCGCAGGCTCCTGTATGAGCCCCCCCCAATAATGCGACTAGTGCGTCGTATCGACCTCCTCCGCAAACAGTGTCCTGAGCTCCTAAACCACTTACCTTCCATTCGAAAACCGTTGAATTGTAGTAATCAAGTCCTCTAACAAGTTTGAGATCTACTTCATAACTGATCCGATGGTCGTCCAATACTGACAACAAATTTTCAAAATGGGCTTTAGATACATTTCCCAAAAAATCTGTAATTTTAGGCGCCTCATTCTTTAAATTTACTAAGCTATCACTCTTTGAGTCCAAAATTCGAAGAGGGTTTCTTTTCAATCTTTTTAGATTATCGTCATCTAAAATTCCAATGTGCTTTTGGAAAAATTCTCCTAATGCCTGAACATAAGAAGACCGTTCCTCGGAAGTACCTATAGAATTTAACTTAAGCTCTGGCTGTAGGTTACCATCTAAACCAATGGAACGCCATACAGCGTTACACATCAATATCAACTCTACCTCACTTTCAAAACTATCATATCCCAACATCTCCACTCCAAATTGGAAAAACTGCCTATACCTTCCAGCCTGGGGCCTCTCATGGCGAAACATAGGACCGTAGTACCAAAGTTTTCTCGGCTCATTGTAAGTTAAACTATGCTGCACTGATGCCCTAACCACAGCTGCTGTATTTTCCGGTCTTAGACTGTAAGTTTTACCATTTAAGCGATCTTCGAAGGAATACATCTCCTTCTCTACGATGTCAGTAACTTCTCCCAAACCTCTCAAGAACAACTCCGTTCTTTCCAAAATTGGCGTTCGAATCTCATCAAAACCATAGTTACTAAAAACAGTTGCAATTTTTTTTTCCAAATTTCTCCAAACCCGCGACTTTTCAGGCAATAAATCATTCATCCCCCTGATGGCAGAAATTTTTTCCAACTAAAATTATCCCTTTCTTGCGTTGGGACTAGAATTCCCATAGCGTTGTTTCACATATTGGCCAATGATCTCTTTAAAGTCTTTTATGATATTCTCACCCTTGAGGGTTGGCCCTCGCTTACCATCAATAAATACAGGTGCAACCGGGTTTTCGCCATTTCCGGGCAAACTGATTCCTATATCAGCTTGCTCACTCTCTCCGGGCCCATTAACCACGCAGCCCATCACCGCAATATTTAAATTTTCACAACCTGGGTACTTAACCGACCACTCGCTCATACAATCTCGAACATGAGATTGAATATTCTGTGCCAATTCTTGAAAAAAAGTTGAAGTAGTTCTTCCACAACCAGGGCAAGCAATAACCTCTGGCGAAAAAGCTCTAACTCCGAGCGACTGTAAAATCTGTTGGGAAACGTAGACTTCCTCCCGCCTATCTCCCCCTGGTTGCGGGGTTAAAGAAACTCGAATTGTATCTCCAATACCGCTGTTCAACAAAATCGATATCGCGGCTGCAGATGAAACTATTCCCTTAATACCTAGCCCTGCTTCGGTTAAACCAAGGTGCAAAGGGAAATCCGACATCGAATAAAGGTCTTTGTAAACTTCCAGCAAGTCTGGTAACTTCGACACTTTTGCAGAAACTACTATTTTGTCCTTCCCCATTCCTAATTCTATAGCCCTTTTCGCACTTCCCAGCGCTGATTCAACAAGCGTATCTTTCATGACAGCGTCGGACGTTTTTGGATTACGAAGTGAAGCATTGTCATCCATACGTTTTGCCAATAATTCCTGGTCCAAGCTACCCCAGTTCACCCCAATTCGTATAGGTTTCCCAAGACGCAAGGCTATTTCAATCATTTCCGCAAAATGAGTGTCTTTTTTTTCTCCCCTACCCACATTCCCAGGATTAATTCTAAATTTCGATAAAGATTCTGCACACGCTGGAAACTCTCTCAAGAGTTTATGACCATTAAAATGAAAGTCCCCAATCAAAGGCGTCTTGCAATTCATTTTATCAAGCTGATTCCTTATGTCAGGCACTGCTCTTGCTGCTTCTTTGCTATTGACAGTGATTCTAACTAATTCGGACCCTGCATCAGACAAATCTTTAATTTGAATTGACGTTTTTATGATGTCAGCCGTATCAGTATTAGTCATACTTTGGACAACTACAGGACTTCCTCCTCCTAAACTTACCTTATTGTCCCGCCATACAATCTGGACTTCACTCCTTTTCCGATTAATCGAAGAGTTCAAAATAACCCCGCAATTTCTGCTTTTTCTCGCGATCCAACTCTTGAAATCCTATTATTAACTATTCCGGATAGCTGGCCACACGCTCCCTCAACATCGTCCCCACGTGTTTTCCTGACCGTAGCAACATGACCAGACTCTTGAAGTTTAATTTGAAAACCTTTTATTTTTTCAGCGACCGGTTTTTTAAAAGTTCCTCCGCCAAAAGCATTGTAAGGAATTAGGTTGAATTTCGCATTAACACCATAATCTTCTATTAAACGGGATATTGCCAAAGCGTCGTTCAATGAGTCGTTGACTCCATCAAGAAGGACTACCTCAAAGGTTATAAATTTTCTAGGGGCGCTATCCTGATAATCTCTGCATGCTCTCATAAGCTGTTCTAGAGGATATTTTCTGTTAATTGGTACCAACTTATTTCGCAATTCGTTGCTAGCTGCGTGAAGAGAAACGGCCAGGGAAACTGGACAATCGACTCTCAACCTGTCAATAAACGGGACTATTCCAGAGGTTGAAACTGTAACTTTCCGGCGAGATAACCCATAAGCTTCATCCAAAAGGAGATATTTCAAAAATTCCTTTAAATTTGAATAATTAAGCAATGGCTCTCCCATTCCCATAAGCACAACGTTTGTGACTCTACCAACATTTGCCATGTAATTTATGGCCCAGACTTGGCCTAACATTTCCCCCAAACTTAAATTTCTAGAAAATCCCTGGTGACCTGTAGCACAAAAAGAACAATCAACTGCACATCCGACTTGAGACGACACGCAAGCCGTAATTCTACCGTTTTCTGGTATTAGAACTGACTCGACCACCTCTCCGCTCTCTAATTTAAACAGCCACTTTTCTGACCCATCAGCCGATTTCGTCGACTGTATTATTTTAGGAACATGAACATTTAGCTTACGACCGAGGTAATCACGAAAAGCACCTTGAATATCTGTCATTTTGGCAAAATCTTGAACTCCCTTTTTGTGAATCCATTTTGTTAGTTGAAGGGCCCTAAACTTGGGTTGACCATTTTCTGTACATAGTCGTTCTAGCTCTGATCTCGTAAGGTTCAACAAATTCATTCCCGGATACCCTCCTCTAAATCCTTAAATATTACCGAAACCGGGGAAAAAAAAGTTGATTTCTTGCCTCGCCGTTTCAATGGAATCAGAACCGTGGACTGCATTAGCATCGATACTATCAGCAAAATCCGCTCGAATAGTGCCTATCTCGGCCTCCCTAGGATCGGTCGCACCCATTAAGTTCCGATTTTCCAAAACTGCGTTGTCCCCCTCTAAGACCTGCACCATTACGGGACCTGACGTCATAAACTTAACAAGGTCATTGAAAAATGGCCTCTCTTTATGTTCTCTATAAAAGGATTCTGCATCTTTAGTGGTTAAAGACAGCATTTTTGCAGCAACTATTTTCAGCCCTTTTTTTTCAAACCTTGTATAAATTTCTCCAATAACATTTTTCTTTACCGCATCTGGCTTGATAATCGACAACGTTTTTTCGACACTCATAAAATCCATTCCTTAATAAAAATCCCTCATAATTAGCCTCTAAGTTCTGTAAAACCTTTACAGACAACAAATTATAATGTAAAGATACGGTTATTAGGAAACCTTTGAAAATTAGGCGGGTCAATATTTTATAAATTTTTGGAAGGAGTGTTAAATGATACCTGACATGAGTCAACTAAGAACGACTGGAGATGCGCAAACAGTCGCGGTTAAAAACAAAGTGTTAAAGAACACTTACATGTTGCTATCTGCTTCAATGATACCGACTGTTGCCGGAGCATGGCTAGGAATTAAGAGTGGGTTTTCTTTATTTGCGGGTAGTCCTTTAATTAGTATGTTGCTTTTTTTAGGGATAGCATTCGGGTTTTTTTATGCTATCGAGAAATTTAAAAACAGTCAGATCGGGGTCTATCTTTTATTAGGCTTCACCTTTTTTATGGGGCTAATGCTTTCTAGACTACTAGGATTCGCTCTAGGAATGCAAAATGGGGCTCAGTTAATCGGGCTTGCAGCTGTAGGAACAGGGAGCATATTTTTTGGCATGTCTGTGCTATCCACGACAATAAAAAGGGATTTGGCTCCGATGGGTAAGTTTCTTTTCATAGGGATGATACTACTTATAGTCGCCTCAGTTGCGAACATTTGGCTACAAATGCCCGCGTTAATGCTCACCATATCATTGCTTGCAACCATCGTCTTTTCGTTGTTCTTGCTATATGATTTACAACGAATTGTAAACGGTGGTGAAACTAACTACGTAAGCGCTACGCTTGCTGTTTACCTGAGTGTTTACAACATTTTCAGCAATCTTTTATTCTTACTTATGGCTTTTTTTGGCGGAGACAGAGAATAATTTAAAATTATCTGCTGATAAACTGCGTTTGTCCGAAACTGGCTGACATAAATGTCAGCCAGTTTTTTTGAGAAAAATTAAGCAAAGAACATTCCCTGCTTATTTTGATTAGATTGAAAACTCAGTTACCGATTTGGTAAGTAAAGAAGAGGGTCCAAGGGCTTTCCTCCCTTCCTTACCTCAAACAAAAGTTTGGGAGAATCTGTTTCAGACATTCCCATTTCAGCAATTTTTTGACCTTTATTAACGGCCTCACCCTCTTTAACAAAAATGCTCTTATTATGGGCATAAGCTGTAATGAATTCATTGGGGTGTTTTATGATTACCAAATTTCCATAACCTCGTAAACCATTTCCACTGTAGACAACCTTACCATCGCTTACTGCGAAGATTGCTTCTCCTGCCGCTCCAGCAATAGAAATCCCTTTGCTATTGGAATCTGAGAACCGTTCCGTAATTTGACCATTTGCCGGCCAGACCCACCCTAGCGAAGTAACCAACCTCTCATCACGACCTATGCTATCGTCCGATAATGCGTCATCAAGACCTCGTTCATTCCCGGCTTCCTCTGACTCACCCAAAGTAGATTTTCCATTAGGTGTTTCTATAGCAGCTGATTTTAAGGGTATGGATACGGCTGCGTTTCCAATATCTTTTGGAACAACCCTAAGCTTTTCACCTATTTTAATTTTGTCGGGATCACTTAAGTTATTCCAAGAAGCAATATCACGCCAATTCTGGCCAAAAGCCAGAGCGATGCCATAGAGTGTATCTCCTTTGCGAACCGTATAGAATGCGCCGTCAACCAAATTCTTATTTCTTTTAAAATATGCCTCGACTGGTTTCCTTTCCATTTCAACAGTTCGCGTCTCAACGGGCGCAGGCCGTGGCACAGTGCACCCAACCATTACAAAAGTAATAATAGAAATCAAAATAAAACTGAAAAACTTGCTTTTCATATCTACAGTCTATCCAAACCTTCTCTTAGAGGAACATAAGATACCACATCGTAACTGCTTATTGAAAATGACTTACTTAATGACAAATCTTTAATTCCGGCAAGCAAATACTGCGTGTTGACACCAGTAGGAGCCAATACAACACCGCTATTCTTTACCTGGTCTATCAATTCATCAGGAAATTTCTCTAACGATGCTGAAAAAAAGATTGCATCATATGGTGCTCCATCGTTAAAGCCAGATTTTCCGTCATAAAAATATAATTTTAGTTTCTGTTTTGAAATGTACTCTTCACAATTCTTCAATGCTTTTTCATAGAGCGGGTGAATCCGTTCTACACTCGTAACTTTTCCAAAACACTCTGATAGAACTGCTGCCTGGTAACCGCTACCGCAACCAACCTCCAAGATATTTAATTGAGCTAACTCATCCTCAGACATATTGTTGGAAAGTAGCTCTCTCACAATGCTGATTGTTCTGGCTACGACAAAAGGTTGAGAAATTGTTTGTTTAAAGCCAATTGGCAATGCTAAGTCCTCGTATGCCATGCTTGCTAATGCTGAGTCGACAAATTGATGTCGCTCCACTACGCTTATCGCATTGAGGACGGTTTCATCGACTATTCCTCTTTTTCTTAACCTATCGGTTAATTTTTTTCGCAGTGTTAAGCTAGCCAAACCCGGATTAGAGGAGGTTTTTTTTATTTTTGTCTCCGGCTCAAAGAGAGCTCGAGCACCCCACCGTGGCATCAACTTAACATCACCTTTTCCGACTGAGAAACGTCCTAATTTATCTTTTGTACCCAAGATCCTATTTTCTCCACAGATTTTTTCTCATTCATTCCCGTGGACAAACTTGTTACGGAAACCATATTTTCTGAAAGTGCTTTGAAATCTGTCCCCTCTCCAATATCATAAAAATCACCACTAGCTCCAACCCAGTAACATTCCTCCCCTTTTGGCGAAACCGTCTTTACAGCGGGCTTAGACGCAGCTCTTCCTCCTGGCCGACACGCAACAATTCCCATTATCTCTGAGAGTCTGACATTTGGTATATTGACATTTAAAAGCGTAGGTTCCGAGAAAGGATCTTTTAAATAGGCCTCGACTATTTTTTTTGCAACAAAATTTGCAGTCTGCAAATTATCAAAACTAAAAGAGTCCAGGGAAAAAGCAAAGGATGTGATCCCGTGAAGAAAACCTTCCGTGGCAGCTCCTACCGTGCCTGAGTAATGCACGTCTTCTCCAATATTTCTACCATTATTTATGCCCGAGACAATTAAAGAAGGCTTGTTCTCTAAGAGAGCTGTTACTCCTAAGTTGACGCAATCTACGGGTGTGCCATTCACAAAAAGGAAACCACTTTCCGCCTTTCCAACTCGTAACGGCCTATCAAGAGTGATGCTACAACTAGAACCGCTCCTATCATCTTTTGGGGCTATAACATCCACGTCTCCAAAACCACGCATACTAACTGCAAGATTGGCTAGGCCAGGAGAATTATAACCATCATCATTAGTGACTAAAATATTCATTACCTATCAAACTTACTTCTTATCTTCGGAAGGCGCATCTTCTGGCCAATCTTGTATGTAGGCTTTTAACATTTTATTCTCAAAATCAGAGGCTCTTAACATAGCCCTCGCAACGTCATGAAATGAAACCACCCCCAGAACTTTATTTCCTTCAACGCAAGGCAGATATCTTTCTCCACATTCATTCATTAGCCTTCGAAGTGCATCAATTTGCATATCTTTATCTGTAACTGTCGGCTGTGAATTCATTACTTCGTTTACCTTAATTTCAGACATGGTAGGGGTTGCCCCCGAGCGATTTTCAATCTGTCTTTTGGCTAAAACTCTGAGAACTTCCCTAAAAGTCAACATTCCAACTAGGGCGTTTTCCTTTTCGACTATAACTACCGAACCAATGTCTTTTTCCGCCATTAAAATGACAGCATCGGACAAAAGACTATTAGGAGGCAAAGTAATTAACAAATTTTTTTGCAAATCCAAGATATTAGACACTTTCATATCGAATCCTCTTGTTTTTTCGATAGATTAGAGTTTATTCTAACCTAGCAAGACCAACACTCCAATTGCAAAGATGTATTTTTATCAACTATGCTTAATATTGTTGTACTTATTTACTCTAAAAAAGGTGGCACCCTGCAACTAGCGGAGGAAGTCTGTAAAGGCATCGATTCGGTAAACAATGTAAAAGCTAAGCTACGCAGAGTAGATGAGCTTAAACAGACACAACAGCTAAGGATGCTCGAAAAATATGAAAATATTCAAGTAATAACGAAGAGAGATATAACAGATTGTCATGGACTGATACTGGGATCTCCCACTCGATTTGGAAATATGGCGGCGGAGCTCAAATATTTCATTGATCAAACTCTCGATATCTGGATTTCTGGAGAATTGATAGGAAAACCAGGCGCAGTTTTCACAAGTACTAGTAGTCTCCATGGGGGTCAAGAAACAACACTATTAAGTATGATGCTACCCATGTTCCATCATGGTATGCTTTTGTCTGGAATACCTTATTCCGAACCGTGTTTATCCGAGACAAAGTCCGGAGGAACACCATATGGTGCATCACACGTATCTAATGAAAAAAAAGAATCGGTTTTGTCTAACGAAGAGAAAAACTTAGGATTCGCGATGGGAGCTAGGGTTGCAAAAATTGCAAGCAAACTCTCGTAAACTTCATTTTTCCACGTGTATTTGGGCTAGGTTTTGTCTACTGAGCGTTACATTAATGATTTTGTTTGGTTTTCTTTGGGAAGTTAAACTTTACCCATTGCGGGATGGCTCACTACTTTGGTTAAAAGTTTTGCCACTGATTCCTCTTCTTCCTGGATTATTCCAAGGGCAGTTGCGTTCACTTCAGTGGCTAACTTTAATAATATGGTTTTTTATAACTGAGGGGATAGTAAGAGTAACCTCAGACCCCGCCGAAAACTTCATCTGGAGCTGTATATGGCTCGGCCTAGCCGTTACGACATTAATTTCAGCAATGGCGGCAGTTCGAAAAATAAGGCTTAGCACACTTCATGAACAAAAAATCATTTGATAAATTTCCATGGGCTTCAATCCTTCACCAAGCATTATTCGCCACTTTTTTGCTCCTTTTTGTCTATTAAAGAGATTTGCCCAGCCCCGAATAACCCTGCGAGTGTCTATGCCTCGGTTTTTTTGCAAATCATAATAATAGTCGAGACCTTCTACGACATCTCGAAGCGAGTGAATATTTTTTTCTGGGTAAAATGCTTTTTGAAGCTCTGTTAACAATGCGGGAAATTTCCATATAGCTCTTCCTAACATAACTCCATCCGCCCCCGGTAAGTCTAAATCTTTACTTCTCTCCAGAATAGATATGCATTTCGCCACACTGTCAAGTTCCCCATTAGCTACAAATTGACAATCGGGAAAATCCCGCTTTAAAAGTCTTACCTTAAGCATATCAATGGAAGGTATTTTTCTATTTTTCTTGGGAGATAAATTTGACATTGCACACCTCGAATGGACATAAAATAAGGTACATCCAGCATCCCGAACTTTTCCTACGAAATCGCGAACAAACTCATAATCCTTGTTATCATCAATGCCAATGCGGTGCTTTATGCTTACCCTCACATCTGAACCATCTTTCATCGCCTTTATGCAATCAGCAACTACTGCGGGCGTTCTCATCAACGCAACTCCAAAATTGCCTGCTAATACCCTCGAGCTAGGGCACCCGCAGTTCAAATTAACTTCGTCGTAAGCAAATTTCGAAGCAATTTTTGTTGCCTGATTTAGAACTTTTGGCTCACTACCACCGAGTTGTAGTCCTACTGGGTGCTCCGATTTGTCGAAATCAAGTAATTTGCTGAAATCCCCATTGACGATAGCCGAACTGTGCAACATTTCTGTAAACAAAAATATATCAGGGCCTAGTAAACGATAAAAAAAACGACAATGCCTGTCTGTTATATCCATCATCGGTGCCACACAAACTCTTTGGCTAAATCTCATAAGAAAATGTTACAGTAGACCTATGAAAAACACTAACGCAATTTTTATAACACTCTTTGCGATTCTGTTCACATTCCAGATTCCACTGTATAGTAAGGAAAAATTGAAGGAGAACAGTCAAGCTAACAACACTATCAATTTTTTCTGGTGTGCGAAAACTGACAACAACACTCATATAGGGTACTGTTTCGAAAAGCAAAAAGATTGCAAAGAGTGGTCAAGAAAAAAATTCGAACAAAACGGGAAAAAGCTCCATCTCTGTAGACCGACAAAACTGTAAGTCTGACTTTATCCGCGTAGGACCAATCATAGTTTTCCCCCTCAGACTCTTAAATTTCAATCTTTAACCATTTTGAACATCCCAGTTAACATATTTTTTTTTTCGTAAAAGTTGTATAGTTTTTATATAAAGGTAATCCGCTCCGGGTTTAGCTTAGATTTGGTTAACCTTAAAGATTATCAATCAGTATTCGATATATTCGTTTTTTTTATTTTGAGATCAACCCACCTTAGTAAAATGGATATTACGGCCCCCTCCTAAGGGGCAAGTGCAGGTTCGATTCCTGCAGGTGGGGCTCTAACCTTGGATAAAATAACAGCCTTTTAAAACAACTAAAAAATTAGCGCCACGATATTTGCTAAAAAAATAGAATGAAGCACTTCAAAAACAATAGAGATGTTGGTTTACAAAATACATGGAAAGAAAAATTGCACCCCGAGTTCGAAAAAGACTACATGAAGAATTTGAGTGTATTTCTGCGCGAGGAAAAGGCAAAAAAGAAAATCATTTATCCATCTGGCAAAAAAATTTTTAATGCTTTAAACCTGACAGATTTTCACAAAGTAAAAGTAGTGATAGTAGGTCAAGATCCTTACCATGGAGAGGGGCAAGCTAATGGTTTGAGCTTTTCCGTTGAGCATGGTGTTGCAAAGCCACCTTCACTCAGAAATATCTTTAAAGAGTTAAAATCAGATTTGGGAATTGAAGAACCGATACATGGCAATTTAACGGGTTGGGGAAAAAATGGTGTTTTGTTACTTAACTCGGTTCTCACTGTTGAAGCTCATAAACCCGGATCCCACTACAATCGTGGATGGGAGAGATTCACCAACAAAATTTTAGAATTATTGTCTGAAAACGAAAAGGTAGTATTTGTTTTGTGGGGTAAGAAAGCGCAAGAAAAAGTCGCCTCAATAAATCTGCAATGTAACTCTGTTATCAAAAGCGCGCACCCTTCACCCTTTTCGGCAAACCAAGGATTTTTCGGCTCAAAACCATTTTCTAAAGTGAATATAATGTTGAGAGAAAAGGGGCTTAATCCGGTTGACTGGAAGTTATGATCAAAGATTGTTGCAAAGCGCAAAAAATATTGGCTGCCCAATAAATAATTTTAAATACGATATCAATAAGGAGTATCGAATTGGTTTGGAATTGGTTTTGGTCGTAGAAAAAGGATAAAAGAAACGCTCATGTGTTTAATTAATCCGAAAAATTGAAGAAAAACCCTAGTATCCAGCCAATCTCAGGGTGGTATCATCTTAAAGCAATCTTTTTTTTTACAGCTAGTTTAAGGAGAAATAAATGTTTAAGAGATTAACGCTTGGTTTAGCTGGTTTAGCGGTTTCGGTGAACGTTTCTGCTGCCCCAGACAATCTGTCAACTTTGAAGCAAATGAAGGTAGCAACCACGGACTTAAATATTCCGCTTGTGTCTCAGGAAGGAAAAAACGCTGATGCATTAAGAAAAAATTTAGAAACTATCACTTTACCTCCTGGCTTCAAAATCGATTTATATGCTGTAGCTCCTGATGTCAGGCACATGGCTGTCGCCCCATCAACAAATATGCTTTTTGCGGGAACGAGAAAAACTACCGTTTGGGCAATCACTGATAGGAATAATGACAAGGTAGCTGATGAGGTAAAATCTTTCGCCCCATCTCTAAAGTTCTCTAACCCTAATGCGGTGTGTTGGACTAAAGATGGATTCCTAGTGGTTGCTGAACACAATAGGGTCCTAAATTTCCCAGCTGCAGAGTTTTTCTACGAAGGTCCTGACGTAGCTGTAATAGAAGTTGTCGCGCAGGGCGGATTGATTCCTGTTGAAGAAGAGTCGTTCAACCACGGTGCTCGGGCGTGTGAAATTGGTCCAGATGGGATGCTCTATATTACTTTGGGTCAGCCCTTCAACGTTCAACCAAAGGATAAAATTGATCTCTACAATAAAGTAGGAATCGGTGGAATCGTTCGTATGAATGCGTTTGACGGTAGTAAGCGAGAGGTTTATGCCATGGGTGCAAGAAATCCAGTTGGGCTTAATTTTAGTCCTGAAGGAAATCTTTGGTGGACTGACCATCAGGTCGACGGACTCGGAAACGATATCCCTCCAGGTGAATTGAATAAATCAACCAAGGCTGGGCAACACTTTGGGTTCCCTTACTGGAATGGAAAGTTCAAAGTAGCCGGTTCATCAGCCGCCCCTGACCTTAAGGACATGAAAAAGCCAAAAGGTGCAATATTTCCTCAAGCTTATTTTCCTGCCCATCAGGCACAAAATGGAATGATATTTGGTACCAAAACCAACTTCCCAGATAAGTACAAGAACGGAGTCTTTGTTGCTTCACACGGGTCTTGGAATCGTACCGAGGCAAGCGGTGCTGAAGTTCAGTTTGTGCCAATTAAAAATGGTAAAGCCGGAAAGATGGAAGTTTTTGCCTCAGGCTGGTTAGACAAAAATACTGGTACATATAAAGGTAGGCCAGTGGATGTCGCAATACTGAAAGATGGCTCTTTACTTGTATCGGACGACTATGCTGGTGCAATTTACAGAATTTCATACAGTAGTGAAGAGGTTGCAAGCATTAAGTAAAGACTGCTTATTTGCGAGGAAATGCCGGGTTTAACTAGCTGCCCGGCATTTTTTTTCTGGAGTTAAAATGATAAGACTTACATTTTCTATTATCTTTGGGTTAATCTTAGTATCTTGCAAACCATGCTACTCTGATTCAACCGAAAAAATCATCAATGTGAAATGTGCTACTTGTCACGGTTTGCAAGGTATTTCCAAAGGAGCGGGAGTACCTCATCTGGCAGGACAACCTGAAAGTTACCTCAAGGAGCAGTTAGAGAAATACAAGGCCGGAGAGAGGCAACATCAAATTATGTCAATCATTGCGGGACAGCTTACAAACGATGAGATCGCTACATTAGCATCGTGGTACAGCAAAATAAAGATTAAAATTGTTGAATAGGACCATATAGATCACAGAATCCGCTGTAATCCCTCTAAGGATTTTCCTTCAAAATTTGGCGCGTAACCTAACGGATCTCGTGGCACACCCATCCTATTTATCCAAAAAGTTTTTATACCATTCCAGCCTGCGCCAATAATATCCCAATAATTCGCTGAAACCAGTAGGCACTCATCAGGTTTACATTCGAAGAAATCACTGGCTAACTTGTAAACTTTGGACTCTATTTTAAATGACTTGACAGAATCTGCAGAAAGACTGGTATCGAATTTATCCTTAAGGCCAGAGTTTTCAAAAACTTCCTTAAGCATTTCACTATCACCATTCGATAAAACGGCCATGTTGTAATTCTTTGATTTTATATAATCGAGCACCTGGACAGCCTCTGGAAATGTATTCAACTTTTGATAACTGGACATGATATCAGCAACGGGTATGTTCTGATTATTCTTACCAAAAGTCTTAATGGTATACTCGAGTGCAGATTGCGTAAGACTCATAAAGTTTTTATAAGGTATTTCTAGTGGGCGCAAGGCATAAAGCCTTGTGTACTCAATTTGCTTGTCTCTCAGTAATTTGGCAGCTTCGATCCCCTTACCAGGGAAGTGCTTTTCTAAAGCTATTTGTATAGAGTGAACATCAAGCAAAGTCCCATAGACATCGAACAATATTGCTTTAAACATGTATTCTTCCTGAAAAGGTTATTGGCATCGGTTTTGCTTATAAAAATATACTTTAATAATTTGGATCGTACTATGACTTTAGCAATTAATACAACAGACGCATTTGCTACCGGTACCATTGAAAATACCGGACTGGGAAACCGAGGCAATAAAAGCTTCTCAACTGGTTTTCAAGGTCAATTGATTCAAATATCCTCAAAAGAACGACAGGAGATAGACTTCAGAGAAGCAGAAGCAAAGCGAATTCTTTTATCGCAAGGCATAAAAGAGGACTTTGATGGTGGACCAGTCGGTTTTCCAAAAACAAAAGTTGACTTTGCTCGAGACACAGAAGGAAACCTTATCCTACAAAATAATTTACCAGTGAAAAAGGATATAACCAGCTGGTATGACGTGCGACACATGATTGCCAGAAATGAATTTGTACCCAAACTTGTGGATCAATTAGATCAGAATGGCAAAATAGTCTTTGATGCCGCTACTGGAACACCAAAACAAGTACCTGTTTTAGATGCAGAAGGTAACCCCGTCATGGAGAGACAGGTTTCAATTCAAACTAGCTTGCTCGAAAAATCCTTGATTGCTTCAGCACGCCTTAAAGAGCTAGGTATTACCAGCATTGCAGCTCCAAAATATCGACCTGGAACTACCGTAATTGAAGCATATGAGATAGAGTTACAAAAAAATACGAAAGGGGTAACTACGAATTCTCTTAAAAAAGAGGATCTTAGATTAACAAACTTTCCACGCGGAACTTCTAGTTATGAAGCTTTAAAGATGGTAGAAAAAGAAAATGACCAAGGAGTCGTTGATCCAGTTAAGGCAAAAAATTTAGTGAGAGACATGGCTATTCTAAGGGCTGAAGAATTATTTACTCTAAAACGTTTTAAATCTTTCGGTGGAACAACTCCTACCAAAGCAGTTGAACTTTTAAATAATGAACCAGAAAAATATCGACCCACGCCAGCAGATACGAATTTTAAACCTCTATGGAAAACGCCTCCCACCATTAAAGTAGATTTAGGAAAGCTTTCGCCTCAACAATGGCGAAATGCAGTGATTGCTAATGCAAAAGAAGCAAATCCAGCATATACAGATGAGGAAATAGTTGATAAATTTGGATTTGACCGCGTTATTAGTTTGGGAGCCGGATGGTATGGAAGACAGAAATAATATGGAAACTAAACCAAAAGGAAGCTTTTTAAATATACGTTGTTACAAATTCGTTTCTCTTGATCATTTAGAGGAGCACCGGCAATTACTTGCCGAAATTGGGCAACTACTATCCGTGACTGGAACAATAATTTTGTCGAGTGAAGGAATCAATATTGCCTTATCTGGCGACAAATCTTCAGTCGAGCAAATGTTCGAAGCATGTAAGGCTATACCGGGGCTAAAAAACCTTAAAGGAAAAACTGGTTATTCTGAAAAAATCGGTTTCGAAACACTCAGAGTGAAGATTAAATCAGAAATTATCAAAATGAATCAGCCTCAAATCCGACCCGAAGAAGAAAGGGCTCCTTTTGTTGATGCAAGCACCTTAGCAAAATGGATATTAGATGGGTATGATGATGCTGGGAAGCCGATAAAAATTGTCGATACTCGCAACGAATTTGAATTTCAGCTTGGCCACTTTAAAGACTCTATAAATTTAAAATTAGAAAAATTCAGTGAATTCCCACAGAAAATTAAAGAGCAAGGAAAGTTTCTCAAGGGATATAAATTAGTGAATGTCTGTACTGGTGGGATACGATGTGAAAAGGCTACGCTATTCATGATTGAAAATGGGATTAGTGACGTAGTCCAGCTGGATGGAGGTATCCTCAATTATTTGGAAAGTACTAACGGTAATGCATGGGAAGGGCAATGCTTTTTATTTGATGAAAGAGAGTTCTCAAGCCCGTAACACGAAAATTTAGAGGTGAGTTACTCAGGAAATAAATTTTGAGATAAATACCTATCTCCTCGATCACAAACAATAAAAACTAGGCACGCATTTCTAAGACCTTCCGCAATCCTTAAAGCGACACACAGCGCTCCTGCCCCCGATGGACCACAAAAAATACCTTCTTCTAGAGCAAGTCTTCTAGCCATTTCTTCGGCCTCTTCCTGGCTAATCTCTTCGATCTGATCGATTTTAGCCTTTTTTCGGATTGGAGGAATATATGGTTCAATCCATTTTCGAATACCGGGTATTTGGGACCCATCACATGGTTGGACTCCTACAATTTGAATACTGTTGTTAACTTCTTTAAGTTTTCTGGAAACTCCAGTGATAGTTCCTGTTGTTCCCATTGCGGACACGAAGTGTGTAACATTTCCTGCGGTAGACTTAAGGATCTCTTCTGCAGTGAAGTTGTAGTGCGCGAGCCAATTATCATCATTCGAAAATTGATTTAAAACTTTTCCCTCTCCATTTTTCTCCATTTCTGACGCTAAATCTCTAGCCCCCTCCATCCCTTCATTCTGAGAAACCAAAATTAATTCTGCACCGAAAGCTCGCATCACTTGCCTTCGCTCAATTGAGAGATTCTCAGGCATTATTAGCCTCATACGATAACCCAAAATTCGAGATGCCATAGCAAGAGCAATTCCAGTATTGCCGCTCGTCGCTTCTATAAGCAAAGAATTTTTTTTTACCAATCCCTTATTTTGCGCGCCAAGAATCATTGAAACCGCCGCTCTGTCTTTTACTGAACCCGCGGGATTATTACCTTCCAATTTTGCCAAAAAAACATTGTTGCGTTCGCTATTCGTTTTTCCAGGTATCGAGGATAATTTTACTAATGGAGTGTTTCCAATTGCTTGTAGTAATGTATCGTACATAGGCACCCTATATGATTTTTTTACAACCAGCAAGATCAACTGTCATTATAAGTTCTTTAATTTTTTTTACAGCTTCATATCTAGCAAAACTCTTCCTCCAAACTAAAACAACTCGCCTAGAAGGAGGAATATTTTTAAATTTGAGTAGTTTTATAGTTTCATCCTTTGTCAGTGCTTCTAGAGCCATCCTAGGCAACAAAGTAATACCTAATCCCGAGGAAACCATATATCTAATCGTTTCTAAGGAACTTCCTTCAAAGGTTCTTTGAATACCTTGAGCGTTAACAGAGTATCTAGCAGCCTCTGGACAAACATCTAAAACCTGGTCTCTGAAACAATGGCCAACACCCAACAATAGCATTGTTTCGTTTGCGAGATCTTCACTAGAAATATACTTTCGTGAAGAAAATTTATGATCTCGAGGAATAGCTACTACAAAATCTTCATCATAAAGACTAACACAGTTAAGTCCATGCATATCAAAGGGTTCTGCTAATATGCCAGCGTCTAAAGAACCATTATGAAGTTTTTCTAGAATTGCAGTTGTAAAATCCTCATTTAGAACCAAAGGCATATTGGGTACTGCATCAAAAATCACTCTGACGATTTTAGGTAATAAATAAGGGCCAATCGTAAAAATAACACCGAGGCGGAGAGGACCAAGAAGAGGATCTCTTCCCTGATCTGCAATTAGTCGCATCTTGTTTGATTCCTCTACGATTAACTGAGCTTGCTTGACCAATCTTTCTCCAACAGCAGTTAATGCAATTTGATTACTTTTTCTCTCAAAAATTCTTGTATTTAATTCTTCCTCAAGTTTTTTTATACTTACGGATAAAGTTGGCTGGCTGACAAAACATACTTCGGCAGCCCTACCAAAATGCTTTTCCTGAGCTACAGCAATAATGTATCGAAGTTCAGTCAATGTCATCTTTGTTCAATCTAATAAAAATCTTTTAATTTTCCAATGAGTAATAAGTATAGTAATGCCGATATTCATAGAAATAGAAGTAAAATTCCGGAATTCAATGAGAATCCGCGTCGAAGCACATTAACCAAAGAAATGACCTTTGCAATCAATTCTTGATCATTAATTTAATTTGAAAATTTGAGCTGTATATCGTCAAGTTTCTCAGTAACAAAAATTGACCTCCAATAAAAAGTATCATACTTCAATTTTCAATAACCATAATCGCCTCTGCTTCTATACAAACATTTTTCGGAAGACTTAAAACCCCAACGGCAGCACGAGCGGGATATGGCTTTTCAAAGACAGCCTCCATGACCTCATTGACAAGATGAAAGTGGGACATGTCTGTAAGAAATATATTTAACTTTACAATTTCTCTCAAACTTCCACCTGAATCTACACAAATACAATTCAAGTTTGCGAAAACCTGCACAATTTGTGACCTTACTCCTTCATCCGAATCTGAATTCCCAATAACTTCCATCGATACAGGATCTAGGGGAATTTGTCCTGAAATCCATACTGTCTGTCCACACCTAACCGCCTGGGAATATGCGCCAATCGCTTTTGGTGCCCTCTCTGTTCGAATATAATTACGATTGCTCACCGATTCACTCCTTAACTCTCTTTAACAATGCTTATTATATGCGTCCAGTTTATAACAGGCTTCTATTTTTCTAATTTTATAGGTCAAATAAAGCTTTTAATTTTTTAAATAGACTTGATCTATGTAACTTAATAGAATGTTCCAATATTCCAAAAAACAACATAGACATATTTTTAATAAATCAGCAAACCATTCAGAATATAAGAGAATAATCTGTATTCGATAATTCTTAATTCTAACTAGGTATAACTAAACCAGAACCTCTGTAACAACGTTAGTATAACGTAAGGGATTTAAGTCAAGGTTATAAATTTATTTGACCTTGACTTCATGGGCTCGGTTTTTATTAAAAAATAAGTGCTTGACGTAAAGATCACAAAATCTTTCGATAACTGACTTTATATTATTGTGGTTTTATGTGGTAGAAACTATATTTACTTTCTACTAATAGATGTGTTTTTTAGTGGGCCAGCCACGAACGTACTGTAATTTATTGCCTTCCTTCAAAATACGCCAAATTATTTAGTCGAGTTTTGAAAAAATTAATAGTGAGTAGTGCAAAAATTGAGTATTAAAAAAAAGCTAGCTTCAATTAGCCACTTTGTCGGTCTGATTAGCAACTTTTACATCTTTCTTCGGAGCTATAAGAGAAGGAACTGATTTCCAAGCTTGCCTTATCTCCTCCATTAAACCATGAATTTCAAGCAGTGCATCAATATCATTATGAGCATTTACATGAAAAAGTCGTCTTACTACATAACTGTAAAGCTCATTCAAGTTAGTAGCAATTTCACCGCCTTCCTCAAAATCCAAAGCATTTTGTAGACCCAAAACAATCTTACTAGCCCGAGCTAAACTCTTAGCCTTCGCATTAATTTCGTTTCGCTTTATCTGACCTTCTGCGGCCTTTAAGCTTTCCACTAATCCATCAAAAAGCATCTGAATCAGTTGTACATTATCAGCAGAGTTAACACCTGACACAACATTTACTTCTCCGTAACTATCTATTGCTTTTTGACGTGCTCTCATGATTTGCTCCTGAATATATCTTAATCATCAATATTAAGTGAATCGACATGTTAAAACTTTTCTTTAATAAATTATCTAAATTAATTATGCAGGTTCCGCAACGGCCGAGACACCACTTCCTGTAGAATCTTCCTTTTTACCCTCTTTATCAGAACTGGAACTACCCTCAGTAACGTTCTCAATCGCAGTTTTCTTTTCTGAGCCAGTAACGGCATTCTCATCATTTGATTCAGATTTAGCCTTTAGGGCTGGGGAGGGTTTAATGGCAATATTGGGCTCTTCGGTTCCTTCGACTTCAGTTGATTGAGTTTTTTCCAAACCTACCTTTCCCTGACTATCCTCCTGAAAATTCCCAGTATTCTCTTTTGCAGGAGCAGCGTGGGGTAATTCAAGAGTTCCTTCCTCATCATCGTTACCATTTTCTGATTGAAAATCAGGGTTTTTAAGTAATTCTTCTTCTGATTCTGGTAGTAGGGTTTTCGAAAGGGGATTCTTTAATTCTATCTCACAGGCAGAAAACATCTCATCCGCAATCAGATCTAGTTTTTCTCTCAATCTTTTAGCCTCACTAAGATCTTGCTTGGACCACTCAAGTCCAATCTGGTAAACCCCACTTGCATAATTTTGTGGAATCCAAGATTCTACAGAGCCCCGTAACATTGAAACCAGCATTGTATTAGAAGGCAAATGTTTATACGTCTCCTGATGTCCATCGAGTAAACCTTCATCAAAAATTGCTTCTAGATGCTTTTGCAAAACAATTCGATACCTCGGTCTCATCGGTTCCAGGTTCTCTTCCTCCCAACCCTCAACAGGAGAACCGCTCATCGCTTCCCACAGAGTCATGCCAGACAAGCCTTCAAACATTGCTTGCGATTCATATGCTCCCATAGACGGGGAGGGAGCAATTACTGAATTCAATACTGAAGTTATCTTTTCGACGCTATTCAATCTATCAATGGTATAAACCACCATTACGAGTAAAGCCGCACTAAAAAATAAAAGAACAAAAAGCAACAAAGTCGCCATTAATGCCTCCTTAGAACCAATTCACTAGCTTGTTAGTCGACAAATTAACAGTCTTCTTTAGTATACTGAATTTCAAAATGCACAGGACAAATTACAAAATAGCTGAAGAGTTCAGAATTAAGATTTTTCTTAGGAAATGTCTTCAGCATCTTCGTTCAAGTCGGAATCCGTGAAGGGGTCTCCAGATTCCTCAAGCTCCTCTCTTAAAAACTGCAGCACAACCAAAGAATTTTCTAAATCAAGCTCATATGCATACTGATTCGCTATGATTTGCGCTCTTCTAATAGCAGTCTTAGCATCAATCTCTACATTTTGATACTTACCCCCGAGTTGAAAAATAACCTCAGCTTTGTCCTCAGGAAAATAAGAGAAAATTTCCCCATTCACGCTTTTGATTTTTACAAAGGCATTTGACTTCGGTGGCTCAGGTATTTCTTCGCCCGTCGCTGTCGCAGCCAATCTCAACTCCGCGAATTTTGCAAACTTTTCTGCCCCATCTATAAAAATCTTGTCAATGGAGGAACGAATTCTGAGCCCAATCTTTGCCCTAAACGCTTTACCCTGCTTTGAATCCTCTTTAGAATCCATGGCTTTTTCAAAATCTGCTTTTGCCTGATCCATTTCCTGCTGGACCTTCCTACCCTTTCCGAACAAATTAGCCTCCGTCGCTTCTACCAATAATAATAATTTTGTTGCCAACCAAAACTATAATCCCTAAACAAACCAACTATTTTGTTATAAATTGGATACTTCTTTACCACCCCGATAATTTTAACATATTAGAAATAACTAATCTGTTTCTTCCTCAAACAGTATGCCCCTTAGTTTTTTAACATTTTGGCTTAAAATTTGACTTACTCTCGATTCACTGACCCCAAGTATCTCCCCTATCTCCTTAAGATTAAGTTCTTCTTGGTAATACAGCGACATGACAAGTTTGTCTCTATTCGGAAGCTCATCAATAGCATTTACGACGGCCTCCATAAATTCAGAATCCTCTGCAATTGTATCGGGTTGCTTTGCCTTTTCATCTGGAATATTCAGAACATGTTCTGACAGATCCTCGAGGTGAATGGTCTCAAACCTAGCAGCCTGACCCCTTTCTTTATGAAAACTCTCTATTTCCTTGCCCATAGCAGCCGCTAGCTCTGCTTGCGAGGGGGCTCTCCCGAGAGATGCTGACAGGGCTCTCGCACTTTCGTTATGTTGTTTGTTTATAGCCACAGCCGACCGAGGTAGATAAGACAACTTGCGAACCTCATCGATTATCGAGCCCTTTACTCTTCTGTGGGCAAAGTGTTCAAATTCAATACCTTTTGTGGGATCAAACGACTTTGCAGCCTCAATTAACCCAATCATTCCAACCTGAATCAATTCATTAAGATCCATAAATGGACTCAATCTCGCTTTTAAATGTAACGCCACTCTCTTGACAAGATCCATGTGATTAGTAATAAGAGATTCTCGACTCTGCGTATCATCTTTATAAGGGTTTTGAATAACGTTATTCATTTACTTTCCTCAATGCTAACCTTACTGTTTTCTATCTATAAAAAACTCTAGACCACCATTCATATCCTGAACAGGATCGAGCGCGAAAATTTCCTGAACTATACCATCTATATCCTTTAACCCAATACTTGTGGGAGCATAATCTAATAAAGCCTTATTGTCCTTGAGAGCCATTGAAAAAAACTCATCTTCAGAGACTGTTCCAAGGTTTTTTATAGATCTATCAAGAAACTTGATACAAACTTGATTTATGAGTTTAAAAAGATTTGAAGCATCCTTTTCACTAGATTGTCCTCTAAATCTATTTTCAACCATAAAAATGTCATCTCTTTTGCTTCGTTGGCAAACCACTTTGATGAGGCCATAGGCATCGGCAATTGAGGAAGGTTCATCAGCCACGACTATCACTCTTTTGTGACACGCGTCTAGTAGAGTCAAGACTGTGGGAGAAATACCAGCAGCTAAATCGATAATAAAAAAATCAATCTCTGCTTTTATCTCACTAAATATACTTACTATTCCAGCCATCTCAATATTATTGAGTGCCGCCATTTGCTGTACCCCAGAAGCCCCGGGAATTAACGAAAACCCTTGAGACACTTGGATTACAATTTCGTTAATATTTTTCTCTCCCAAAATCACATGGCTAATATTTTCCTTGGCCTTAACTCCAAGAGCAATCTGTGCGTTTGCTAAGCCCATGTCTCCGTCAAATAAAAAAACCTTTTTTCCATTTTCAGCCATTTGCCTTGCTATATTCACAGAAAGACTAGTCTTACCGACTCCTCCCTTGCCACTCGCTATACCAATAACTTCGGGCTGTCTTACCATTTCAATAACCTTTTGTTCTTATATGATTTTCCCGATCGAGTTTGACCGGGCCGACATAATTTGAACTAGATTTAACTCGTTCCTTGATTTTTCCAGTGCATTTCTCAACGAGGTTCTCTATTTTGAATACTTCATAGTCTTCTACATTTGAACCAGATGAGACCAACGATGAAATCTGTATTTTTGAATTCAGCGATGCTTGCAGTAACCCCCATGGAGATATTGCCTCGTCGTACTTCGAGAGGAAAATACTATCCCACTTAATTTCTAGGTCGTCAAACCATCTTTTCGCAAGCGCAACTGAGGCATCTGTCGGTATTACTGCGTGCACTAAAGAGGCAGGAACAATAGTCATAAGATCGTCCAAGTCATTCTTTAGTTTAGCACTAGACATGTCTATAAAAACCAACTTTTTATCTGATAATTCTGCATTTAAGGTCTGCAAAGTCTCTTGGCTTTTGACCTTGAAAACATCTATTCCCAAACTTGACCCAAATAATTGAAGTTGAGTCCATGAACCGACTGTATTCTGTTTGTAGCTGATAATTGCAATATCATCAGGCAACAAATTTTCTTGTAATAAATTATGAATGGTTTTCATGATCATAGAGGTCTTTCCCGATCCAGAGGGTCCAACAAAAATATTTGTCCCTTTTAATTCACTTACATCAAAAATTTTCACATGCTTAGTTGATTCAATTAGCTGACTAAAAATATTTTCAAACGCCTTTCTCATACTTCCAAATTTAGAAATGTCATCTAACAATAATGTCTGAAGACTGACAGGCAGGTTCTCTGACTTCACAATTTCAATAAAATCGCTTATTTCTTCCGTGAAACTATTCTGTTCGTTATGAAGCATTTTTTTTGCAAGCTTAAATTCTTTTTTCATCTCCGCCATCTCCTGCAAAACTATGTCCACAAGTTCTTTAGCTCTTAGTTCCTCGGGACTAAATTGCTTCTTTTCTACTAGTGGCATGTCATTTTTTATTACTTCCCTTGACGATTCCTCCATCTCCCATTCATTAAAGCTCTCCAAATTGCTCTCTTTAGACGATGTTTTTGAATCTTGAAAAGTTTTCCGACCTAAGGTTGGCTCCCTACCAGCTTTTATTCCATCATTACAAGCTTCAGGTTTATTTAAGTCACTAAATTCACTTTTCTTTACGTATTGAGAAACACCGGGGACTTGTATACCTTTCTCTACTTTTGAATTACCATGCCTTGTTTTCCCAATCGAACCATAGAGTATCTCATCAAAAGAATCTTTAGCTAGTTCATCTGCAAGAGATTTATCTGACGAAGGTCGTGTATTTTGTTGAGCTGCAGAACTAACAGTTGGGTTAGCCAAATCAGCACTCTGGGAAAAATCGGTTGCAACAATCACCTCAACTCCGCCACTTATTCGCTCACTGGATACAACTAGAGTATTCGGACCATAGATTCTAATTGCTTTTTCTGTCGCAGCTCTTAGATCGTTAGCTAATATTCTTTTCAGTTCCATATGTCATTCCTCTAAAATTATTTGGTCTCACCCTTTAGATTGATTGCAACAGTTTTTATTACTTTTACAGCCTGATCCTCAGGTATCTCTACATATGAAAGTACGGTAAGGTCAGGCGTCCGGTGCTTGAGTGTTTTTGAAAGCCATGGCCTAACCCCCGGTGAAACCACCAAAACAGCAGGTTGGCCCATTTCTTCTATTTCTTGCGTATTGTCTTTAATGGCTTTAAATAGAGCCTCCGACAAACCAGGCTCTAAAATAATCTCCTGATTGCCCTGATTTTGTTGAATAACATTATGTAATATCTGCTCCAGTTCCGGATCTAATGTCATAACCTCCAGGGTTGAATCTGCATCGACTATATTTTGTATTATCATTCTGCCCAATTTTGGACGAACCAAAGAAGTTAAAATTTCAGGATCTTGGGTCTTGCCACATTCATCTGATAACGTCTCGATAATCGTTCTCATATCTTTTATTACCACTGATTCGTTTAGAAGATTTTGTAAAACCTTAGTAACCGTACCCAGTGGAATCTTTCCAGGAACTAGATCTTCAACTAGTTTCGGAGTCTTTTTTGCCAGTTTATCTAAAAGTTGTTGGGTCTCATCCCTACCGAGCAACTCTGAAGCATTCTCTCGTAAGACCTTATTTAGGTGCGTCGCTATAGTTGTACTCGAGTCCACAACTGTATAGCCTAATGTTCGAGCATTATCGGCTTGTGATGACTCTATCCAAACGGCCTCTAAACCAAAGGCCGGATCAGAGGTTTTTTCCCCTTCAAGCTCCCCATATACTTTCCCGGGGCTAATAGCCAAGTCTTTACCAACACGCACCTCTCCTCTAGCTCGAGTAACTCCATTTAGTACAATATGGTAATGGTCAGGCTCAAGATTTAAAGCATCTCTAATCCTTACAGGTTGCACAAGAAAACCTAATTCAGCTGAAAGTTTTTTTCTAATACCTTTAACCCGCGCCATAAGTTGACCGCCACTTTCTGGGTTTACCAATGGGATAAGACCGTACCCGATTTCAAGACCTATTAGGTCTACTTGATCAACGTCGTCCCAATCCAGTTCCTTTGGCTCATCATCCGAATCCGATTTTTCCGAGGATTCGTCTTTTGCCTCTTCAACATTTTTTTGCAACAAGAAAAATCCGAGCCCTGCCGATAAAATCCCCATTGTCATAAAAATTTGAGTTGGCATCCCAGGAATCGCACCCAGTGCTATTAAAATGCTAGCAGCAATAAATAGGGCTGATGGATTAGAGAGTTGATTTTTTGTTTGCTCAGTCATAGACTCAGAAGTTGTAACTCTAGTAACAACTATCGCTGTCGCGAGCGATAGGAACAAAGCAGGAATCTGAGCAACCAAACCATCCCCTATAGTTAACAGAGAATATAACCTGCCAGCTTCAGAAAACGATAAATCATGCTGGGCAAGCCCTATTATCAACCCCCCTAACAAATTAATTAAGAGTATGAGTAAGCCCGCAATTGCATCACCGCGTACGAACTTTGAGGCACCATCCATTGAGCCAAAGAAATCGGATTCCTGAGATAGTTCTTCACGCCGCTTTTTTGCCTCATCATTGTCGATGTTGCCAGAGTTTAAATCTGCATCTATAGCCATCTGCTTTCCGGGCATTGCGTCTAGTGTAAACCTTGCAGTCACCTCAGATACACGACCAGCGCCTTTAGTAATAACCAGAAAATTGATCAGTATCAAAATACCAAAGACTATCGCCCCGACTACGTAATTTCCTCCGACAACAAACTCTCCAAAAGATTCAATTACTTGACCAGCAGCACCTGTTCCCGTGTGCCCATTGACCAGAACGACTCTGGTGGAGGCAACATTCAAAGCTAAACGCAACATTGTGGCTAACAAAAGCACTGCAGGAAACGAGGAGAAATCCAGAGGTCGTTTGGTTCCTATTGCAATCATTATCACCACGAGCCCAACCAGAATATTAAATGTAAATAAAATGTCCAATAATATTGGAGGTAAAGGGATAACTAACATTGCCAAAATCAGCAGAACAAGACCTGGTATTCCCAAACTAGAAAACTTAAAATTTGAGAAATATGTTCTTACGTTCTCTATGTAGTTATTAACTGTCGTAGTTGCCATAAAAATGTCTATATATATCAATTATTTAAAAGATATCAAATAATCTGTTTTAATCTTACCTTTACTAAAGCAACAATTAGGCCATGATGTTTACAAAAACTTTTTATTGAACTTAGCTTTATGGCCTAATGCTTGCTAAAAATATAGAAACATAAAATCTTTTCTGGAAATTGATCATGACAAATGAAATAAAGATAATCAACTCTAATGTAATTAGTGAAAATAAAGATAAATTAGACGATTTTAAAGTTAAAAAAGGAGATTTTAATAACAAAAAGAACTTCGAGCAAATATTACACCAGTTAAAACTTTTAATGCATAAAGGGAAATTAATTGCCGAGTCTGGCAACCCTGAGTTTACCAAAGTTGATGAAATAAAAAATCTGGAAGATTTTATGAATTTAAGAGAAACCTCGAATGCAAATGTTTCTAACCCTGATGAACAACTATCAGAGGAGTTTGAGGTTCTTCCTATTATGGAGTTAGGGAGTAAAATTGATTTAGACACGATGGATATTGGCTTAAACACGCAGATTATTACGGATAACAACCAAAAAATAAATGAAGCACAGATTTTGTCATATGCAAAAAAAATGGGGCTTAATCAAAAGGCAATTGAATTACTCTTCAAAAATAACAGCAAGAGTAAAAATTTCTCAAAGATGCAGCTTTTAGCTTCGATAAGAAATATAGCTATTTCTAATGCAGTCGATCGACAGGAAAAATCTCACATTCAACCGACTCCCTTGACTAAAATAAAGGGCCAATTTCAAACTGATGAATCGTCAGAAAAATCAGAAATCAAAACCGGTTATCTTAAACGAAACATCTTAGAGAATAGTCCCAAGTTATCTCTACGAACTGAATTGCCTTTAAAAGAGAAGAGTAGCGAAAAGTGGTTTGCATTTGAAAAAGAGAAACATTTGGAATCAGAGGGACAAGATGAATTAGATTTTGAAAAATTACGAGAAAAACTAGTGAAAAACTTTGGTTCGAAAATAACTAAGGAAGAAAGTAAAGACAGAGAGCATGATGTTGACCTAGAAAATGATATGCGTATTTTAATACGGTCAGTGAAAGTCGCTACGAATTACCATGTAAATACCCCGAGCCAAGTTGACACTACAAACAATAATGTTAATTCGAGTCTCTCCTCTGAAGGAATATCTGCGACACACTTAAGTAATGATCTAAGCTCCCAAAACCAAAACAGTAGCAAGGACAATGGATCGGATTCTGTTGACCTCAAACGCTACGAACAGTACTTGAAACTATCCGAAAAGTTGGCAGAAAATGTCGCAAAACGGATTATTCAACAAATTAAGAGAGGAGAATGGAAAATAAACCTTTCTCTAAAACCGAAAACACTCGGTAGTATTGAGATTGAACTTACACTAAAAGGAAAACAACTGGAAGCTTCTTTTAATGTCAATCAGTTATTAACGCGTGAACTTTTGCAAGATGGGCTACCCAGACTCAGAGATTCCCTAGAAAAATCTGGCATAGACGTTGCTAACCTAGATATTAATCATAAAAAACAAGATGGAAAAGACGAAAAACCGACAAATAGAAAAAATTATGAAATTGTTGAGCAGAATAGTACGAGAGATACACTACTCTCTGGACCTAAAATCAGTTCAGAACATTTTATCATCTCTGCACACGAATTAAATGTATTGGTTTAGCTAAAATTTAAAGGAAAAAAAATGGCTGAAGAAGAAACGACAGAAGAACAACCTAAGAAGAAAAGTCCCATCTTGTTGATTGTGCTTATAGTTGTTGGGGCTCTTATTACACTCGTAGCGACAGTGTTAATTACTTTATTCGCTGTTGGATTCTTTAGTGAAGATCCAGAGGATGTCGCTCAAGACGTAATTGAACAAGCAGAGGCAGAGGCAGCAACTGTTCCTGAACCTCAACCTGGTGAGACAGTTGAAATATTAGATGAGCAAGGTCTGCCGACCGGAGAATTTGAGAAGAAAGCTCCAACCCCTCCGGAGAAAGTAGTAAAAGACGCATCCCAGCAAACCAGATTTGAACATAGATATTACGAGCTTGCAAAACCATTTGTTTCTAATGTAGCAAATTCGAGAAAAGTAATGTCAGCGACCGTAGCTATAATGACCCAATATGATGAACAAGTAATCATCAATGTTGAAAAACACGAGTTTGCCCTCAGATCTGCCTCGTTAGATGTAATGAGACAACATACTGAAGACGACTTAAAAAAACCCGAATTTCGTGTCGAACTAGCTGAGAAAATTCGCATTACTATGAACGCGCTTCTCGAAAGGTACGAAGACTTCGGCGGGATTGATGAAGTGTATTTTACAGAATTCGTAGTCCAATAGAAACGCGAAGAAATAGGAAAGGTAAGAATGTCAGATTTACTTTCAGAAGACGAATTAAAGGCATTGTCTGAAGGAGTTGCGGACGGCACTATACCTGTAGACACAGGATATAATACTCGAACTAAAGTTAAAAAACATGACTTAGCAAGCGAAGACTCAACACTCGGGGTAAATTTAAGTTCCGTTGAAATGATCAATGAGCGATTTATTAGGCTTTTTAGGTTAGGTCTTGTTGAAGTTCTGAGGTCAACCCCAAAATGTAACCCAAATAAAGTCGAAATAATTAAATACGGAGACTACCTGAAAGGTAAAACTGCTCCATTAGCCGTAAATATGATCAGGTTAAATCCACTGAGGGGCCACTCGCTAGTGGTGATTGATCCTGACATAATATTCCAGTCTCTTGATGTCTTTTTTGGGGGCTTTGGATCCACACAACAGACAGGTACTCTGCCTCCAACAAGGCTGTTTACCCCAACAGAAAATAGAATAATTAAGCTCATCATCGAAGTTTTCTTCGAATCCTTAAAAGAGGCATGGGCTCCACTGATAGAACTTGAAACTGAGATAGCGAGTTCAGAGATTAACCCGCAGTTCGCGCAGATTGCAGACGAAAATGATCTCGTAGTTCTTTGTAGGTTCGATGTTGGAGAAGGCGAGAAAAAAAATGCAATTGATCTTGTGTATCCTTACTCTACATTAAAACCAATCCGTGACCTCTTGAGAAATAGAGTGGCTACTGGAGATGGAAATGAATTATCTGATAAACAATGGTCTGAAGACCTTGAAAAAGCTGTTTCGGAAGCTTCAGTTGAATTAAGTGTAGTTCTTGGACAACTAACAGCAACATACAAAACTTTGATGACAGCTGAAATGGGACAAATTTTATATTTTAGGAAAGATGAACTTGCTCGGGTTGATATTTATAACAACCCTTGTTTTCTTGCAGAACTCGGATCTGTAGATTCACAAATTGCAATAAAAATTAAAGATTCATTAGATATGTTGGGATTATCGAAAAAGGAGAGAAACAATGGCTGAAGAAGAAACCAAAGATACAGAGGTTGATGAGAATTCAGATGATCAAAATACTGAAGGCGAAGCTCCTAAGGCGTTAGAAGATGACTCTGGAAAAATAAATTCTGATGTTCTCCAAAGTATACCGGTAACTATTTCTGTCGAAGTTGGAAAAACTTCTTTAAAAATTAGAGATTTGCTGAGATTAACTCAGGGTAGTGTTGTCGAATTAGAAAGGTTAGCGGGAGAGCCCTTAGATTTATTAGTAAACAATACTGTTGTTGCTCAGGGGGAAGTTGTCTTAGTAAACGATCGATATGGAATAAGGCTGACCCGAGTCATTTCTGCTGAAGAAAGAATGAAAACCTTGTAATATGGATACCGCAATAATTCCAAATATGTATTCATTAATGGGAAGTTTTTTAGTAGTTATCGTACTTCTGCTAGGAGTATTAGTTTTCTTAAAAAAAGTTTATGGATTTAAGCCTAGTAAAAAACTCAATGATAGACATATCAACATAATAGAAGTACTTCCCCTAAACCAGAGGCAGAAGATAATCCTGTGTAACGTAAACGACCAGGAAATTCTACTTGCTGTTTCTGGGCAAACTATTACTGCACTAGCTCATTGGGTGACAGAAAACTTTAAAGCAAACAGTGAAACAATAGATCCTGAAAATAGCTTAGGAGAAAAAACAAAAATCAAAGACGAAATTTCCGAAATTACTGATTCAAAAAATATACGAGATCGTAATAGCCATGCGAATTATAACTCTGATTCATATACTGACATGGATATAGAAAAAGATATCGATACACAAACTAAAGCAAAAGCTGAAATAGAGAATACAAACAATCTCCTCTTACTAGCGAAAAAAATTAATCAGTCAATAAACAAGAATATCGTAGAGAACATACAATGAAGAGAGAAAATTATTTTGTACTTTTTGGGCTACTCTTCCTTTCGATTAGTTTATTACCAAGCACATGTTTGCCACAAGGATTGCCAGCAATTACCGCTGCCGCAGCAGGAGCTCAAACAACGAGGTACAGTCTTTCTTTAGAAATCTTAGCATTAGTTACAACCATAACGTTACTGCCTTCCTTATTGTTAATGATGACCTCATTTGTACGAATATTAATAGTTATGTCCTTGCTTAGAATGGCATTAGGCACGGCTCAAACACCCCCAAATATGGTTCTGGTAGGATTAGCGCTATTTCTAACAATTTTTATCATGTCTCCGATACTTAGCGAAGTCTATGGGACCGCAATTGTTCCATACTTAGACGAAACTCTATCTTTTGATGAAGCCATCAAGAGGGCCGAAGCTCCCATAAGAGGGTTTATGTTGAATCAAACAAGAGAAACTGATATCGCAATGTTCATGAATATTGCAAGGATTGACGAATTTCAAGGGCCAGAGTCAGTGCCTTTCAGTACTCTCGTGCCGGCATTCATTACCTCGGAGTTAAAGAGCGCTTTTATTATTGGATTCCTAATTTACATCCCTTTCATCATAATAGATATGGTGGTTGCTAGTGTTTTAATGTCAATGGGAATGATGATGCTTTCCCCTATGATGATATCTATGCCATTCAAGCTAATGCTATTTGTACTCATTGATGGCTGGAGTTTGATTATGGGTAACTTAGCGGCGAGTTTTGCCTTGCCATAACTAAATAGAACCGTTGGAGAAAATATGGACGTAGCATCAGTAATGGATATAGGTAGGCATGCACTATTCGTAGTAGTATTAGTGGCATCACCAATGCTCGGTTTAGGTCTGCTTGTGGGTTTGATAATTGGCATTCTCCAAGCAGCAACTTCAGTTAATGAAATGACCCTAACTTTTGTTCCAAAACTTTTTGCTGTAGGATTGGGCATAGCTTTTTTTGGACCGTGGATGATTAGCACTCTCATAGAGTTTGCTACCGGCATGTTCAATCGAATACCGGGAATCTTTTTTTGAAAACATGATTTCCTTTTTAGTCGCAGATATAGTTGAAATTTTTTATACGGTACTGCTGCCGTTCATAAGAATTTCTGCGATGCTTATCGTTGCTCCTATTCTCTCGATGGATTCTGTAACATTAAAGATTAGAATTATCATTGCTATCGCACTTACCATTGCTATTTACCCTGTTCTCGAATGGCCTGTCATTGACCCAGTTAGCGGCAAAGGCTTAGTAGAAATTTTTCACCAAGCACTACTTGGAATTATCATGGGATTGTTCTTGCAAGTAGTTACCGCGGCATTTGTCGTTGCTGGACAGACGATTTCAACTACGATGGGATTAGCAATGGCAACTCTTGCTGACCCGAACTTCGGAACTGTCCCAGTAATTGGTCAACTTTTAACTATTTTAGGAACGCTAATATTTTTGTCGATCGGAGGGCATGTTATCTTGATAGAGATGCTATTAGAAAGTTTCAGATTAGTTCCCATTGGTGAAAGATTACTCTTAACTGAAATATATCCTGAACTAATTGCTTGGAGTGGTACTATTTTCCTAGGTGCTGTCTTAATTGCAATTCCTATTCTTTGCGTCATGCTTTTAATAAATATTGGCCTCGGAATTGTTGCAAGAGCGTCACCGCAATTAAATATTTTTGCTGTTGGATTTCCCGCAATGATCATTGTTGGCCTATTTGTACTTATTTTTGCCATGAATGGTATCGGTTTGCGCATGCAATACCTATGGAACTTAGGCTTGAACAATATCAGGTCGACTATCTTAGGGGTTTAAGACGTGGCAAAAGAAAACGAAGATGGCGCCGAAAAAACCGAAGAACCAACTGCACGTAAATTAGAAAAAGCTGCGTCCGAGGGTCAAGTAGTGCGATCTCCCGAAGTTACGATGGCTGCTTGCACAATACTAGGATTTTTAGCCCTACTCTTAGGAGGAGGCTATTTTGCGGAGCAATTGATAGAAATATTTAAAGGAGGATTTAATTTTGATAGAAAAATTATATTTTCTCCTAATTTAATGCCCGCGCAGTTTTTATCAAAACTTGCGTATGCCTTGCTCATTTTCGTACCATTATTTTTATTACTTATAGTAACAGCGCTTCTCGCAGGTTCCTCAGTAGGAGGGTTGAACTTTGCATGGATGGCTATTGCACCTAAAGCAAGTAAATTTAACCCTATATCCGGATTAAAAAGGATATTTGGTACTCAGGCACTGATTAATCTCGGAAAAGCACTCCTTAAATTTAGTCTTGTTGCGGGTGTAATGTTAGGCGTAATTCAGTTTCAAATATTAGATTTATTTAGTTTAGGTCATATGAATCTAGAACCAGCGCTAGCTCTGGCTGGCACTATTTTAATCAAGTCTGCATTTTTTGTCTCCTTAGCACTTCTAGTCATAGCCTTAATTGACATCCCTATTCAGATATATCAATTCAATGAAAATATGAAGATGACACTACAAGAAGTAAAAGACGAAATGAAAGACATAGAGGGAAACCCTGAGGTCAAAAAGAAAATTAGACAAAAACAACAAGAAATAGCATCGGAGAAAATGATAGAGAACGTTAAGGACGCTGATGTTGTTATAACTAACCCAGAACATTTTTCTGTAGCACTTAACTACGACCCTAACTCAGATAGCGCTCCGGTCGTCCTGGCAAAGGGAGTAGACCATATTGCCCTTAAAATACGCGAAGAGGCTAAAGATCACAGTATTGAAATTTTTTCAGCACCCCCGCTTGCTAGAGCATTATACTTTACAACAAATATAAACGAAGCAATTCCTCCTGATTTATATTACGCGGTTGCACAAGTAATAGCTTATGTGTTTAATTTAAATAGTGTGTCACAAGATGGTTTATCGCCAGAAAGACCAAATCCAGATATCCCATCAAATATGAAATTTGATTCCAACGGAAAAAAAGTTGATTTATAAGTGATTATGAGCATTAACGACCTATACTTCAGACCCTTTGATAAAGCAAGACTGGACCGATTAACAGAGGCTATCGTTCAAGAAAAATTAAGCGCTGCCCTGGTCAGTGAAAGTGAAGGTTTGCTGGATCACTACGGTCGGATTTTAGTTCAGCGCCTCAGGGAACGTAACGGGTTAAATGTTGAGGTCTACTACCCAAATAGTACGGAAGCTCTTATTACAAGATTTAATAAAATCTTGGAGAATATTTCAGTTGATGCTGCAACCAAAACGTTGGACTCAAATGCTCCGCAAAGAGTGCTTGTTGCCTTTGATTCTCATGCTACTGGTTTGAGGGAAGTACAATTAATGGCGAGGCTTGTGAGGGATTTTCCAGGCGCCAATACCAGAATAATTCTTCTTCTAGATAAAAGATCAAGCACCCAGGTGGAGAAGAAAATTGAAGCATTTGGAAATAGAATCGTTAGATGGGATATATCAACGCCTACGCAGCGAGAAGCTTCGGTACTCCTTAGTGAGAGTGAATTGACGGGTATGGAGCCTGAAGTCAGACAGGCTCTCGAAAATGTAGGCGTTTCATTGGATGCAAAACTTGCCTTAGCAGCCAGTAATAGGGCAATAAACAAAGCTGAAGAAGAAATGCAGAAAAATGAGAACCCAGTAAAAAATGAAAATGAAAATGAAATTTTTGACAAAGATGAGAATGATGAGGAAATTGCAACCTACGAAAATACACCACAGGTTGATCAGCCTGTAAAACAAGAGACCGATGAAAGTAAAATAACTGTCAAAGAAAAGAGCCAGGCGAAAAGAAAAAATCAAATTAATATGATTTTTTCTTTATGCTTCTTATTTGCTATATCGGCGGGAGTCGTGTCTTATTTGCAAAATTCAGGTTTACTACCGTTAAGTTCAATGCTTGAGGATGCGAGAAATTTATTTCTTCAAAGTGAACTAATTGACAGTCCCTCCTTACCTTTTAAAAGTCAAGATAGCGTTTCAAACTTAAAGAATCAAGAGAATCAGTTTTCATTATTGTCCGGAGAAACTGGTCTAGATACAAATGAAATGGACGAAGCGATTTTGCTGCAGCAAAAGAAATATCTCGATGAAGAAGCTTTGCCCGAAAGCTCGATACAAGTTATTAGTGAAAATACGTCTGATCAAAACTCTAAAACTGGGTTAATCAAAAATACAATTGACCCAGGTTTCTATGTTCAACACACGGCTAGAGGAGATTTAGACTCCGTTCTTGATATCCAACGTCGATATCCAGCACTTCAAAACAGTATTATATTCAAGCTCAAGAAAACGCAGGTAGAAGGTTTCTTTTATGTTCTATTAAGTGGTCCTTTTGAAACTCTAGATGACGCAAACGTTTTTACAACTAGAGATGACATACCACGTGAAACATGGATAAGAGGCGCTTTGAGCATACGGCCGCTAATCGCCTCGCCTTAATAAATCAACCTGAAACAACAAATACATAGGATGTAATCATTAAAGCAGCCATGGGAATTGTCGAATACCCATAGTAAGCTTAAATAAATTATCTAGTAAAGGTCTATGGGACGGCTATGGTATGAGTGCAAAGGATTTTATCGAAAAGCATATTGATGCTATATTTAGAAAACACGAAAGGTGGTTTCCAAAATATTATTGAGATAATGAGAAGAAAATCAAAAGAACATTGTTCTACATGAAGTTTTATATTTATAAATAGCGAGGTTAATTGGTATTTCGGTGGTTTATAGGATAAACAGATAAAAACGAAATGATTACTAGGATTCTAGCTAAAATTTATAACTAGGAATAAGTATGGAAGACGAAAAAAAAGAAGACTTGAATGACGAATTTATAAGCCCTGAAGATAGTTCCGATGAACAAAAAAATCCTGGGGGTGAAGATGAACAGGTGGACAAGAAAATTTTGGCTGCTAAGGAGGCAGCAGCCACGGTAGCCGAGGCTTCTGAAATAATCAAGTCTCAAGAAGAAGCCTACGCTAATCGTCGGGCTGAAGAGGAAAGTAGGTGGGAAGAGCAAGAAAAGAAGCGACTTGAGAGCGAAGAGCAGTCTACTAAAAGACTCGAAGCTCTCGCCAGCACAGTTTTAGATGCAGCCGAAGTTGCTAACCGTTCCGCTAGCGCTGTTACAAATAGTCACCGAAGTTTAACGATAGGAGCGAAAAGTTTAATCTCAGCGGCGTCAAATGGCAATATAAAGTCAACCATCGTGATTTCCCTGTGCGTTGCTTTACTAATCGGTACAGCTGGTCTGTTTAGTCTAGTTATGTATCAAATGAATAAAAAAATTGAGCAGTTGGATTTAATGATTGTGAATTTGGGAACCAGATCTGCAGAGGTAAAAAGCAGTCTGACCACGGTAGAAGATTTAACCAAGAACTTAAACGATATAAATAAAAACTTTGACCAACTCAAAAAAGTCAATACAACTTTGTCAGCTGGCATAAAGGCCCTTACTGCTGGATCAGAAAAAAGCAAAGAAGAACAAACCAAGCTCCTAACTGATCAGGCAACTAATCTCAACAAAGAAAGCATGAAGACTGTGGAAAAAATGGTGGCCTCAGTTAAAGGATTGGAAAAGTCACTGGAGGATAAAATCAAGGCTCAAGAAAAGAGCATTAATGCGCAGAGAAAAACTACTGCTTCTTTAGCTAAGGAGTTGAAAAATTTTGAGAAGAAAATTTCAAAAAATTTAAAAAGTGCTTTAGATAAGACGGAAAGACTTAATTTAACAGCACTTGAGCTTGCCAAAGTCAAACGCGAAATTGAGGCTTTGATTATACTACAAGAAAAACAATATTTAGATGCTCTAAAGGCTGCCGAGCCTCGACAGAGAGACAACCAAATGATCAAGTACCCGGCTAAGGTAAGTTCCCTATCGTCTGAACAAGAAAAGAAATAAGGATGGTGCCGTAAAGACTCTCCGAATTTAATAGAATTTTAAAAATCTATAAGCGATGAGAAGTTCGTAAAAAGACATGATCGAGTCTAGCTAGCTAGTTTTCCGCTACACACGTAAACAGTTTGGGAAAGCTATACCTGAAACATAGTGCCAGTCGCTCAGTTAAGGTTTAAAAACCTCGCCGCCACCATATGCTATAAATAAGTAACATTCTCGTTTCCAGCATTAAATCAATGCAAAGACAGGCGCCTAGCCACTAACTATAACTTCGATTCTCCTGTTTTTAGCTCTATTAGGAGCAGTATCGTTGGGTCCAACGGGCTTTGTATCTGCATGGCCAGAGACATTAATCCTGTCAGGTGGAACCCCACCTTTTTTGATAAAATAATCAGCAACTGATCCGGCTCGGGCACCTGATAAATCCCAATTCGATTTAAATCGGGGATTTTCAATGACAGGAACATTATCGGTATGTCCTTCAATCTTCACATTCCCTTCACCAGACGCAACAGTTTTCCCAACTTTCTCAAGCAGGGGTAAAAACCCAGGCTGCAAATCCGCCTTACCAGATACAAACGAGCCCTGCTCGGCCAAACGAATAACTACATTATCACCATCACGAAAAACCTCGGCCTTACCCTCAGAAATTTCTTCTGATAAATCGGCCTTGATTTGTGCTAGTCTGGCGTCAATCTCCTCTTGATTGACACCAGAAGAACTTCCTTCCGGGCCCGTAGATGCCTGCCTTGCTTCTAAAGGTCTGGAAACCGAAGCCTGCACGTCAGCTATTTTTGCAAAAAGCTCTATTGACTCCTGACTTACAACCCCGGATCTCTGTTGACCAGCCTCCCCCGATCCTCCGCCACTCTCAGGTGCATTTTTGGCTTCAATTGACTCTTGTAATTCAACAACTACTTTTTCTCCCTCAGTGGAAACTTTCACTCTACCCTGGGCAATTTCTTCCTTAAGCGCCTCAGCAACTTTCTTTGCTTCTGCTTCCGTTTCCGGGTCTGAAGGTTTTGCTTGTTCCCCAGTTGAACCATCCTCTTGGGTTTTGTCCTCAGTCTTTAACTCAACATCCTTTTTTGTCTCATCAGTCGTATCCTGTTTAACGGTATCAAGCACCGTAGGTTGGGCAACTGCCGGAGAAAAGTTTTGAGCAATAACACTGGTTGCCTTAGGCTGTTCTACCGTGGGAATCAAACGCTGAACGCCGAATGAATTTTTCATGGTGCCGGAAATTTGCTTAAATTTCGGAACATTCATTTCTGCAAAGGACAATATCATTACAAAAAAAGCCATGAGCAAGGTAGCCATATCGGCAAAAGTAGGCATCCAAGCCGGCACCAACTGGACACATTTTGGACACTCCTCACATTTACACTCAGGTTCGGGCTCTTTCTTCTCCGGTGGCTGTTCTTCCTCTTCCTCTTTCTCTTCTTTCTTTTCTTCTTCTTTTTCCTCATTAGAGTCAGCCTCACCTTCGGCTACAGGCTCACCTTCCTTTTTCTCTAACTCTTCAACGGTCTCTTCGGCCATTTATTACCCTCCGACAGCTGCCTGAACTTTAGCTCTGTTACCAGGAATTATGTACCCTATCAACAAATCAGGTATTAGGCGTGGGTTACCCCCTCCTTGGATAAATAAAACTGCATCAGTAATCATAAGATTATTAATTGTCTCAGCAGTATCAACTGCCTCTAACTTTTTTCGAGCTGGCATAAATACAACGTTTGCAATTATCGCCCCATACAAAGTTGTTAGAATTGCGATAGCCATTGCAGGCCCAAGAGCCTTTGGGTCACTCATATTACCTAACATAATCACTAATCCTACAAGCGTTCCAATCATACCCATTGCCGGAGCTAGGTCTTGAGCATTTCCCAGTAGGTCATTACCACTTTGGTGGCGAGCTTTAATTTGATCAAGTTCGGTTTCCATTGACTGTTTTATCAAGGCAGGGTCTGTTCCATCAACCAACATACGCACTCCTCTTGCCATGAAAGGGTTTTTAATTTCTTGTCCCTCTAGCGCAACGAACCCATCTTTTTTTGCAATGGTGCCGAGTTCAACCAACTGCTCAATAACCTTTTCAGGAGGTTCAGGACTATTTAAAATAGACTTTAGAAAAACTTTAATAGCACCGATAAGCCCAGGAATTGTTGTAGTATTCAGAACGGTGGCTGCGGTACCTCCAATCACAATTAAAACTGATGGGACATCAATGAACACAGAAGGGTCACCCATTGCCATAACAATAAGAATAAAGGCCCCAATGAGTCCCACAACGCTTGCTATATCCATACTCTAATCTTCCTCAAAAAAACTTTTTAATGAATTACACTTTCATTCCCAAAAAACCTATCTTTGAATAGACAAATATAAAGCACAAACTGTTCCAAAAAAATCAAAGTACGAGAAACTTGTTCTCATACCACTTTCCCATAGTATCTTATAATAGGAATGTGTGTTTGTTAATAACCTCTTAAATATCACTCACGACTACTCTAATAAATGCTTTTGAATAAAAACTTTTTTGTTGGATTGTTAATAATTTCCTCGAGTCTCTTTCAATCAGCCTGCGAATTTAGAAAAAACCCTCCATCTTGTCCTGATTTTTTAACTGAAAAACCTCAAAATAGGTTCCAAATCAACAGTGATTCGCCTATAGCTTACGACACTTCCACTAAAATTAAATGGTATAGATGTAATGCGGGACAGACGTTCATAGACGGTAATTGCACTGGTGAGCCGTTAGAACTCAATTGGCTCGATGCTCAGTCATTTGCCAGGGAATTCTCAGAAAGTTCGGGAGTAACCTGGAAGGTGGCAAGATACTGGCAATTAAGAGAACTACAAAGAAAAGATTGTATTAATCCAGCATTAGACACTAGAGTCTTTCCCGACCTTAAAATTGGTCACTACTGGAGCAGAGATGGTCATATTTTTGGTGATAGGATTGCCTGCTCACTTTACACTTATAAAGGCCAAGGTTACTGTTGGCAAAGGAAAAAAATTGAACTGCCGTTCTTGCTTGTCTCTGATGAGAAAGCTAAACAAATTACATTTTTAGGTCAAATTAATAGAATACTTATTGATTTTTTCAATTAAGGTCGTTCTTTGGACATTTAATGTTTTGGCTGTCCTGGTTACATTGCCTTCAGATTCGATTAATGCTTGTTTAATCAGCCTTTTTTCAAATTCGGCAAGCTTTTCTCTAAGAGATTTATCCGGGTTAAGAGAATTATCCAAATCTTCTTCCTGTGTTCCCTGAACAACGTTCACATCATTGCCCTGAGCGAGTGAAATTAAGTTCTCAACCCTGTTGTTTTCAGTTTTTTCCCTCTGTGCCGTGCTTATAAACTTCCTTAATCCGTTAGGCAACATAGTTTCAGGGACATCCACGACCCGTAGGCCTTTTTTGCCGGGGTACAGCGTTGTTAGTCGCGCTGAAATATTGGACAATTCTCTAATGTTTCCAGGCCAATTATAGCTTTCAAAGGCATTTACAAGACAAGGCGCTAAAGTAATGTTATCCGTTCGATTTTTTGAATGAAGTTTTGAAAAATGCTCAAAGAGCAGAACAATATCAGCCTTTCTTTTCCTTAAAGGAGGCGAAATTATTGGTAACACATTCAACCGGTAGTACAAATCTTCACGAAAGCCGCCGGACAAGATTTCTGCTTCTAAGTCTTTATGTGTTGCAGAAATAATTCTCACATCAATAGGCTTTGGCTTTGTTGAACCAATCGGATCAATAACACGCTCCTGTAGTACTCGTAGTAATTTGACCTGTACATCCTGCGGTAAGTCGCCAATTTCATCCAAAAAAAGGGTTCCGCCGTTGGCTAATTCGAATCTGCCAAGTCTATCCCCTATAGCGCCAGTAAAAGAACCCTTTTTATGGCCAAAAAGCTCGCTTTCTATAAGATCTCTGGGAATCGCGGCACAATTAACAGCTATAAATTTGTGCCTAGATCTTCTAGAGAGGGAATGAAGATTCTTTGCTATTAGCTCCTTGCCAGTGCCACTCTCACCAGAAATTAATACCGATGTGTCAGAAACTGCTACCGTATCAATTAATTTTCTTAGTTCAGCCACCGAGGCGCTATTTCCGAGAATTTGTGAATTTATCATGTTAATTCTAGAAAAAAACCTTAGATATTTATTATAGAGTATCTACATAAAGAACAGAAAAATTAAAGTGCCCGCAAAAAGATCCGATCCATCTTATACCACTAATTTTTTCATAGGATGTGACATGAGAACTCGTCTAACCCTTTTATGCCTATTCATTAATTTTATTCTAGTCGGCTGTGCTGGGATGCCAATCATGGGAAAACAAAGTATACCGGTCCCAAAATCCCAGTCTCTAGCAGACCAGGAGTTTAAAAAACAAAATAAAGCAAGCGCGATCCACAGTCAGGAAAGTACAATTAAACTTGCTTCTGTAGATATTTCTGTGGAAAAGGCCATGGCACAAAGACTTGCTGCGGACAAGGCAGCCTTATCCGCCACCAGTGAAAGAAAGGCAGCAAAAAGAGCAGCCGATGTAGCCAAAATGGAACGTAGAGCAGCTGAAAAAGCTGCAGATAGAGCCCTCAACGAACGTGATCTTCTTGTAGCTGCAGCTGAAAAAGCAATTGATGACAAATTGATGGAATTTGAAGCGACTAATGAAAAAACGTCCGTGAGCGAAGACACCATGCGTGGTGAGAGTTTAATGCAGCCGTTAGTTAAGAGACGAGCTGCTATAAGTGCGACGGGATACGCTGTAATTAGTATTCAACATCATACTATTCCAGCACAACAAAGACTTTTGGCGATAAGGGCGTCTAAGTTGGACGCATACCGAGGACTATCGGAACAGGTGTTCGGACAATATTTAGATGCGACAACTACAGTTGCCGATATGGTGATTAAAAGTGATGTTTTCAGAACAAAAGTCGAAGGGATTATTTACGGAGCCAAAGTTGTGAGCATTAATCCTGTTGGCGACGATACATACGAAACAACCCTGTCCCTGGATGGGAGTATTGTCGAGGATCTGAGAAGGTATTATGCTGAACAACTTGCAGCTTCCTATTAATCATAGAAGCATAAATTTTCGATAAGACAAAATTAGTTAAGTCAAGCGACTGAGATATAAATGAAAAAAGTAACGATGATGAAAGAAAAAATACGGTTAGAGGCGCAATTGTTCAAAAAACCTCTTTACATGTTATTAATCTCGGTCGCTGTTGGAATATCACCTAACATATCTTTTTCCCAAGAGAATTCAAACGCACGAAAAACGATAGAAAACTCTGAAGAAAGTAAGTTAGAAAAGCAAGCTTCAAAGATTCCTGAAAAGAGTATTACAGCAAATGAAGAGAAACTTAATGCTATTAGAGAGGTTCTAATATCTGAAGCACTTAAAACCCAAGCCAAGGTAAAAGCAAGCTCTTGGATAGATACAGATGGTAGTTTGCATGAAAATTTGTACGTCTTATCAGAGGGTTATAGTACAAAACTAAGAAATAACATTGGTGAGGAAGATTTCAATATTAATCAACTGAAACCTAATAAAAAGCCAAAATACTGTAGATTTTCAAATCCAACTTACGCAAGAGTTGCGGAATTAATCGTAAGCGTAGGTCGTTCTAGTTTAGAAATACCATTCAATGATTTGGAAACAATCCGTGAAAAAACCGAGAAAAACTACAAAGTCGGGGTTACAACTCATCAAAACTGGGTTTTTGTAAAGCAAAAACCATTCTATAAAACCAGTTATGAACGCTTCTTATCCGATTCGTCTTTAAATAAACCTCAGTATCGTATAGAAATACAAATAGAACCAATTGAGAAATTTTCATTCCAAAAGAAGAGAAATCATGTGGAAGTCAAACTCTTGTTGAAAATTATAGACCTGGATAATAAAGAGTTAGTTTTATCATCCGAAGGCTTTCTTCCGAGCCCTTGGGCCAATCCTCCCCCTGAAACACCACGATCCGGAATAGCACAAATTGCTTTTGCAATTCATGAAGCTAACCAAATTGGTAAATTTAAGACAAATACACAGAAAGCTTTTTCTGCACACTTTGAAAAAAAACTCTCAGAAAGAGTTTCAGATATTATTAAAGACACAATTATTGCCTTTGATTGCCGCCAAATTTCATTTCCAATTTCTCAAATTACTGGTGACACAATATATATAGATGCAGGGTACGAACGAGGAATCAAGTTAGGTGATCAATTACTACTTACTGATTCGAATATGATACCTCATAGAATTTTGGAAGAATCAGCGTTAGAAAAAATAGCGTTGGTGGAAATAAAAGCAGTTTCACCTTTTAAAGCAGAGGCAGTTAAAATCGCTGGGCCCAATTTAGGTCCTGTTAGTAAAAGAGGAAGAACCAGTATTAATGTAATCCCATTCTAATAATAATATCTTATAAGACGGAAAAAAAATGAAAATAATACAGTCCAACGATAAAAATAAGCTACTAACAATATTTAGTATTCTTATTCTAACCTTAGTTTTTTCCCCACTTACTTTACAAAAACTTGCAGCTGAAACTGTACCGAGTTTTCCATCTCCTACCACAGTAGATATTGAAAAAACCCCGAGTAGAATTAATCCTTTTGAATCAAGCGCAAATAATGAAAAGCTAAATGATCCAAAAGCATTGAATGCAATTCGTACACTCATACAAGGGGGGATTCCTGTGGGACAGTCCAAGACACAGATCATGAATAACGTTCCTCCGATTTCGCAATATGCTGATTCTCCTAGCTTTAAACCTAATTTAAATTCCAATGTTGAATACAGGTATATCGTGAAAAAGGGGGATACTTTAAATGAAATAATTAAAGCTACATTTGATCAACATCCATTAAAAATGAAAGCGATTCGAAGAGCAATTATCGACACCAATAAAAAAGCATTTCCCACTGGGAAACCAACATCCATGCAAGCTGGAGCCACCCTAATAATTCCTAGTTTTGGCCAAATTGGAGGCACTACTAGCCGTGAAGAGGGTATCTCTACGATGACTAGAAAACAAAATCCTTATGTTTCTACAGATCCACACAGAGGATGGGTGCGTTTTCCTTAAGGTCTAGGCCTTTGGAATTTTGTGTTAACCTTTAAAGAAAAATTGTGAGGATAATGAATGATTGTCACAGCAGACTTGGCTAATGCAGTTTCAAAAGTCAATCCGATCTTTTTAGAGGGAACGCTTAAAATTGCATCAGCTGAGGCAAAATCTATTGGTTTAAGAGATGGCCAAATTATTCAGGCTGTTATCGAAAACCGAGGTGACCACACGAAACTTCTAATTGGAAATAAAGAATTTGAAATTCCCAAAAACTTTCATACAGGTGAAGGCTCAAAGTTTCAAGCTAAGGTCTCTATTTTAGGCAATGGCTCCGCTGTTTTAACACCTGCTGGCGTTTCGCTACCAGGGGGGAGTACTCCAAGTACTTTCATCCCTTTGTCCCCACATTTTATGAATTTGCTCTTACACTCTTCCGGATTTGGAAATTTATCAAGTATATACGGAAGCGGAATCTTACCATCTATAGCAGCAAAGGGCGGCTTAGCTGATTTAATATCTAGAATATTCGGCTTGCGACTTAGTGTTAATAATCTTACTTCTAGTGAGATTAAAAATTTTATTATGAATTTTGGTCTATTTAACGAAGCTCTTTTGTCAAAAAGACAGAAATTAAATCCAAATAACCAAAAGGTTCTTATCACCCAGCTAATTAGGTTACTTAATGAAAGAGGGATTGAATCGCAACCTCTTTCAAAAGCTCTCCTAGATATAGAGGCTTCCCAAATAGAAACAAATCAAGGTTTACAGAATAGAGAACTATTCTTTTCGTTAATCTTCCCATTCAAGGAATTTGGAAATTGGGATTTTTCATTCTCGAAAATCAAAAGTCCAGCAAATACGAATGATTCTTTCTATACTTTTAATTTGCATACTAAAAATGAGATTCTAGGAGAAGTATGGTTACATGTTGTTGTTAAAAAAAGAAATAGTCTTAGCATGCAGATGTGGGCTACTAGCAAAACAACATATGATAAGGCAATATTGAAAAGTGATAAGTTAAATGCTCTACTCAATGATGCAGGCTTAAAGATAAGTTCTTTCGAAGTATTTAATGAAGAGAGGCCAGGGAATAAAGTGCAAGAATCTACTAAATCTAATTTAGGGGAAAAGTTTTTTTCCGGATCCACAGTTGATATAGAGGCATAATGAACAACGTTGAAAAAGAGGCAGTTGCACTCGAGTACGGGAAAAACATTACCCCAATTATCACTGCCAAGGGAGAAGCAGAACTTGCAGAGGTGATTATTCAGGAGGCAAAAAAACAGGGAATATATATCGCTGAGGATCCCAAACTATTGTCCGCATTAGCACAATTAGACATTGATCAGGAAATACCTGAGGAGCTTTTCACTACAGTTGCAGTTATTTTATCTTGGGCCTATTGGCTTAAGGATATGGAGCCTGGCGATGAGAAGAAAGAGCCAGTTAAGAAAAAAAAGAAATTTAAAGTCCGAGGGCAGATTTAGCGTGGAATTAAAAATCTATTAATCGTCTCAATAGTTTCTCGTTTGAGATTACTAGTAAACATATTTAGATTCAACCAATACAATATGATATCTAACTGCGCATTGTTAAGTTCTCTTTCAATACCGAGAGCCTTTTGTTGTGATATCAAAATATCTAACTGTTTCCGAATCCCAGCAGAGCTACTTTTCTTCGTTGATTGTAATTCAATTTGGGAAGATCGCACAGCAGTCTTTAACGCTTCTCTGAGCTTGATGCTCTCAATCATACCAAAATAAATTTTCTGAACTCTTTTTCGTAAGTCTTCCTCTTCAAATTTCAGGCTCTCATTTTGCACATCTAATTTAGAGGCGGATTGCCGTATTCTCGAGCTTAAGCCTCCTCCTTGATAAATCGGAAGGTTTAAGGAGAGTCCTAAGGAATGGGTTTTTGTTTCTGAATCAACAAAAAAAGTACTTTCACTAGATCCCCTGGAAATTTGGATATTTAAATCTATGGTAGGGTACCGAGTCAGTTTTTCAGACGATAAAGCTATCTCGGCAGCCGAAATCATTTCTCGCCTACTTTTTAACTCATAATTATTGAGAACTGCATTTTCCTCCCAATATTTAACGGTGTGCTTCTCAAATATATCAATATTATTCATTTTTCCATCAAGCTTCTTAACCTTTTGAATTTTCTCTCCAGTATAGAACTCAAGTTCATTCAGTTCTAATTTGACGCTCTGTCTTATTTTAATAAGATCTACTGACGCCCTGTCATTAGCAGCATTTATTTCTGCTAATTCTGTAACCGTACCTCTTCCAGCCTCCATGGATTTAACCGCTGCTTTTTTTTGTTCAGCTAATAGTTTCATTCTTTTTTCTAATAGTGATTCCTCTTCATAAGCTCTTAATAGCCTAAAATACGCTTCGATCACCTTCATGGAAATGATATCTTCTTTTTTTTGTAACAATAGTTTTTCGGAAGATACTTCTTTCTTTGTTTTTTCAAAGTCCCTTATTAACTTAGGTCGATAAACAGGTTGGCGCAAGGAAATAGCGTCGCTTTCCATAATATAATTTTGATGTAATTTTAGGCCAGACCCATCGGATCTGTCCTGAGCAACCCGTGATCTGGAAACGGACAACGCTATTGATGGCAAGAGATTTGCCCGACTTTGCACTTCTACCTCCCTGAAGGCTTGAAATTCTGCTCTAGCTTTTTTTATCTCAGAATTTTCACTTAGTGCTTTATCGATACACTGTAGGAGATCCATGTCAGCTAGAGAAGGGTTCACACAAATTAATAATGAAACCAGTTTTAGTTTCCAAAAATTTTTCAAATTTATTCCTCTTTCATAGAAAAAGCTACTCTCCGAGTAAGAGGATGTAAGAGATATTTTAAAAGTGTCCTTGAACCAGTCTTGACTATTACACCCACTTCCATACCAGGTCTCATTTTTCTCTTTCCAAGCGTAGTAATACCATCATCGGTAACTTTAACTCTGGCTAAGTAATAAGGTGAATTTGTTTTATCTTGAAATAATACATCTGTAGAAATGGAAATGACAATACCCGGGACAACCAACAAAGGAGTCATGGAAAAGTTAGAAAACCTTATATCTACAGCATCCCCTACAGATACACGATCGATAAGATTTGGCATTATTTCTGTCTCAATTAAGAGCATCTCGTCTCTCGGAACAATGTCCATAATTTTCTCCGCAGGCTGGATAACTGAACCTATAGCCTGCTTTTGAAGGTCGAGAATCTGTCCAGACACAGTAGCCTTTATTTCTTTTTGTGTTAAGTTTCTTTCAGCAATCAGTAACCGCTCTTTCGCTGCCTCTAACTTAAATTTCAACTCCTCAATTGTCTGCAATGATTGTTCTCGGGTACTACCTAGTTCATTTTTCTTTGATAATAATTGGTTTAATTCCTTTTCAAGGCCTATCTGTTGAACTTTTGGAGCATAACCCTCTTCGACAAGACTACGAATTCCTACCAACTCTTCCTCTACTAGTTTAATTTGTTGGTTGCTATTTTTGATTAAATCTGACACCTTAACTAAAGAAATTCGTTGCAAATTAACATTCTCTTCCAGACTCTTAATATTATTCTGCTCAATGAGGACTTCACTCTGGGCCCTGGCGTCTCCTAACTTAATAAGTGTTTGGTCCTTCACAACGAAATCACCTTCTTTCACAAAGATCTGTTTAATTGTACCTCCTGTAGAATGCTGGACTCCTTTCCGTTTAGTGTCTACAACAACTTTACCCATTGTGGGTACACCCTCATCTAGAGGAACAAAAGCGGCCCATAATAAAAATCCTCCAAAAAATACTCCTAATGTCCAGAAAGCGAAAATTCTGCTTTGTTTTGTTTGTAAAATCTTTTCAAACTCTTTTTCAAGTTTATTTTGAGTCATTTTATTCTTTGTTTTCTAGTTTTTAAAATGTAAATCTTTTATCAAAATCATCTTTTGATTTAAAACTCCCTAAATAGGTTTCTCTATCAATAATTTTTAAGCTATCACTATTGCTTGACAAATCTATTACTCTATCGGAACACTTAAGTACAGACCTTCTATGCGTAACTATCACTATAATTTTACCTCTATTTTTACAATAGTTTATTACATTGTTTAATGCTAATTCTCCAGAATGATCCAACGCAGCATTTGGTTCATCAAGTAAGATAGATGCTGGATCATTGTAGATAGCTCTAGCAAGCCCTATTCTCTGTCTCTCACCACCAGAGAGGTTTTGTCGACCACCGAAAAGCTTGGTATCGTATCCTTCAGGAAATTTTAAAATAAAATCATGTATACCAACTAGTTTTGCAACTTCAACAATTCTCTTCGAGTCTGGTAATCGTAAGCTCGAGATATTCTCAGCTACGGTTCCGGGAATCATTAATATATCCTGTGGAAGATACCCAATACATCTTTCGGAATCCTCGCGGGAAAATGTTTTTAATTCTACGTTTTCATACAATACAGAACCGCGATAATCTACCAGTCCAGTTAGTAGTTTCAGCATAGTTGTCTTCCCTGAGCCAGAATTACCAACAACTGAGATTACTTCCCCTTTATGTAATTCAAAGCTCAGATTTTTTAAAATAATTAAATTGCCATCGTTATACGATACTTCAACATTTGAGAGTGATATATTTTCTACGGTGTTCTGTGTAATGGCATTGTTGGAGACTTGTTTTTCATCTACCGAGGACATATTTCTTTCAAAGGGGACTTTTAACATCTCCTCCAGTCGCCAAAAAGCCTCTCTAACTATGGTGATTCGACTTAGAGTGGAAACAGCCCCATCCACAGGTTGCGTTGTACGGGCCATTAGAAGAGATGCGGCAATCATGCTCCCCAAAGTAAGTTCACCCGATATAACTAAGTATGCACCAATAGTCAGCGCCAAAGAATTTGAAAAAAATCGGTATTGCTTCATTATATTTTGAATTACATCAGTTTTTTTTTGGCTTTTGTTTAAACTTATGTAGAACTTCCGTTTATTCCTCCTCCAGCTTTCTTTGAAATTTGAGGCTAATGCATAAATCGAAAGTATTTCAGAGTTGCGTAATTTTCCATATAAAAATTCATTAGTTTCGTACTCTTCTTGCCTTAAAATTTCATCCTGATTTCCCAGTATTTTTGAGAAATATATTCCAAAAACAATTAAAATCAAAATTAAAACTAAAGAAGCAAATCCTAATAAAGGATGCATTACAAACATTATTAACACGTATAGGGGAACCCACGGGAGATCGAAAATGGCAAAAACGGCTGCTCCGGTCAACCATTGCCTAAAGACTGCGAGGTCATCCAGATATGAGACTGGATTTTTTACTTCTTTTTTTAATCTTTCAGAAAAACTTACATGAAATAAATGTTCGTTTATATTGTTTTCTAGTCTTGAACCTAAAGCAATAATGATCTTTGATCGGATGTATGAACTTAAAGATGAGATGATATAGAAGAATATGACGATGCTAGATATAGTTAATAGGGTCAATACACTTTGACTTATAAAAATCCTATCAAAAATTTGAAGCATATAAAGCATCGGTGTTAACATAAGTAAATTAGATACTGAGCTCGCGATAAATATCCAAATTATATCTATCTTGTGTACCAACAATAATTTGGTTAATGAAGCATTTTTAATTCGTAAAATTTGTTGCTTTAAATCAGTCATTTAATTTTGTCATAATGATAATTTCATTTTTTTCTTTATATTTTCTTTAGAATCAAAGAGCTTTTGACGTCCATCTTTTATAGCTAAAATATAGTCTGCCATTGTTAATATTCGTTTATTATGTGTATTTATTATAATTGTTGCCCCTCGGTCTTTGCTATGTTTGATTATCTCTAAAAATTTATTTTCAAACTTTGCATCAAGACTGCTCGTTGGCTCATCAAGCACTAAATAATTTGGCGAATTATAGAAAGCTCTGGCCAAAGCAATCCTTTGTTTTAAACCTCCAGGTATATCGAATAGGTCATCGCTTAGCGTTGGGGGTTCTCCTTTTTTGTAGCGTTCGAATATATCTTCTAAATTAAATTTTACGCAAACAATTTCGAGCTCTTTTTCGTTTACTTGCTTAAATCTCGTGATATTTGGTATGAGTTCGCCACCAAATAATTGGAGGTCTTGCGGTAAATAACCAATGTAATCACATAATTCTTTTTTATTCCATGAACCTATGGAAACTCCGTCTAGTCTTACACTACCTTTTGAAGGGTAATTGTAACCTACCAGAATTTTTGCAAGTGTCGATTTACCGGCACCGGATTCTCCGAGAACGGCACATACATTACCTGGTTTAAGATTGAACGAAATATTATCTAGGATTTTTTTTCCATTTTCTCCATGTTGAAAAGAAACATCACTAACTACAAGGTTTCCCTTTGGGGCCGGTAATTTTATACCAGATTGTCGTGATATTACTGCTTCTTGTAAAAATTTTTTCAAATCCGCAATTGCAAATCTCACGGAAATAATTTGGCTCCATGCCATTACAATCATCATTGTAGGGCGGATTGCCAAAGCCCCAATAAATTTAGCAATTATTAAATTTCCAGCCATGCTCGGAGACATCATTCCAATAAGTGTCAGAAATGTTCCAACGCCCAATAACATTGAACCTTGAACCATCATTACGACCTGGCTTACGCTTGATCCTAAGGATTGTAATGTGGTAGCGTTTGCCTGGTAGACAAGAAACTGTTTTTGGTTTACAAACCACTTGTTAAACAAATTTGGAAGGTTGCCCATTGAATTACAATAAAGTGCATTATTGTGCAGAACGTTAAGTTCTCGCCTAGCGGAATTTTGTAATTCAGCCGCATTTTCTTGCTCTGGTTGAACTTTTTTCTCGATTAATAAACCTATCACAAAGGCAATTAAAAGACCAAGAATTGAAAAAGCTCCCATCAGTGGGTGTATAAAAAATATTACTAATAGTAACAGTATTGAAAAAGGTGCGTCTAAGATGGCACCAGAGATTGGTGACACCATAAAATTTCTTAAAATTCTCATATTAGAAAATGCTTTTGAGCCTTCATTCCACTTATCAGCTCGTTGTTCAAACGTGGAGCTAAATATTCTTTCCTCTAAAGAAGAAATAAATGAAATCGTACCGGACAGGATTATACGTTCCCTTATCCACTCTAAGACTCCATTTACTATAATCGCCAAAACTAATAATGCGCCCAACCATATAAGGAAAGAAAAACTTTGGCTATTTATAACCGGGCCAAATACTGTACGCATGTATACGATGGGTGCAACAGGCAAATATGCTACAAAGATGGATAAAAATATCGCTGTATATATATAACTTTTGTGGGACTTTAAGGTCTCACGAAATATGTTCGGCTTATCAGAATTTTCCATTCAACTAATCTTTAAAATCTAAATAAATCAGCTGAACCATCAATATTTTCTATAAGGTGAATATTCTTTTCAAGACAGAATTTCATTAAATTGGTTGTATTTCTATATTGTGGGTTATGTATAGTTATAGCTCCCCTTGATTGTGATATTTTCTCAATAGCTGTACAGATTGATTTTTCGTCCGAGATGTTAAATATCAAGTAAACAAAGTTATTACTTTGAAAGATGCTATCAAGCAAATTAAGCGAGTTTTCAAAAAATTTGGGTTTCACAGACACTAATAAGTCACGAGCTAATTCACTTTGTTTTATAACTAGCTTATTTGATACACTGTAAAATTCATCCTTTTGACTCTGTTTTCTTCCGTAGATAACGATCGGCATAATACAGTGTAGTGATACATCATTTATCCCTATCGCAACAGGTTCAGAAAGTTCATGGAGTATTCCATTAACACGTAAAAGAACTCCCTGACTTTGAGCCGCTAATGGGTTATTCTCCGGATTAAAAAGATCAATTAGAGCTTGGCTTGGTCGATCGGTATCAAAGATTGGAATAGCCTCTGCATTGACTGATAAAAATTTATCTTTATACTTCATGTGATTAAATTGCTTACTCTTTCAATTAATTTTGGCAAAGATTCTTTCTGTGTTGGGCGGAAAATTTTTACATTTTTATATGCCATTGACTCCGTATCGGTTAACCCGAGGTGCCATGGACCTTGTTCTCCTGGCATAACAACAGCGACTTTTTGTCCTATTGCTCCAGCAAAGTGAACTAATGCCGTCGAAACAGAAATTATCCCATCGCACGCTCCCGCAATTGCAACCCAATCGTCTATATGAACTTTAAAATCCAACTCTGGAAAAAAAATTAAGTCTTGCCGATTATCTTTTAAATATTGAATTTCTTGTTTTATGTCCCCATATTGTAAATTTACATATAGAGCTTTACGTTTAAATATAGGCTCCCAATTCCTCAGTTCTAATTCTTTTGTCTTTCTTTGGATTTGCCAATACCCCCCTTTCCAGGAAATGCCAATGATAGGCCTACCCTTAGCTAACTCAAGGAGCTTTGCTCGATATTTTTCGAATAGATTCTTATTGGCCTTTAAATATGGGATTCTATTGTTTTTATAACTATCAAGGCTATTTCTATGTCTTCGAGGGATACTTCCTAGAGGAATATATCCGTTTTTCTGCAGTGCGTTACGAGTCCAATCATATGTAACCCCTTGAGACCCCACCTCCATATTTGGAAAACTTCTTTTAATTATTGGATATAATCGTTTTTCTGTTATGTAAAGTACTTTCCCGAGTTCCTCTATCGTCTCATTCATACTATGCATAAATAATATTTGATCACCAATTCCTTGCTCTGCGCAAATAATAGTCCATTTATTTCTGTCAATTTCCTGCCCATTATCAGCACGAGGCATAGATGTAATTCTTTTTGGAAGATTTCTTCCCATAGTACCCACTATAGGATGAAATCCCTGTTCCCAGCATTCCCACCCTCTTTTAAGCTCCCTAGCCCTAAGAAGATGCAAACTCATATTCCATTGAATAGCAGGGTCGGCTTTCCCTTTTTCATTAATGGAAATCTCTAGAGCTTTTTCATAATGTGGCAATGCCTCTCTTGTACTTGTGTCACCCAGGAGATCAGCCTTGATTCGATGCACGACCGGTTCTTCAGGGAATTTTTTTATTAAGACATCCAGTTCTTTAGATGCCGCTTCCTTGTTCATGGTACTTCTTAGAGCGGATGCCCTACTAACTAGAACCACTTTATCATCGGGAAAGGATTCTAGTAATTTTTCGGTTTCCTGAAGAACAATATCAGCCTTTCCAAGATCTAGTAAGCAATTAAGAAACAGCTGCGCAGCTTTTAAATCTTTGGAGTCTTCTTTATATGCCAATTCCGCGTATGGTAAAGCTTCCCGCATTCTACCCTGGTTGATTAGCATGCCGGCTAAATTCCTGTTTATGCTGGGTTTAACATCAGGCTCACGCAATGCCTGCCGCATTAAGTCCTCGCTAAGACTAGTATTACCTTTCTTAAACTCTATAACTGATTGGAGGTTAAGCCTCTGCCATTTTTTTAAGCCCCTAAGACTATTTAGCATCTCTTGAGGCTTCAAAAAGTTGCCAGCGTTTAGCAGCTCATCGAATTCTTTTAAAAAAACCGGCAGATCAATTTTTTGTTCACCTTTCTGCCTGGTAGTAGATGTTTTTAACCCGATTTTATTGAGCCCTTGAGATTTGTGCTTTTTACTGGTACCAGCTCGTTTTCCTTTTGTTCTTTTTTTTTCAGGCATTTTTGCTCAAACTTGTGTTGGGTGAGAAAACACCACCCTCGGCCCACTAAAAAGCAACAAGGGGAAATATTTTAATAATTCCCCCTAGCTGTTTTTCTTAATATGAAGCGACTCAGTACTTACTTAAATGCTAGTTAAGTCACCCCCGGATATATCGGTAATTCCTACAAACTGGAATACCACCTCTCCGTCGGAGAATGTAGAATCTATCGTAGCTGATGCTCCGATAAAGAACATATCACCGTTATAAACAAAGGTTGCAGTTGCACTACCCGCGGTCAAATCTGATGCCGATATCGATGCACCCAAAGCACCACCAATAATACTGGCGGCGGTCGTGGTACCAACGGCAGTAGCAGCAGTTCCAACTTTCATATTAGACTTAATAACGTCCTGATCTTTATCAAAGTTGTACACCTTAACAAGCTCCTTACCTCCACCGTTAAAGTATCCCAATGTATCAACGACGCTATCTTCACCCATATTAAACTCAAATTTAACTACATCACCCGCAGCTGATGAGGATGAAGCAGAAACCGTGTCAGCGTTATGTGTAGCAACTATTGAACCAGAGGCACTAAACCCAAGCCTATTAATTAATAACCCATTACCTAACTCAGGCATAGTGAGGCTAAAGTCGGCAGCTCCGATATCAAGCTGAGTGATCACCGCGCTAAAGTTAGCTCCATCACCACCTGCAAAACTAAACGTTTCAGTTGTGATCGAAGATACCGATAATGCGTCACTCAAATCCCCGAAGCTAATAGTTACTGCACTAGCTGAGATATCATGGGCCGAGAAGATTTCCCGATAATTTCCGCCCGCGAGTGTAAATGTTTGCGCGTCAACCGACGATACACTGTTCGCGTGCGCTGCTAACGAAACTGCACCTAGCGTAATCGTTGCTGCACTGGCAGACAGAGTCTCAATGTCGATGTCAAGGTTATTAGCATTACCTGCATTGAATGTGAACACTCCGTCTGTGTCGATATTCGCAATTACCGCACTTCCGGAAGCCCCACCAACATCTATACTTATACCCTGAGTAGCCGATAGAGCAACAACCGCTATGTCAGCCGTTGTAAGACTCGCGCCAGTAAGTGTGAATCCACTAACTGTATCTATTGCTGATACATCTACGAAAGCATTTCCACCAGTCCCATAAGTAAACGTTACGTTTCCAGATGTCGCCGTGATTGTGTTTGCTGAGAAATACTCACCAGCATCTCCCCCCGTATTACTCATGTTCTCCCCGTTGAAGCTAAATCCACCGGCTGTTCCTATAGTGGAAACTGAAATCGTTCCAGAACCACCACCTACAATAGATATTGCGCCATCCGCGGTCACACCAATATTTACAGTAACGTCCGAACTACCTGTCCCTTTCGTGATAGTTGCACCTGCGGAAGCAACTACAATTGATGAGGCTAGTAGATCAGTTGTTGAGCCTAAAGAAACGCTCACAACACCAGAGGCAGACAGAACACCGAGATTTTGAGCGTCACTACCTTCTCCTGAATCAGTCGCGTTAAATGTGAAGGCCCCCGCATCAATGGTGTTTGCACTCACGTGACCGGATGCCCCACTGATAGTTATTGAAACAGACCCTCCAGATATTGCTCCCATTACAGCGGCTTCACCTGAACCCAAGGTCTTAGTTATGGACAATGCTCCACCCGTATCCAAGCTAGAAGCAGTTATCGAACCACTACCACCAACATTTACAGTAATACTTGCCGACGCAGTTATATTTGTTAGCGTAAGATCACTGGCCTGGTCAGCTGTTAAGCTAAAGGCGCCTTTGGAGTTAAGCCCGGATATGGACACGTCACCTGCTCCAGTGCCTGTTCCTAGATTAATTGTAACTGCGCCACTGCTAGAAACACCGGTCAAGGTTAATGCCCCAGAGCCAGCCTGGGCCTGCGTAATATTTACAGCTCCAGTTGTTGCAATTATGCCCGCGCTAAACGCCCCCTGGTCTTTTCCAGATAAAGCAACAGTCACCGCACCGGAGGCTGAGACGGTAGTAATGGTTGTTGTCCCCGTAAAGCTCGTAGCGTCTATTGAGAAGGACCCACCAGCTTGCGCACTACCCACCGCTATAGCTCCTGAACCGCCACCTAAATTAATAGTTGAGTTACCACCTGCAGAAAAGGCAGTTAATGTAACGGTACCTGTTGTTGAGGTACTAGCGTCAAGCGTAAACGTTCCGTTAACAAACGTATTACCAGCACTGTAATCTCCACCGGACAGTGAAACCGTTGTAGCACCGGAAGCAGAAATTCCTGCTACATCCACGCTACCCCCAAAACTGGAAGCGTCTATAATTAGACCTTTATCAGTTTCAACACTGCCTGTTACTGCCAACGCGCCGGAGCCCGAGCCCATTGATATTGTAACAGCACCAGAAGCGCTAACCGTATTCAAAGTAACCGCCCCAGTTGAAGCGGCGGCACCGTCAATCGTGACTGCACCCGTGGTATGAATCTGAGTAGCACTTAAATCACCCGCGCTACCCGTTGAGACTACTACAGCGCCAGAGGCAGTAACATTTGCAATATCAATTGCCCCACCAAATGTGGTTCCATCTAATGTGAAGTTACCTGCGGTGATTGCTGATGTAAGAACAATACTACCCGTTCCCTGACCCATAGCGATTGTTAAGTTACCACCGGCAGTTATTCCTGCCAGAGTGATAGAGCCAGTTGTTGCTGCGGCCGCATCCAGAGTAAATGCACCCTGAACAGCTACCTGATCAGCACTGAAATCACCCGAAGAGCCAACAGATATTGTTGCTGCCCCAGAACCAGTTACTGTAGAAATATCAATTGCTCCTCCAAATGACGAAGCATCGACTGTAAAGTTACCGGTTGTTACGCTGGAATTCATGGTGAGTGCACCAGTACCTGCCCCCATTGAAACGGTTAAATTACCACCAGCAGAAACCCCTGTTATAGTTACAGCTCCGGACTGAGAAGAGGCTGCATCAACAGTGAATGCAGCGAGGGTACCAACATGACCTGCACTAAAATCACCGTTTGTACCAACTGACACCACTATGGACCCTGATGCAGAGATACCCGTTGCGTCAATTGTTCCCGCAAATGTCGAGGCATCTAAAGTAAAGTTACCGGCCGTAATGCTGGACACTAAAGTAACACCACCGGTACCTGTACCCATGGCAACGGTTACACCAGCTCCAGCGGAAAGCCCTTGAATTGTAGTCTGACCAGTTGTAGCTGCAGCTCCGTCAAGGGTAAATGACCCAGCTGTCCCGATTGTACTGGCGCTAAAGTACCCTTCTGTGCCCATCGAGATTGTGGTATTCCCACCAGCTGTGAATGTACCTAAATCTATTGTTCCCCCAAAGTTACTACCATCTAATGTAAACGTACTTTCACCCTCTACGTCTAATAAGGTGACATCACCAGATGCTGCCGAACCTAAAGAAATACTGATGGCACCGCTCGCAGAAAGGTCACTGATTGCAATGGACGCTGATCCAGAAACATTAGCGGAAGCATCCAAAGTAAATGCATCAATAGCTTTAACCGTCCCCGCAGAAAAGTTTCCGGCGGTTCCAGTTGAAACAGTGATTGAACCAGCAGCAGAAGTCTCCAGAGTTGCAACGTCAAGCGTACCAGTTAAAGATTCAGCTGCGATAGTGATGTTACCACTAGCGTTGCTAACGTTAAATGCGGAAACACCACCCTCTAACCCAGTCATGGTAATTGCCATAGCGTTACCACTGCCTGAGACATCATTAAGTAATACGGTAGCTCCGGAACCGGTTCCAGTCAACGTCATCGTGCGCATATCTTGGAACCCAAGGTTGGTTCCACTAAGGTCAGCCGTATTGGACCCGATATTAATAGCCATTGTCTGCACTCCAGACAACCTACTTGTAGTTGACCCTAACGTAATGTTCGAAAGAGTTGTTAAGTTGAAAGTTGTAGCGGCAGAAGACCCTACAGCTAAAGTACCTGAATTTGCATTAACTGTTATAGTTTGGGTGTTTTGACCTGAAACAGCTGCAGCTATCCCACCGTTACCCAATATACTAATCGTAGAAGCACCACTCGCCTGAACATGTGACCCGAAAACAGATGTTGAGTCAACTGTAATTCCAACATCGCCAGTCGAGTTGTTCAATACGTATGTACCAGATGCGCTCGTATAAGAGCCGACTGTAATGTCGATACCAGCAGTTGTAGTAGCTTTAAAGTCGAAATCGTTGTCGGTCCTGTTTGCTAACGCAACCTGAGTAGGGTTGGCGTTAAGGTTAACCGCTAATGTACCACTTGAACTAACAACGACTTGCTGTCCTGCACCGTCAAGAATAGCATTTACGGTTAACGCCTGGTCTTGTAGACCTGATACGGAGGCAGAACTGTTTCCTGAATAAGTTAGGGTATTTAATCCAGCCATGCCTGTTGCGCGTACAATCGCTTCGGTACTTGCGCCGTCAAAAATAAGTTCCTCTATGCCAGTTGAAGCAGTGGCTGCGATCCCAGAACCCTGGATACTTAAAGAGTCAAACCCAGCTCCGCCCGTTATTGTCTGACCGCTAGCAAGCATCACTGTATTTGAGTCAGTATCAACCGTCAATGTAACGTCACCACCTGCACTTGCAGCTGTAAATCCTGATGCAGTAGATGGAACCCCAGCAATTACAAGATCACCAGCGCCTGATACAGAAATGTTCTTTATATCATTCACTGAACCGCTTAAATCGATGTGATTGTCCGTACCGTAACTTACTAAATCCATTTCGGTTATTAAATTGGCGGTAAGCGAGACATTCGTCCCAGTTGAACCCACGTCAGTGAGCCCGACAGTGAGAGACGAACCCGAACCGCTGATTGTCCCGGTTGCAAAACCAACATCAAATGCACCTGTTGACTGCCCACTCAAGTTCAGAGTAAGACCAGTGTCTGAAATATTAGAGACAATTATGGGAGCGTTACCAGCACCAACATTGATGGTTTCGATCCCAGAAGCCCCAGTAAAATTGAATGTTTTAGGAGTTACAGACGAAGCAGTAGCAGCGAGATTAACAATCTCTACATCCTTCATCGTTCCGGAGCTAAACCCAAGTAGAAAATTCCCGTCCATCGCAACATTGATGGTGTCTTGTGCACTACCGCCGTCGATCGTGTCGGTGCGTCCAAGCGATGGGGACGAACCACCTAGAGCAGCGTTGATTTCTTCGGCAGCATTGGCTGTCGGCGTGACTGTATCCGCACCAGAAGTCAAATTAACTGTAACAAGGGTTGGTAAGGTTGATGAAACCTGACTACTAACTGTTGCAGCAGAAACATCTGAATCCTTAGTAATAACATCCATTAATCCTCTTCCGAGGGAAGGATCAACATACTGGAACGCAAAAGGCCCTACTCCTGTCCCAGCTGGGTCAAGGGTTGAAACAAAAGCCTCTGCGTAATCCACCTTTTTAGTTACAGTAGAAAGGTCATCATTTTGTGCCCCATTTACAATAGCAAAACCAATTTGAGCAGCATTGAACCCTGATGCCTCCCAATAGGCAACCTCGTCAGCACTAGCAGCACGTTCAAAAGCTGCTAAATAGATTGCTGAAATCTTTTGGCCGAGAGTTTGATTCCCGTAAAGCGCGGATGATTCAGCTGCATTAGCAAAGGCGGCGGCAACAGCATTCCAGCCGGCCTCTCCCCCTCCGTTAGTATTCAACTGGTCCTGCCAGTAGATTAAACCTGCGGGATCAGCAGGCCTTTGATAGTAGGCAATGTACATCTGGTGGATTAATTCTGCGGACATGTTTTTTCCTTTTTTTCCTAAAAACGCAGCTTTATCTGCAACTTACAAACACACGAATATACAAGAGTATACTCCATGAACCCTAGCATTTGGGCAAATAAAAGCAATAGTTGACGAAAATTTGGCCCAAATACAAAAAAATTTTTCAAATAATTCTTTAAAAACCCCTTACATGCGCCGATAAATATACTAAGCGCTTTAAATTCAATTCTAGTTAGTGTACCAAGGCTATTGCTACTATCAAAGTCTAAGGTTAATCAATTATGATTTTCTGAAGTTCTTTTGTTGCTTTCTTCCAACATATTGTCTTTGAATTCTTCATTTCACCACAGTTTCTTATGTTTAGAGAAGATTTCCACTCCAGAAACTGTCTGGCGACATCCTTGGGTTCGCCTCCTTTGTAGAAAGTAATGTTTTTGTAAACGTAACCGATCTCTCTAAACACAGGTATATCTCGAGCGAAGACGGGCATTCCGAAATTTTGACTTTCAACTATAGGCAGACTGTATCCCTCAGCTAATGAAGAGACCAGTAAACCAGAGGCTTCCGCGTAAATCTCAAGGAGAAATTCATCACTGCAATTATTCAGCCAAAAAAGTCGCTTGCCAAACATTTTATTCTTTCGAATTTTCTTGATTAAGCCGTCTACCTCCCATCCTATTTTGCCAATAAACACGATCGCTGCTGTTTCTCCTTCATCCCATAACAAATCAAAAACTCTCAATAACTCCTCATGTCCTTTTCTTGGTTCAATAGTACCGACAATAGCGAACAGTTTATTCTCTTTTATTAATTTTCTGATGTTATCAGCTTCTTTTGGTTGACCCTTACTTGCATCAGTTTCCGTAATTTCATTACCCAAAAGAAAGCTCCTGAGCCTAATTCTTTTCAGTCTTTCTGGGAAAAATACCTTCAGAAAATGCTCAACCTCTTTTTTTGTATTCTCACTAATACAAAGTAGCTTCTCAAATAGTGAGATTGTTTCAAGCCAATTAAAAAAATGGTTATAAACCCCAGGGGAAAAATATTCTCTATGGGTTAGTGGCAAAATATCGTAAACCACAAACTGTATTCGTACTCCCCTAGCATCCATCTCCATTAAAAGTTTTTTCCTTCTGGGCGTGAGGATTGGCTGCAGGTCTAGACCTAGAAAAATATCACCGGTTTTTGGCTCTATAGGTTTATCATCAAGTATGTAAGGTAATCCTAAAAAGCGGGTCAAAAAAGCTCCGGCACAAAAATACTGGTTCGCATTCTCTGTTGTATACACTGGCTCTATTCTGAGTCCATTGTAACCAACATTATTTTCTACAAATGCCCTCAGCATATTTCTTACCACCCTCTGAATTCCGGTGCGAATATCCCCCTTAATGATTTCCGAAACATCAATGTAAATTGTTTTTGCTCTAAAAGAGGGAAGACAGGTTTTTAAAAGTGCGTTGATAAAACAATCTAGTTCATTCTCCGTTTGAAAAATATTTGAGTTGTTAAGATGCGATATTTTTAAAGGTAAATTGTGGTGATTCTGTGAATAAAAACCCTCAATTGCAGAAAAATATTTTTTTGCACACTCCTTAGGTGAGTGTCTATTTGCTAAATAGTTAACGGCCTTTGCTTTCAAATTGCTTCGCAAAGCTGGATTGTCCGTCAAAAATTCTAAAGCTTCAGCTAACTCCGAAATGCTGGGCTCACCTTTTAGTTTGTAAACAACATCTTCTGGAAAATCTATCATGTCACCCTGCGCATTTACGATGACCGGAACTCCGTGAGCAAGGCAGTCAAAAAGAGAAGCGGATGTCTCTCCCCTCGAACACATTCTTAATTGAACACCAATCGTAGCAACTCCGAGCCAATATTTATAATCTTTTTCACTTACCCATCCCGTGAAAACCACTCTGTCACTCTTACCAGAATCATTTACTTTTTTCTTTAATTCTTCGGCATAACTCTCATCGCCAAAAGGCCCAACAAAAATTAATTTAGATCGATTAGAAATTGAGTGTGACCATGCATCAAACAGAAATAAGTTCATCTTACCTGAACCTAAATACCCGAAAGAACAAATCAGAAGGTCATCATTATGACACTCTTGTTTCTTTAAAACTGTATCGCTTGTCTTGCTCTCTTTCGGAAATGGGACAAGTTCACAGTGTTGAGAAACTTCCCTGCCGTACCATTTTATTAGTAGTTCTTTTGCAAATCTTGAATGCACAATTAGCCCAAGGGATTGGTCCACTTGCTCAAGGCTGCATGGATACCTTATGAAATTATTTTTGTGGGGAAATTCGTGTGAGTAGAGTGCGTAGTTACTCGATGCGCCATGAAAATCAAACAAGCTTTGAAAATGCTCGTTTCTTAAGGCAGACAGTCCATCTAAAAAAACCTCATGTAACACCACAACACCTGGAAAGTTTTCCAAAAGCTCAAAATAAGGCAAATGAAACTCGGAGTTTCCAAAGTGATATAAAACTCTATCGTATTTATGAAACGTTTTTTTGAAACACTCCTTACTAATCAAACTATATTTCACTCTACTACTAGCCAGACTTATATTTGAACTAGAGGTCGAGACACAATAAATCTCGTAGAATTCCGATAAAAAGGAAAGCAACTCCGAACTGTATTTTGAGATGCCAGTTTTCTCAGGAGGCAAAGGAGATATATAAGCTAATTTCTTTCGGACTACTGAATGTTCCTCAGACTTCTGTGGAGCTATTTTGTTCTCCTTCGCTAGAGAAAGGCTAACCATAGCCTTAGCGGCTTTTGCTGCCACATTGGGCCAACTGTATTTTTTACTTCTTTTAAGACTTGAGGCAGACATAGCTTTTAATCTAGAGGGGTCGCCAATCAATTCAGAAATTTTTCTTCCGAGATCAAAAAAATCCATGGCTTCGAATATTAAAGCGGAGTCGCCAACCAATTCAGGCAAAGGTGTAGAATTCGAAACGATACAAGGTCGCCCGAAGGCCATTGCCTCTAAGACAGGTAGCCCGAAACCTTCTTTCGTAGAAGGAAAGACGAATAGCTTACAATTGGCATACAAAAGGTCTAAATCATAGTCGTTGACAGGCCCGGTGAATATAATATCTCCCTTTAATTGAGGGTCGAAATCAAAGTCATCCATAAACGTATTAACGGCGGAACTTTCCATATTACATACAACTACTAACTGGATTTTTACTCTTTCTTTTTCAGAGAGATTTAAATACGCTATAAGAAGTGTTCTTAAGTTTTTGCGCTTGTCTTGTCCTGAAATTGTAAGAATATAATCTTTGGTAATTTTAAAGTTACTCAAAAGATCGCAACGTATTTCATCTGGCATAGCATTCAGCAGTTTCTTTTTTTTAGTTGCTGCCCCTATAGTAATTATTGGCGCAATGCTTTTCTCACGAAAATTTTTTAGAAAGGTATTCGTTGTATGATTTGAGATGGAAAGAATCAAATCGCTTCTGAGTAACTGCTGAATTTCTTTTTCATAGTTTCTACGATCGTTTTCTTTTTCAAGGTAGGTTTTCGGGTCCTCGTGGGGAATTAAGTCGTATAAAACTACAACATATTGACATTTATACTCATCAAACTCCGACACTATCATGGTCCCATGGGGTTCAAATAAACTAGTCAGAATAATTATATCTGGGCCTATTTCTTTTATCTTTGCACCTCGAATTAACTTTGCCTGCTTCCTCCAAGCAATGCTTTTAAAATCGCCTACCTCTGGCACGAAAAAACCTTTAATTTTTTCGGGAGGACAAAACTCTCTTAAGTAATTGATTGCAATATCTGAACTTTTTACGGCAGTTAAATTTATCAAGAAAAATAAATCCAACTCCTTTAAATTTAACTCAAACAAGGCACGAGATAGTTCTAAACTATATCTACCAATACCCCTACCTGACCCAAAACCTTGAGCCCCTTGCAAGTCTATTAATACTCTCAACTTATTTCTTTTTTCTTATTGCTTTGTTAAGTATTCGTCTATATTTCTCAAAGAATACGCCCCTCGTTAAGCCCTTTTGATTCCAGTTTTTTTTCCCCATATCGCCTAACGTACCCATAACAATCCTTCGACACTTCTCCGAATATATTGCAAAAAAATCACGTATTGAATTATTTTTCAAGATTATTAACGCATTAGAAATTATTTTTTTGCCAACTCGTAATCGATTTGCTACAAACCTTAACGGCTCGGTAATCTTCCAAGACTTACTTTCATAAATGGATCTTAGTTCAAGTTCAAATGAGTGTCTTAAACGAACAATTTCTTTCCTAACCTCAAACATTTGGTCCCTGTAATAGCAATTTTGCTCAAAAATTTTGCCGTCGATTTTTTTTAACCCTTTTGAAATAATAGAATAATCATGTTGGTATCTTGCCTCGAAAAGATCGCACATCTCTTTTGTAGAACGCCCATTAGGCGTACGTAAAACGTTTTCCAACTTGCCTCCAAGCGCATTTTGGTTGACTAAGCCAAATATCGTGTAGTCCGGGCTCGCACCGCCAATAACATCATAAATATTCGTGGATTTCTCAATATGGAGTGGTTCATTGACCCCCCATCTGTGGGCAACAGAGAAGCCATGATCTTTAACAACAAAACTTAATAAACTAGAAGGAATTAACCTTAAGTGAGTGGGGTCAGTGTAAAAATTTTTAGTCGCTACAGTAACGTTATCGGGGTTAGGGGTTTCAAACAGAATGATCCCGCTTTCTTTCAATACTCTTTTAATTTCCCCTACCATTTCATAAAGATATGAAAACTCAAGATGCTCAATGACATGTATTGCACTCACAAAATCGAATGAAGAATCATCTTGCCGTTTAAGCCAGGCCAAAGCATCACTATGTTCAAACAATATCTTTTTGTTTTTTCTTTTTGAGTAAGCTGAGTTTTTTTCTACGCCGATTACATCTCCCCCAAAAGAAGATATAAAAGTCAAAAACTCTCCATTTCCGCATCCTATATCCAAAAATTTTGGATTATTGGCTTCACTACAAATCAAAGAGATTATTGGTTCGTATACCTGAAACCTAGCAAGTAGGGTTTTTGAATCTCCCCGATGAAGATTTTCAAAGCGTAAATAAAATTTTTCATCCATCATTTTCTTTCACAACGATATTCATTTTTGTACTATTAATGCGGGCTCCAGGCAACAGATCCCAATAAATTCACTACCTTCGAATTCAGCAATATCAAATGTACAAATCGCATCTGCCCAGTGTAAACATTCGATAGTATGATCCGGCCCTAAATGCAACGCTACGGTCAAGGTGTAATTTCCTACCCCAAGATTCAAGTTAAAATTCCACGTCACATTTATCATGTCCCCTGCGGAAACTTTTATTGGGCAATTGTGAAGCAGGGTATTCGTCCCAAAAACATCTTGTCCAAAACGATCTCTTATTAAAAACCCTACAACAAGGTCATCTAAATCATAATCACAACGCACCTGTAGCTCCAAACTTACTTTTTCGCCGGACTTAAAAACATAAGAGTCGTTTTTTAGACCATTAAAAGAAAAGGCATCTATTGAGGCGCGTAGCGTTCCATACCCAGCTTTTCTCGATTGGTCTACATCTTTGTCAGCAGTACGTTTTAATCCAGCTAAGAGTTTGTTGTAAGAATTTACGGTAGACTCAGGTTCCCCTAATTCCAAACATCTTCCCTTATTTAACAGTAAAACTTTATCGCAAAGCAGTTTTATCGCATTCATATCGTGGGATACGAGAATTAAACTACCTCCATTTTTTTTAAAGTTCATAATTTTACGGGTGCATTTTTGCTGAAAATATCCATCGCCGACTGATAACGCTTCATCAATTAGAAAACATTTTGGATTAGAATGTATAGCCACTGCAAAAGCTAACCTCATCAGCATTCCTGAAGAGTAGACCTTAAGCGGTTTATTTATGAAACTACCGATTTCGGCAAATTGGATAATGTCCTCAAAACGATTAGCGATTTCTATTTCAGTCATTCCAAGTAGTAATGCATTATTTCTTATATTTACCTCGCCTGATAGCTCTGAATTAAAACCAGTCCCAAGTTCGATAAGGCCTGTAATTGTTCCATCGATTAAAATCTCCCCTTCATCTTGAATCAAAAGGCCGGTTAGTAGTTTCATCAGAGTCGATTTTCCGGCTCCATTAGGGCCGATAACCCCCAAAGATTCCCCCTCATGCAACTCAAAACTTAAGCCAGAAATCGCAGGATACATGTTATGTTTTTTCTTACGAAAAAAAAATTCGATAAGCCTGTCGGAGGGCTTTTGATAAAGTTTAAATTTTTTATTTAAATTTTTTACACTTAGCAAACTGATACTTTCTCGGATCAAAGGTGATCTCGAATTTCCTTTTCAAAATACTTAACAAAAAAAACACTCGCCGCAAAAACAAGAAAAGACGCTAGTGACAAGAATAGAATTTTTTTCAACTGAGACTCGTTTCCATAAAGAAATATCTCTCGATATTCCTCTAGAAACCAAAAGTATGGGTTGAGTCCGCTCTGAAAATTTTGAAGCCATTGAGGAGCAATGGAAGGAACCCACACTATAGGCGTCATCCAAAACCAGATATTCATAAAAATTGACAAAAACTCTCTCACATCTCTGTAAAAAACATTAACCACTCCAAAAATTACACCAATAGAATAAGCAAAAATTTGCTGGACTAGCAAAAGACATAACAGATTAATAAATAAACTTGTAGTAAGTTGCTCTTGCAGAAAAAATATGTAGATTAATATAAAAATACTAATTGATATTATTAGCGTCAAAAACTCGGACAGAGATATATGGAAAAAAAAGAAACTAAAGTTTACCCGTATTTTTGTAATTATCGACTTCTTATCTAAAAAGCTAGACGAAGTTCTCAGCACGGTACTCGTAAAAGCCAACCAGGGCAAAAGCCCGGATATTAAAAATATACTAAAACTCGAAAGGTTTGAGGAACCTGCTAACCGGGAGCCCATTATCTCTGTAAAAACTATTAGATAAACCGCTATCATCACGATCGGGCTGATCAAAGCCCAGACAACCCCAAAAATCGAACCTGCGTACCGATCTTTGAAATCCTGTAATGTTAAATTTATTATTAAGGGAATATTCATTTTTGTTTAACATAGTAGCTATTGAAAACTAATTACTCAACATTTAGGAAAAAAGAATTGAATAAGACTGCACTCATTACTGGAATTACGGGGCAAGACGGAGCCTACCTTGCAATGTTTCTTTTAGAAAAGAAGTATCGCGTTATAGGTTGTTATCGTCGCTCAAGTACAGTTAATTTCTGGAGGTTAATAGAATTAGAAATTTTTGAAGAAAGTAATTTAGTATTAGTTGACCTTGATATAACTGATCCTATGAATGTCTGTAGTGTTGTGAGAAAATACCGGCCAAACGAAATATACAATCTTGCAGCTCAGAGTTTTGTGGCATCAAGCTTTGAAAACCCGGTTATTACCACAAATATAAACAGTCTGGGACCACTTTATTTTCTAGAAGCTATAAAACTTATTGACAAAAATATCCGGTTCTACCAGGCAAGTACCTCGGAAATGTATGGAAAAATTCAAAATCCAAGTCAAGACGAAAACACCCCTTTTTACCCTCGAAGCCCGTATGCTGCCTCCAAACTTTACGCTCATTGGATTACTATAAATTACCGAGAAAGCTACGGAATCTTTGCGGCATGCGGCATATTGTTTAATCACGAAAGTCCTTTAAGAGGCGAAGAATTTGTTACAAAAAAAATTACATTAGCTGTTGCTAAGATTAAATATGGTCTCCAGAAAACTCTGTATCTTGGAAACCTGAATGCAAGGAGAGACTGGGGTTATGCAAAAGATTATGTAAAAGGGATGTGGCAAATTCTCCAAGCAGAAAAACCAGACAATTATGTTTTAGCTACGGGCAAAAATGAAACAATAAGAAATTTTGCTGTGCTTGCATTCAGGACTGCAGACATGGAGATAAAATTTGAGGGAGACAAAGAAAATGAAATTGGAATCGACATTAAAACCGGTAACTCTGTTATCCGCATTGATAAAAAACATTATAGACCGGCAGAAGTAGATACTCTTTTGGGTAACCCAAAAAAAGCAAATAATGAGTTGAGTTGGAAGGCCACTACTTCTCTAGAAAAACTTGCGGAAATTATGGTTGAATACGACTTAAAGTCAATCGGAACTTAACTAAATGAATGTACTTTTAACTGGTGGACATGGTTTTATAGGCAAACATCTCGTGAGGGATTTAGAAAACTGTGGTCACAAAGTTCTCTTATCGAAAAGTGATATCTCAAACTATGAGTCTTTACAAAAAGAAATAGAGAATTTGAATTTTGACACTGTTATTCATTTAGCGGGACTCAGTCATGTAGTCGATCATTCCCCTTCTTTATTGTACGAGACAAACGTAATTGGTAGCCAAAATGTGGTTCTCGCTGTTGAAAAAAATTACCAAAAGAAAAAAATTTTTTTGGCAAGTACCTGTCATGTTTACGCAGATGCAAAAAGCCCTATTTCAGAAACGTTTCCGCTGGGACCGAAGAGTCATTATGCTGCTAGCAAGCTTGCTATGGAATTTATTTGCAACAATACAGCCACGAGAAATAAAATTGTCTCACTACGTCTCTTTAATAGTATTGGAATAGGACAAAAAGAAACCTTTTTTATACCTAAAATTTTAAAAGCACATATACAGAAAGAGCCCGTTATTTTTTTGGGTGGAGTCGAAACACAAAGAGAGTTTAACGATGTGCGCTGGACAGTCAAACTTATTCGCAGTCTTGCTGAATTAGATGCGCCTCCAGGAAATTACAATATTTGCTCAGGAAAGGCATTTAAAGCTAGTGAAATGCTACGTTTTGTTTCTGAAAAAACGAAACATTTTCCGGAAATTATCAGTAATGTTGAATTGATGAGACCTAACGAACAAAGTATCATTGTGGGTGATCCGACGAGAACCTTGAACACTTTAAATCAGAATGGTATCTGTTTTCACCAGCCTCCAATCCGAAAGATATTAGACGATATGATAACCGAGTACAAATGGCAAATTAATGCACAAAAAAATTTGTAGAGTAGCTGTTGCACACGACTGGCTAGTAGCTTATGCAGGTGCAGAAGTAGTTCTAGAAAATATTCTTAGATTATTCGAACAATTGGACTTGTTTTGTATTGTCAAGGATTCTAAAAACCCAATTTTTAAATGTGACAGCATAACCAATGTTTACAGTAGCTCATTACAAAAAATTCCGTTTATAAAAAAGAACTACAAATTTTTTGCCAGCCTTATGCCCGCGGAAATCGAAAAATTTGACTTAAAAAAATATGATTTAGTTATAAGTAGCTCATGGGCTTTTTGTCATGGATTGGAGAGGAAAGCAACCACAACAAAACACTTAGCTTACGTACACACCCCAATGCGTTGGGCATGGGACATGGAAAAAGAATACCTCTCTCGTGAGCATTTTGTTAAATTTGCTCAGCCCCTCGTTAGGATGCAAATTCGAAAACTTAGAGAATGGGATATGATTGCAGGTCAGAGGCCGGATAAGATCATTGCAAACAGTAGGTTTGTAAAAGATCGAATTAAAAAATACTGGGCAAGAGATTCTGAAGTGATCTACCCTCCTGTAGAGGTCACTAAGGAAGGTAATTATGAAAGTCATGGTGCTTTTGTCTCAATTTGCAGACTTGTAACCTATAAACGAGTAGATCTTATAATCAGGGCGTTTAACAAATTGCCGGAAAAAAACCTGATAATCATTGGAAGTGGGCCGGAATTAGCAAGATTAAGGATGATGGCAAAAAAAAATATTATGTTAATTGGGAGGGTTACCGATCAAAAAAAATTTGATATCTTAAGAGGAGCAAAGGGTTTTATTCAAGCTTCAAAAGAGGACTTTGGGATTTCATCTGTTGAAGCGCAAGCCTGCGGGATTCCAGTTATTGCATTTGGCGAAGGAGGAGCTCTCGAAACTGTAATAGATACACAATCAAACGATAACCCCACAGGAGTCTTTTTCCGTAAACAGTCTGAGGATGAACTCATTAAAAAAATAATAGAGTTTTCTAAACTTAAATTTAATAGAGCTGATTGTGTAAAAAATGCAAAAAAATTCTCTGTTGAAAATTTTAGAGATAAAATGTTAAATCAAATAGACAATCTAACTTCATAAATTGTTAAATCAAACTTCACGATTTCTTACAAAAGAATATACTGGAACCGTAGAAATTACGAGTAGGGTAATAGACGCTGTATCCGTTGTGTTTAGCGCATACATTATCTTTTATTTTTTTGACATTCCAGTCGTTGGAACAACATACTTGCCTCTCCTCGTGCTTATAAAAATTTTATTTTGTTTCATTATTTTTAAGGAGGGCCAGCTTTATAGGAGCTGGCGAGGTCGACCATACTCAGACCAATTCAGCAGATTGGTTTTATCCTATTTTCTTTCCGCGATGGCAGTTACGGCAGTCTGGTTGATATTAGGCGTACAATTTTTATTACGCCCTCTTCCTTTTTTCTTATGGCTTTTGTTGAGTTTATTTTTCATTTTAACAATTAGAGCTTTTATTTATAGTGTGGTACGACAATTACGAAAAAAAGGAATTAACAAAAAACATATTGTTGTTTTTGGAGCAGGAGGATTAGGTAAAGCTCTCATTGAACAGATTCGGAGGAGTCCAGAAAGCGGATATCAAGTTTTGAGTTTATTCGATAATGATCAGTCTCTTTGGGGAAAAGAGATAAATTCCAAAAAAATTATTGGTGGAACCGATGAGTTAACAATAGCCCTAGACAACAAAGATATCTGTGAAGTTTGGTTAGCTCTTCCACTTAAAGCAAGTAGTAATGTAGAAGAAATTATGAACATTTGTGCACTCAAAAACGTTTCTGTTAGACTCATCCCAGATGTATTTGATTTATCCTTATTGAATCACTCTGTAACAGAATTTTTAGGATTTCCTGTTATTGACTTAAACGTTAATAAAATGGTTGGTGTAAATCTAGTTCTAAAAAGAGCAGAGGATATTATTTTGGGGTCGCTTTTCTTTTTACTTTCAATACCATTAATGATTTTTATAAGCTTGTTAATTTTGGTTTCTTCCGGTAGTCCTATTATCTTTAAGCAAAAAAGATTAGGTTGGGATGGTAAGGTTTTTGTCATATATAAGTTCAGAACGATGGTTTTTATGGGAAATGGCAATAATAAAACAAGACAAGCAGAACAGAATGATAAGAGATTTACAAAATTTGGAAAACTTCTACGTAGAAGTTCCTTAGACGAGTTACCTCAAATTATTAATGTTTTGCAGGGAAGTATGAGTATAGTTGGCCCTAGACCGCATGCCCTTGATCATGAGGAAACATTTAAAAAACAAGTTAAGGGATATGCCAGGCGCTATAAAGTCAAACCTGGTATTACAGGATGGGCACAGGTAAATGACCTCAGAGGACAAATTAATAATGTGGAAGATATTAGACGCAGGGTTCAACACGATCTTTTTTACATAGAAAATTGGTCTATTTGGTTTGATTTAAGAATTATCCTCACAACAATACTAAAAGTATTTTTTAGTAAACAAGCATGGTAGATGAATCCTCTCCAAATCCAGTTTTGATTGTTGGCTGCGGGCTATCAGGCCTAACGGTCGCCTTAGAAGTGGCACGATTTAAAAAAGTAATGCTTCTCACCAAAGACGATCCAACTATTTCTGCAACAGCTTGGGCACAGGGAGGTATTGTGCATCTCACTAAGGATGAAAAGAGTATTGAAACTCACGTGCAAGACACAATAAGAGCTGGGGATGGGCTGGTAGATCAAGATGTCCTTAAATTCATTGCAAGGTCTGGATATAAAGCAACGGAGTGGCTCATAAATCACGGGGTTGTTTTTAGTCAGGACAAAAAACTTAATCAACTCCACTTAGTTCTTGAAGGAGGACATAGTGTGCCTAGGATTGCTCATGCTGGAGACGCTACAGGACGTGCTATCTTAGACGTTCTTATCCAAAAAGCCATCCAACATCCAAATATTACCATTCTCAAAAATACATTCGTAATTGATTTGATTGAAAATCAACACCTTACCAAACTAAGTCATAGCAACAATATTTATGGCGTATACGCTTTAAATACTGTTTCAAACGAAGTAAGTACAATACCTGCATCTCATGTCGTTTTAGCTACAGGCGGTATGGGCAAGGTGTATCAATACACATCAAACCCAAGTACTGCCACAGGAGATGGAATCGCCTTAGCGTGGAGATGTGGATGCAAGGTAGCAAATCTTGAATTTATGCAGTTTCATCCAACATGTCTATTTCATGCTGGAGAACGCTCTTTTCTTATCTCAGAAGCCTTGCGAGGAGCTGGGGCAACTTTAGAACACAGAGATGGCGAACGTTTTATGGCCAAATATGACCCGAAAAAAGAGTTGGCTCCTCGAGATATTGTAGCAAGGTCGATTGATTTTGAAATGAAAAAACATGGTATTGAACATGTATATCTTAATGCGACGTTACTCGACAAAGACTACATAACTGAGCATTTTCCGACTATTCACGGTAAATGCAAACGACTGGGCATTGATATAACCAAAGATAGGATTCCAGTAATACCAGCAGCCCACTACTCTTGTGGAGGAGTTCTAACAAAGATAAACGGTCAAACAAATATGGAAAACCTCTACGCCATTGGAGAAACGGCTTGTACTGGTCTTCACGGAGCTAACAGACTTGCCAGTAACTCTTTGTTGGAGTGTGTTGTAACTGGATTGGCAGCAAGCGAATCAATAGTTAGGTCAAAATTCACTCACAACCAACAAATCAGAGAATATGAAGACTCAAAACCTATTCACGGAGAAGCTGACGTTATAGAAATTTTTAATAGCTGGGATGAGCTACGCACCATAATGTCATCGTATGTGGGAATTGTCAGATCAACAAGTAGATTGAACAAAGCGTTAAAAAGAATAAGACTACTCAGTGAAGAAGTACGGGAGTTATCTGAGCAATACCGGCCTAACAAAGACCTTTTAGAAGTAAGAAATCTCGTGATTTGTGCCGAGTTGATCACTAAATCTGCTTTAAAACGAAAAGAGAGTAGGGGACTACATTTCAACAAAGACCATCAAAATAAACTAGCTAACGCGTTACCTACCGTTATTAGATCAAACGCCATCATTTGATGCGATTGATGACTTCAAGATGGCGAGAAGCGATTGTAGAAAGTCCTTCCATTCATGATTTTGAGCTAAGTTTTTGGCTTTTTCTAGTTTTTTAAAAACACTCTTTTCTCGATTAACAACCATGTTCATCGCAGAAATCCATTCGTCTTGGTTAGTTGGATCAGCAAACAAAGCAGCTTCTCTTAACACCTGATTCATAGCTGGCCTATCACTACAAATAGAAGGAACATTTTGCATAGCTGCTTCGAAAGGTGGCAAGCCAAAACCTTCGTTAAAGCTGGGTAGCAGAAGAGCTTTTGCCCTCGAAAGCAACTGAACGGTTTCGTTATCATCTAAATGACCATAGAAAAAGACTCTGTTGGCAAGAATTCTTTTCCAATTATTTTTCTGTGCATTAGTAAAATTGTCTCCTACTACTGCCAATTGATACTCTAACAGGGATTGATCGCATAAAGCGCTAATAACAATATCAAGATTTTTATGATAGTCATTACTTCCAATGAATATAAAGTATTTATCATTCATAATCTTAATATTTTTTTTAATATTGACTTCATTTTTCTTTTCAATTCCTAACGGAATTACATGCAACCGCTCTTTTTGAATACCAATTCTTTCTATAATCTCCGAGGCACTCCATTCACTTATAGTAATAACAATTTTTGCTTGTAGGGCAAAATCCTTATATTTGGTTTGCCACTCCCGAATGCGAGATTCGGGAAATAAATGTTCTAGGCTTACGGGAAGGACATCCAATACAATCAAAGCTGCTTTCGTAAGTTTTTGTTCATCTGCCCACTGTATAGAGGGGTATAAATAGATATCAACTGTTGACTCATCAATTAAAAATAATTGCTGTAAATTAATTCCGAAAGAGTCATTTGTTAACTCTCTATCTAATTCTGAAAATAGATTTTTAGCAACCCTTCCAATTCCACGCGTGTCATTCAATGGACCTGAATCGATTGCAATAACTATATCCCTATATCGAAAAAAATAAAATCTTGTTCCCGTGTATACAAGAGACTGAAATTGATTAAATGAAGCTCTCTCCGCTGCAAGACGAAAATATACTAGTCTTTTTAACAAGGTGTAGATAAAAGAGTCCTTCACTAAAAATAGTGAAAAAAACTTTGCTAGCTTCCTTAGAATTAAAATCCTCAAGACATTCCAAAATAATGTTTTTTAGCCATTGTCTTACTCAACTATCCTCAGAGAAAAATCCACTGAATAAATATTTTTTGTTAAGTCTCCAACTGATATTCTATCTACTCCGGTCTGGATATACCCCAGAAGATTATTTAAATTTACCCCTCCAGACGCCTCTAACGTAACTCCAGTTATCCTGTTTTCGACGGCCTTAGCTAACTCGTTGATTGAAAAATTATCCAAAAGAATATGTTTAAATCCTAAGCTCATCGCAAGATTGTATTCTTCCATGGTTTCAACCTCAATTTGAAGAGGTTTTTTATCTTCTTCTTTAGAATCAATAACTTTTATCAAATTAGCTAATTTTTTTATGCCACCCAATGTTATTAAGTGATTTTCCTTCACGAGCAGAGAATCCCAAAGTCCAAACCTTTGATTCATACCTCCTCCTAGCCGAACAGCATATTTTTGGGCCAATCGTAACCCAGGAAGAGTTTTTCTAGTATCTACTATTACGCAGTTTTGCACACCTGAATTCTTCAAAACATTCATGTATTCACGCGTTCTTGTGGATGTAGACGAGAGTACTTGTAAAAAATTAAGTGCAGATCTCTCCCCTGCCAGAATGCTTACGCTTTGACCAGTGATACGACAAATTTTATCCCCTTTCAAAACCTGACTTCCATCTTTTTTCAACCATTCTATAGAAACAGATTTATCTATAAATTGAAAACATTTATCAAACCAAAACTGGCCCGATAAAACGGCTTGGCTGGTGTTGCATCTCACCTCAGCACTCACATTTTTAGCAGGAATTATTGCTTCCGCCCTGTCACCAAAACCAATGTCTTCAAATAAAGCATCCTTAACATTTCGGTCGATAGCTTCAGAGAGTTTTTCTATTTTTCGGAACATCTTTTAATTTATTAAATCCAAGCATTTTTTCGATACTTTCTCTCGCGGAATTTGAGATTCCTTCTGGTACCAATATTTCATTTTTTCCATTAAGTAGCGAACCTAGTATATCTCGTAGATCATTCATCTCCATCCATGGACAGTGCGCACAACTTTTACACGTTGCCCCATTACCTGCAGTTGGAGCTTCGTGAAATTGTTTATCCGGCGCTTTTTTTTTCATCATATGTATTAACCCATTATCAGTACCGATAATGAATTTTTTCTTGTTGCTAGAAACAACAAAATTTATCATTTGACTAGTTGATCCCACGAAATCAGCTAATTCGATTACAGATGAAGGGGACTCCGGATGGATCACTACCTCAGCATCTGGCATCCTTTTTTTTAGTTCTTTTAATTCGAATGCCTTAAATTCGTCATGTACTACACAGTGACCATCCCAATTCAAAATATCTGCCCCGGTTGTTTTTTTTAGGTAATCGCCTAAGTGCATGTCTGGGGCAAAAATAATTTTTTGCTGGTTTTCCTTCAAATGATTAATGATAGGAATTGCACAAGAACTTGTAACAACCCAATCAGAGAACGCCTTTACTTCCGCACTTGTGTTTGCGTAAACGACTACAGTTCTTTCTGGATAATTAGAACAAAATCTTTTAAAGGACTCAATTTCACAGCCCAAATCTAGAGAGCAGGTCGCTGCTAAATTAGGCATAATTACTCTTTTTTCAGGGGACAATATTTTCGCGGTCTCACCCATGAAGCGGACCCCAGCTACAATCAAGACTTCAGCTTTCGATTCTTTACCATACCTAGCCATTTCTAAAGAATCTGCTACTATGCCGCCAGAGGATATCGCAAAATCTTGAATAACTGCATCCACATAGTAATGGCAAACTAATTGTGCATTTTTTTTCCGCATTAATGCTAACAGCTCTTTTTTTACACCATCAAGCTCGTAATCGGAAGGAGCAGATCTAAGTCTATTTAGTTTTCTAGCTTTCTCTAGAGACGTCTCTATGCTAATATCCATTAACTTATTTTACAAAGTGTTTGCTTCCTTGTGAAGTTTTCTGCAGTATAGAAAAATTTAATGTTTAGAGCCTTACTTATTAATAGTGAAAATGACAAACCCCGAATATCGGAATTGTCTGAAGATGTTCTACGTCGAGATGGAGTGCTCGTTAAAGTCGAGTACTCAACTTTAAACTACAAGGATTGTTTAGCAATCCTTCATGGAAAACCTATAATTAGAAAATACCCGATGGTTACAGGAATTGATTTTTCTGGGACTGTTCTTAACGATCCCTCCTCAGGATTTAGAGAGGGTAGTAAAGTTTTGATGACCGGTTTTGGAATGGGTGAAAAATTTTGGGGGGGTCACTCTGAACTTGCGTCGGTCGATGCTTCTTTTTTGCTAAATATCCCGAGCGGGTTTACGATGAAAAATGCTATGCAGTGCGGTACAGCTGGACTGACGGCGAGTATGGCGTTACTTAAATTAAGAGACTTCGGATTGACGCCAGAGTCTGGGAAAATCCTAGTTACAGGAGCTTCAGGCGGTGTCGGAACGATCTCAATTCTTCTATTAAAAAAACTAGGTTTTCATGTGATTGGAGCTACTTCTAATAAAGAAAACGTCGAATTTCTTGAAAATCTCGGTGTACAAGAAATTATCGAAACTTCAACTCTCAATTCAGCAAAAATTCTTGATCAACAAAAATGGATAGGTGCCATCGACACCCTAGGGAGTAAGGCTCTGGCAGGTGTTTGTGCACATACGTTTGCGGGGGGTGCCGTAGTGGCCTGCGGCAACGCACAGGGTATGGACTTTCCGACTAGCGTTGCCCCATTTATTCTACGTGGTATTAACTTATTTGGTTTGGACAGCGTATACCAAACGATTGCCAATAAAAAAAGAGCATGGGAGCTTTTGGCGCAGTGTTTAACGGATTACGATCTCGATAATATTTCAACAGAGTATCAATTTAAAGATATTCTAGACCTCGCTGGGCGACTGATCGAAAACAGAGTGACAGGAAGGTTAGTTTTAAGAATACAGGAAAGTTAAGCTAAAGCACGATTACGAATCCCACAATTGTTCCAATTTGTAGTATTCCCTTATGGTTGGTGTCATAACATGACAAATTATATCACCACAATCAACGAGTACCCATTCTCCTGTCTCTATTCCTTCGACACCAATAATTACTTGATTATTCGCTTTAACCTTTTCGATAACAGATTTTGCTAAAGCGCGTGTCTGACGATTCGAAATTCCTGTTGCAATAATAACCTTATCAAAAAAATTAGATCTTGTGGTCGTATCAATTGCGACAATATCCTGGCCCTTTATATCTTCAAGGGCACTGATAATTATTTTTTCTAATGAAGTCTTAGAAATATTTTCTATCTCCTCTTAGTCTTAATATAGATTATTTTTCTTTGCATACTCATAAACCTCCTTATCTAACCTATCAAGAGGATCCTTCCTTTTTCCAATAAAATTTCTTATGCATGACGATGAAACATTATCAGGGCTCACGTCAAGCACCATGATTTTACCCCCGTATTCTTCCAGGCTTTTAATTGTTTCACTCAAATAACTAAAGCCTTTCTTTTCTTTAATCTTATCGTCTGGCCTTTGACAGATCACTAAAACTAGATTTCCCAGTAGCCATTTCCAATTTTTCCAACTTTTAAATTTTAGAAGCTGGTCTTCCCCTAAGATCCAAAAAAATCTTTTTTTGGGAAAATCCTCCATTAACGACTCTATAGTATCGCAGGTATAGGAGGGTTTAGAACTACTCTTACTCAATTCCCTATGATCAATCACCATGCGCTCATCGTTTAAATTTTTTAGAGCAATTTGTAACATTTTTAAACGATGCTTCGCTGCGGTGTCAATCTCCTTATGTGCTGGATTTCCGGCAGGAATCCATCTTACGGTGTCTAACCTCAATTGGTCAGCTGCCATTTTAGCCATTTTAATATGAGCCCGATGGACAGGATCAAAAACCCCACCAAATAAACCTATGCTTCTTATCGTTTCCTCAAAATTATTCGACACAATAAAATTTAAAACTAATATTCATACTAGTATCAAAAAAATTTTCTTCGAACTGTTCCAAATGGATCATGAAAATGAAACCGAAGGTTTTACGTTCGCACAAACCAGTAGGTTATTGTGAATATAAAGGGAGTAAACTCCGTACCTAAAACTATCCACGGTTAACTCCCTTAATATCTTTCACTATTTGGTCAATGCTCATTTCAAAAGGCATTAAAAGCCTAAGACTTTTATTCTTATCGTAGAGGTATGTATAAGTATAATGATCAACCAAGTAGTTACCAGACTCATTTTCTAGACTTTTATTTATGACTAATTTAAACTCTTCTCGCAAGGCGGCAAGTTGTTTTTTGTCAGGAACAAATCCATCAAAATGTTCATCGAAGGAGCGCACAAACTTTTTTAAATTTACAGTTTTATCTCGTTCCGGATCCACCGAAACAAAGACAACTGCGAATTGATCCCGTATTTTTTTCGGTAACATATTTTTTACTAAAACCATCTTGCTTAAATGATTAGGGCAAAAGTCTGGACAGGCAAGGTACCCAAAAAATACCGCAACAATTTTCCCTTCTAAATCAACATCGAGTTGTTTCTTTTCTTGTTTTTCGATTAGTAGGTCAAGGTTACCCCAATTAGCTCCAGCAACATTTATTGAGTGATAGTCTTCTTTTGGCTCGGAAAAGATAAAGATGTAAGCACATAATCCCCCAATTAAAAAAAGAAGCGGTAGCGTTAGATTTTTTCTAAAATTCATGATTACCCCATTTCTGTATATCGAACCTACCTCGTATAACTCCTCTCTCTGTAATTACTGCGGATACATATTCCACAGGGGTTACATCAAAAGCTGGGTTAAAAATATTCAGATTTTCTTGGACCCATACGCTGTCACCAAATCCTCTAACTTCATTAACATTACGCTGCTCAATTTCTACATCTCTACCACTAGGAGTAACTAAATCAACTGTAGACCATGGAGCAGCGACATAAAATGGAATGCCATTTTCCTTAGCAAGCACCGAAACGGTATAAGTTCCAATCTTATTTACCACATCACCATTTGCGGTAATTCTATCAGCCCCAACGATAACTGCATCAATTTCTCTCGTTTGCATTAATGCTCCGCACATACTATCCGTTATCAAAGTCACTGGAATATCATCTTTGGTCAACTCCCATGCAGTTAATCTAGCTCCCTGTAATAATGGCCTAGTCTCGGTAGCGAATACATTAATATCACCGAGCCTGTTTTTTATTGATCTTATTACACCTAACGCAGTCCCATAACCGCCGGTTGCGAGCCCTCCTGCATTACAGTGAGTAAGCACAGATCTACATTGTCCCAAAAAATCTGCTCCTATTTCCCCGATTTTTAAGTTTGTATTTATATCTTCTTTGAGAAGACATATAGCTTTCGACTCGATTGCGTTTAAATAAGATTCCATCGACTCATGTTCTTTATAGTCCACGCTTTGCATCTGTTTTAAAGCCCACTCTAAATTAACTGCGGTAGGCCTGGTTTTTAGTAAAGAATAATAGATTTTCCCTTTTCCTTTGGTAACTAAATTGAAACAACTCTCAGATGACATGTTCTCAACATTAAGATCCTTTGCAAGAGATCTTACGCCTAGCACATAACCGAAAGCCGCAGCACAACCTATCGCAGGCGCTCCCCGAACGACCATTTTCTTTATAGACACACAAACATCGTCCATAGTTTTGCAAATAACAATCTCTTCACTGCTGGGCAATTTAGTCTGATCAAGCAAATGCAAGTTCCCATCGACCCAATCCATAGTCTTAAATGATGACAACACTCTATCCTTACAAATAAAGAAGTTACTTATTAGATATAAAATAATACATTAAATCGGGTAATTTTATTTTTGTATGGCATAACCATAGTTCTTAAATTTTTCAATTACAAGTTCCATTTCACTGTCCGATAAAATCTTTACACCACCAATCGAACGAGCGGTTAAATACTGTTTACAAAGAGCCTCAAGTTCCTCAGCTAGAAATATAGCATGATCCAATTCTTTGCCACAGCATACCAATCCATGATTAGCCATTAAACAAGCCGTTCTACCTTCCAAAGCCTCGACTACTTTATCAGCTAAATCTTTTGATCCAAATATTGCATATTCACAACACCTGATATCCCGTCCTCCACCCACAGCCACCATGTAGTGAAATGCTGGAAGATTCTGGCGCAAAGAGGACAATGCACACGCAAAATTAGAGTGAGTGTGCACAACGGCTCCAACACCTTTTTTCCTTTTGTAAATTTCGGCGTGTAAGCGCCACTCACTTGAAGGATTAGTTCCCTTTAACGGGACACCCTCAAAATTCAACTCAACCACGTCATTCAAACACATCTTTTCTACATTTACACCAGATGGAGTAATCAAAAATCCATTGTTGGTTTTTATGCTTATGTTACCCGACGCACCCCTGTTTAAACCGATACAGTCAAGTCTTTTATAAGCCGAAACAATCGCCTCACATTTCCGAAAATATTCTTCATTTTGTGACTCTTTATTCATTTGTTTAAGACTCTACCAGCTACGTTTAAGCAACGAGCTATCGATGCGGAATTCCAATCATCTTTTGGAGTTACGATGGCAGCATCAAGTACATCTTTACAACTGCAATTTTTCCCATTAATAATACTTCTTCTATGTTGTCCGACAATATAAGGAATAATCTTTTTTGCTTTTACTACATTTTTTGTCATCTGCTGTAGGATCATATCCACAGTTACACTATCGTGAGAGGGGTGCCAACAATCATAATCAGTAACCATAGCAATGGTTGAATAGCATATCTCAGCTTCTCGAGCTAACTTAGCTTCAGGCATATTCGTCATACCAATTACGTTACAACCCCACTTTCTATAAATCTCAGATTCTATTTTACTAGAAAACTGAGGACCCTCAATTACGACGTAAACTCCGTTTTCATGAATTTCAATAGAGCTTTCTTTGGCAGCGTCTTTGATAATACAATTCATATTCTTACACGTTGGGTCAGCTAGTGAAACATGCGCTACTAGACCTTTTTCAAAAAAAGTTTTTTTTCTTAAGTAGGTTTTATCAACAAATTGATCAACGATCACAAAAGTACCTGGGGAAACAGACTCTTCTAGAGAACCCACCGCACTTAACGAAACAAGTTCCGTTACGCCCAACTGTTTCATCGCATCTATGTTAGCTCTGTAATTGATTTCTGATGGATTAAGCGTATGCTTCCTCCCATGCCGTGGTAAAAAAGCGATTTTGTTGCCGTCTAGCTCGCCTAACAAAATATCGTCTGAAGGTTTTCCGAAAGAAGAAGAAATTGTCACAAACTCAACATTAGAGATTTCGTCAATCTGGTAAAGTCCACTTCCGCCAATAAAACCTAACATTGTTAGTTCCTTTCGTAATTTAAAATGTGGAATAATCTTTAATTTACACCATATTTTAGAATATTGAAAAGAGTTGGAATTATCGGGTCTGGAGTAGCTGGAGTCACTCTTTTAAAAGCGTTGGTAGACCAAACGCTAGCAAAGAACTCGTCCAAAAGAAATAAACTAAATCTCGAGATAGTGCTTATCGAGAGAGGACGAAATTTTTTTGACACTTTTGCCGAAAGCCCCTCCTCAAATCCAGTTGTCGTAATACACAATCCTGTGACTAGCAGAGCAGAATACCAATATTTTTGTAACGAAGGTATAAAAACTATGTCTTCCTGGATTGCATCCTTGGAAGAAAAATTTAAAACTAAAGTCGCACATAAAACAGGTCTTCTTCATTTACCAAAAAATATTCACGAACAAAAAAAATGGCAGGATATTTTTGATAAAAATTCCTTCTACCAACAAAATATAGTTGGGAAAAGTGTTTTGAATAAATACTTAAAAAAAAACACAAATAGTGATGTAGGAATCTGGGACCCAAACGGGTTTTGGTTAAGTCCAAGAAAATTTCTATTGCTTTGCTTAAGAGATGTAACCAGAGTTTTTAACAAAGGTGCCAAAATTTTAATGGGAACAGAAGTTCGAAAAATAAAAGTTTTGGAGAAGGGAGTTTTGCTAACAGTAAGAACCAGTGATTCAGACTCAGAGGTTTTTTTCGACAAAGTAATAATTGCAACTGGTTCAAAAACAGAAGAACTTTTCAATAGGAATTCTCTTTATCTTGGGAAAAAGGATTATTCAGGAAAAACACTCAAGTTGTTTACTAACTCGGGCCAATTGAGTCGATTTACAATTCCTGAAGAATATCGTCGATTTTTCCCTGATTTTATTTTCTGTAAAGGTGGATATGTAACGCCACTCATCAAAGGCGCGATCTATTCAGGGTCATCATACGACAAGATTAAAAATGAAGATTCTTTCTTAATTGACAAAAATAATAAATATAACTACGCAAGAATGTGTGATATTTACGATAAATTTAATACGAATATCGATGTCTCATACTATAGGTCGGAACGATGTACCTCATCTGATAAATTACCAGTTGTCGGCAAGATAGGAAACAGATTGGAAAGTAACTTGTATATCTTTTCGGCACTGGCTTCTCGAGGATTTTCTTACAGTCCTCTCCTTGCGGAGATCTTAGCAGGTGAGATAATTTCGGAAATATTCGACCCTTCAGTTAAATATGAGGCGGCATCCAATCGTTTTAACCAATTGGTGAACCCATTTCGCCCTGTATAATATAATTAATACAAAGTAACAGCTATATAAAATTGTTTATTAGAAAGATTGTGAGATTTGATGTTAAAAATTCTTGTGCCTGTTAAAAAAGTTGTCGATTATAACGTCCAAGTTCGACCAACATCCGATAACAAAAGTGTGGACACAGCAAATGTGAAGATGGGAATAAACCCTTTTGATGAAATTGCGCTCGAAGAAGCTGTAAGACTAAAAGAAAAAAATCCCGAAACAACAGTTATTTCAATTACCATTGGAAAACATACGGTTCAAGACGTACTTAGATCTTCTCTTGCTTTTGGAGCGGACAGATCAATCTTAGTTGAAACTGATTTAGAGTTGGGCCCACTGCAGATCGCAAAAGTTTTGTGCAACATAGTCAAATCAGAAGAACCTGATCTGATATTAATGGGCAAACAGGCAATTGATGATGATTGTAATCAGACCGGTCAAATGCTTGCAGGAATATTGGGATGGCCTCAGGTAACGTTTATTTCTAGGATTGACTTACAAGAGAAAGAGGTTTTCTTAAAAAGAGAGATTGACTCTGGTGTCGAAGAGTTAAAAACAACATTACCTTGTGTAGTAACTGTAGATCTAAGATTGAATAACCCTAGATTCATTTCATTACCGAATATAATTAAGGCTAAGAAAAAAGAAATAAAAGTTATAGATGCAAAGGAACTGGATATCGACTTGGCACGCAAAACCAAAATAATTGAAATCAACGAACCCGGACAACGGGAAAAAGGGGAAATTATTCAAGACGTAGACGAATTAATTGATTGCCTGAAAAAATCTGGAGTGCTCAACAAATGACTGCATTAGTTATTACTGAATATGAAAATTTTTCTGTTAAAGATGAAACCTTACGGGTAGTGACAGCGGCTAAAAAGCTTTCCAGTGAGGTTTGGTTGGTTGTTTTAGGTCATGAACTGGAAAATGTAGTTAATGAAGCATGCTGTATAGAGGGTATCAATAAAGTTCTCGTCATTGATCACGAAAAACTCAAGCACTTCATACCGGAAGTTTGGGCGTTCCAATTCTTGGATATTTTAGCAACAAATGCAGAGATAGACAGTATTCTAATTTCTAGTTCCTCCCTCGGAAAAGACTTATTGCCTAGGATTGCGGGAATGCATGATGAAGAACAGCTGACGGATGTTGTCGAAATAATATCTAAAAACGATTTTGTCAGACCGATATATGCAGGTAATTTGGTATCTCGGGTTTCGACGAAACAAAAAAGGAAATTTTTAACCGTGAGGGGCAACAAGTTTAGACCTACAGAAAAGTCAAATCAAAATCTCGAAAGTGAGGAAATTGTCTTCAAGGAATTTGATACAAAAACCAGAATTTTATCAAACAACAGTGATAACGCTTCGAATTCGATTGATCTGCTTTCAGCGAAATGTGTAATCTCGGGAGGAAGAGGTCTCGGCTCAGCTGAAAATTATAGGAACCTTCTGCAACCTTTGGCAAAAAAGCTAGGGGCTGCTTTAGGAGCCTCTCGGGCAGCAGTAGATATGGGACTAGCCCCGAATGAAAATCAGGTAGGACAAACCGGAAAAATCGTAGCACCTGATCTTTACGTTGCAGTCGGACTCTCTGGGTCTATTCAGCACTTAGCGGGGATGAAAGACTCTAAAGTCATTGTAGCAATCAATAAGGATCCAGAAGCACCCATTTTTCAGATTGCGACTTACGGGATAGTTGCAGATCTTTTTGAAGTTCTGCCAGAACTCACAGAGAAACTTTAAATGAATATACAACAGCTTCGGATAATTGCAGAGGCAAGTAGACAAAATTTTAATTTTACCGCAGTGGCAAGAGCCCTTTACATATCCCAACCTGCAATTAGCAAAAGTATCAGAGAGTTCGAGGATGAACTGGGCGTTGAATTGTTCATAAGAAAGGGTAAACGAATACTCGGGTTTACAGAAGTGGGGAATAGACTTTTAGAATTATCTGAAGAGATTCTGGGAAATATTCGTAAGATAAAATCTTTAAAAAATGAATTTTTAGACAAAGACTCGGGAACCCTAACTCTTGCGACTACCCATACCCAAGCAAGATATATGCTTCCAGATATTATCAAACGGTATACATTAGACTCACCAAAAGTACAATTTGTACTTCATCAGAGTAGTCCTCTTGAAATAGCTAGCATGCTTGACAGCGGAGATGCAGACATTGCTATTGCAACAGAGTCTCTTAAAAATGATGATCGATTTATTACATTTCCTTTTTATCAGTGGCACCACGGAGTCATTGTTCCGAAAGCACATTCTCTTTTGAATTGTAGGAATATCACATTAGATTCAATTAGCGAATATCCATTAATCACTTACCATAAAGGTTTTACTGGAAGAGAAAAAATTGACAAACAGTTCGTCATAAAAAAGCTCTCTCAAAATATTGTGCTTGAAGCTTTAGATGCTGATGTAATTAAAGCTTATGTATCCCAAAAATTAGGAATTGGAATAATAGCATCTATGGCTTATGATGAAAATCAAGATTCTGGCCTCACACTGATTAAGGGAGATAAAATTTTTGAAAAAAATACCACTTACCTGGCCTTGAGAAAAGGACAGTTTTTAAAAGGGTTCGTTGCTAAATTTGTCTGTCTATGCATAAAAAATTTAACAATAGAAGATCTAAATCTAAAAATTCTAAATACAAATAATGTCTTAGCATGAACATCAAAGATTTAGTGTTAAAAAAAGAAAGGCAAGAAAAAATAACTATGCTCACGTGCTATGACAGTACTTTTGCTGAACTGCTAGAACGTTGTAAGCTAGACTCTATTCTAGTCGGAGACTCGCTGGGTATGGTTATCAAAGGAGACAACACGACACTAACTGTATCACTCGATGAAATCAAGTACCACTTAAAATGTGTATCTTCTAAAAGCGGTAACACTTTTTTAATCGTCGACATGCCATTTTCCACTTTTCAGGAAAATCCAGAAAAAACATTTTCCCATGCCGCAAAATTAATGGATTCTGGAGCGCAAATGGTGAAGTTAGAAGGCGGAACATGGCTCTTAGAAACAGTAGAGTTCCTCACTACAAGAGGTGTTCCAGTGTGCACCCATCTAGGTATGCTACCTCAGTCTATCCATAAGATCGGATGCTACCGGAAATTTGGTAGCTCGGAACAAGAAAAAGAATTGCTTGTTAAGACTGCTACTTCGCTCGAAAACGCAGGATCAGAATTATTAATTCTCGAATTAGTTAATTCCATAACCTCAAAACAAATTACCGAGGTTTTAAAAATTCCAACTGTCGGCATTGGATCAGGGAAGTTTGTTGATGGGCAGGTCTTAGTGCTTTATGACATTCTCGGAATTGGTAAGAAATTATCCTTCGCTAAAGACTTCTTGTCTGAATCGAATTCGATTGAAGAATGTATTAAGAATTATATCCAATCTGTTAAAAAAGGAACATTTCCGGAAAACTAGGTTTTCTTTACAGTATCAAGAACCATTAAAGAAGCAGCGACTAATATTAAAATACCCCCTGCTAACTCATGAAATTGCAGTGGAGACTCATGAAGAATGTTAGTTGAAATCATTGCTACTAATATTTCAAACATCAATAAAGTAGATGTAATATAAACTGGCAGTTTTGATGCTCCTAGTTGCAATAAAAAATTTGCCAAACCAAGCCCAATCACAAAAGAAAAAAAGACAACCAAGAACTTAACGTCTGTGAATAGTTCTGGCTTTGTAATATTAAGAGTAACAAATTTACCCGTCGAATAAAGCATATGATTGATTAATAAAAATACAGCTGCTACAAAAAATGTCCCAAAGAAAATTGCAAAGGTTTTAAGTAATGAGGTGATTCGTATTGTTTTTCTAATTAAAACATTTCCTAATCCAAAAAAAATTCCTCCAATTATTGCGAGAAAATCTTCCTTTCCAATACTTAAAAAATTTTCAAGTGAAACGAATGTTGTATTCCATGGGTCAACAATTAAAATTAGGAAAGCGCCTGCTATTGCTATTGTAATTGCAATCAATGACGTGAGCGTGGGCTTTTCTTTGATCAAGATTACTGCAAAAATCGAAGCCCAAATGGGCATCAGATAAAATAAAAACACTACTCTTACAACATTTCCTTCTGCAATAGCCCAGTTAAAGGCAAGATTCGTAATACCGTAAGACAGTGCGATTAACAGGCCGTTTCTGGAAAAAAGAAAAGAAAAAAAAAATTTCTTTTTAAAATAAGGAAGATAACTACTAACAAAAGATAGCAAAGAAAGGTTGCATAAACGGGATGTAAGCTGTGTTCATTAAAATATTTCAAGGGGATCCAAACTAAACCCCAAAAACATGCATTTAAGATGATATATAACTTTGGTAACACCATTAATTTAACCTTTAGCCAGTATTCCTTATTCCAGTTGCAATCCCGTTAATTGTTAAGTGAATACCAGTTTTTACACGCTCATTTTTTTCTCCGCTTCTCCACCTCCTTATAAGTTCAACTTGCAAATGATTTAGCGGATCAAGATATGGATGACGCATACTAATGGACTCTGAAAGCTCAGGATTTGATAACAAGTGTTCTCTAGAACCAGTAATAAACTCTAAGGCTCCCTTAGTTTTAAGCCACTCCTCTTTTATTTTAGAAAAGACTCTGCGAGACACTTTAGGGTCCGGACATAATCTTGCATAGCGGCGAGCAATTCCAATATCTGCTTTTGCCATCACCATATCTATATTCGAAATTAACGCCTGAAAAAATTGCCATTCACGAGCCATTTCTAACAACAAGCTTCGATTTCGTTCTACCGATTCAAGAGCAAAATTTTCTAAAGCTGAACCGAAACCAAACCAACCCGGCAAAGCAAGACGACTTTGTCCCCAGGAGAAACTCCACGGAATGGCTCTCAGGTTTTCAATCCTCATTCTCTCTTTCGCAGAATTAGGTCTAGCAGCAGGTCTGGAACCTATGTTTAAAAGTGCTATCTCAGAGATGGGAGTACTAGAGAAAAAGTATTCTGCAAAACCCTCCATTTCATAAATAGTTTTCTTATAAGCCAACCAACCGTACTCCGAAATTTTTTCTGCTGCTTTGAAATAATCCTCAGGAATATTCTCATTTTCAGGTATCAATGTCGCCTCTAACGTTGCCGAGACAAGGGTTTCTAGGCTACAACGCCCGATCTCCGGAGTATCATATTTGTTTGATATTATCTCCCCCTGCTCAGTAAGTCGTATTTGACCCCTTACCGTTCTCGGAGGCTGAGCAAGAATCGCCCTATAACTAGGTCCTCCACCACGGCCAACTGTGCCACCTCTCCCGTGAAACAGTCGTAATGTGACACCCTGAACCTCCTGGAAAAGGTTTACTAGATTAATAGATGCTTTGTAGACTTCCCAATTTGACGTGAAAACTCCGCCATCTTTATTACTATCGGAGTAGCCCAACATAATATCTTGCAGACCTCCTGAATGTCTGACTAGATCAAGAATACCATCAAGTGAATAAAAAGACCGTATTATTTCTTCGGATCTACGGAGATCTTCAATGGTCTCAAATAGTGGAACTATTACAATGCCAAGCTTTGCGTTTTCACCTAGAACACCCTCCATGAGACCACTCTCTTTCTGTATAAGTGCTACTTCCAGGAGATCACTTACCGTTTCGGTGTGACTTATAATGTAGTACTTTATTACTTCGGGTCCGAAATCATCAATCAAACTTTTTGCCTTTTCAAATATTCGTAATTCCTTTAAACACTGATCTGAATATTCAAAATTTGGTGCCAATAATCTATCTTCTTTTTTCAGTAAAGATAATAGTAAATCTTGTCTTTTTGTTTCATTAAGATTCGAATAATCATTGCAAATTTTTGCACCTTTTAAAAATTCTTTTACAACTACTTCATGAATATCTGAGCTTTGTCTTAAATCAACAGTGGCCATATGAAAGCCAAAAACCTTTACTGACCTTATAAGAGTGGTAAGTTTTTCTTCCGCCAACCTAGCGCCTTTGTTTTCTCTAAGTGAGGTTTCAACAATATTGAGATCACTCAAAAACGCTCCAGGGTTTTCATAGGGAACGGAAGGTGGTAACGCATGGGGACGAGCATTAGCCCCTGTCAATTTAGCAAGCGTAGCTGCCAACCTTGCGTAAATGCCGATCAGAGCTTGCCTGTAAGGCTCATCAACACGATGCGGATTTGGATCGTTAGCCTTTTGCGCTAAATTTAACAATTCCTCACTTGCACCGATTAGTTTTTTTGATATTGATAATTCTGAACCGAGCAAATGAACTTGTAATAAATAATGTCTAAGAACTGTTTCACCATGTTTTTTGACCGAAAGATCAAGTGTTTGGTCGGTAACGTTAGGATTACCATCCCTGTCACCGCCAATCCAATTTCCCATCCTGAAAAAACTTGCTACTGACTGGTTTCCTAACTTCTTTTCAAGATTTTTATAAAGTATTGGTATTTCTTGCAAAAAAGTGCTTTTGTAAAATGCGAGAACATTTTCGATCTCATCGGCAACGTCAAGCTTACTAAATCTGAGCAATCTAGTCTGCCACAACTGCACTATGATGGACTTTAAACTTCCCTCATTTGAAGCTAAACCATTTTCTGACCGAGAAATTTCTAAATCGTTACGAATCTTTAAGAGTTTTGCGATTTTTTTCTCAGCTTCTAGCACACTCCTTCTCTGAACTTCCGTTGGATGAGCTGTCAGTACGGGCGAGATATGCGCTTTACCGAGCAAATCTAAAATCTCGCTCTTCTGTTTTTTTTCCCGATCAAATCTTTCAAACATGTTGTTAAACGAGCCAGGAAAACTTTGATTGCCTTGAGAACCGATAGGGTTTCTTAGAATTGCAAGATCCTCGGCAATATTAATCAGATGCAAAAAATATGTAAATGCACGAATAACTAATACAGCTTCATTCGAGGTAAGATTTTTTAATATCTTATCGAGAGCTTTAGCAGCATCAACATCATCATGTCTTCGATAAGCTACACTTAACCTTCTAACGTTTTCAATAAGATTAAATGTCTCATCTCCTTCTTGCTCTCTGATGATTTCTCCCAGTAGATTACCTAAGTATCTAACATTATTGTGATAAATCTCATCAATCATAAACGGCCCTCATCTAAAACCTTATTATTTAAAGTAACTTGTGTACCAGGACACAAATTTTTGCAACCCAACGTCCAGAGGAGTGCGGAACTCAAACCCTGTTAACTGTTTAAATTCCGTCATATCAGCAAACGTAGACTTAACATCGCCGGGCTGAAATTTGACAAATTTAATTCTTGCCTTTTTTCCGATACATTTTTCAAGAATATCCACAAACTCCATCAATGATACCGGACTACCATTACCAATGTTAAGGACTCTGGAACAAGATTCCGCATTTTCATAATCATGCTGATTTGTACCCAGTTTTGAGGGAATTTTAGCCAAAATCCTCAACACGGACTCAACGACATCATCAATATATGTAAAATCCCTTTTCATATTTCCATTGTTAAAAATTTCAATCTCTTCAGACGCCAAAATCTTTCGCAAGAAACCGAAAGCGGCCATATCAGGTCTTCCCCAAGGACCGTATACTGTAAACAAGCGTACCCCAGTCAGGGGTATTCCATGCAGGTGAGAATAGGTAAAAGCCATTAGCTCATTACAAGCTTTTGTTGCTGCGTATACGCTTACTGGACGACTTACATTTTCTGACTCTGAAAAAGGAAGGTTTTTACTGCCACCATATACACTAGACGAAGAGGCGTAAACAAAATGCTTCAGTTTCGTTAAACCCTTACTCGCCTCCAAAAGATTAAAAAATCCTTGAATGTTCGAATCAATATATCCTTGCGGGTTTTCTAAAGAATACCTCACACCTGCTTGCGCACCCATATGCACTATATAGTCAAATGAATAATCAGTTAATAAACCTTTGATTGACGGTCCGTCACATAGATCCATCTTTATAAATTCAAAGTTTTCTCTTCCGACAGTTTCTATTCGCTTAAGTCTGTCCAACTTTAAATTCACATCATAATACTTATTCAAGTTATCAATTCCGATCACGGAAAAATTATTATTTGATAAGCGTTCTGATAGAGCACTACCAATAAATCCCGCCGCGCCCGTAATAAGAATGGTTGAACTAGGATTAAGAGTCTTTTTCAAAATTTATCCAATCAACGGGTTTAAGGTGTCGGTACAGATGACTTTCCGGAGTTCCCTCTTCAGGCTTGAATGCATAAGACCAATTTGCAACTGGAGGCATAGACATAAGGATACTTTCAATTCTGCCACCAGACTGAAGGCCAAAAAGGGTGCCTCGATCATATACTAAATTGAACTCTACATAACGGCCTCTGCGGTACTCTTGAAAAGTCTTTTCTCTCTGGCCCCATTGCAAGTCCTTCCTCCTTTGGACAATTGGCAAATAAGCTGGCAAAAAAGAGTTTCCTACTTGCTGAACCATCTCAAAGCTTTTATTGAATCCAAGTTCATTAAAATCATCGAAAAAAATTCCACCTATACCTCTTGTTTCATCCCTGTGCCGCAAGTAAAAATACTCATCACACGCTTTTTTAAATTTTGGATAATATCTAGCTGAGAACAAATCAAGCGATTTTTTGCACTCTTTGTGAAAGTGACTAGCGTCCCTTTCAAAAAGATAATAAGGTGTGAGATCAAGTCCACCTCCGAACCACCAAATAGTCTCTTCGGAAAATTCCTCGACATGTCCCGCAAAGAAAAAGCGAAGGTTCATATGCACCGTTGGAACATATGGATTTAGAGGGTGAAAAACCAAAGAAAGACCGAGTGCCCTAAATGGTAAACCTTTGAGTTCTGCCCGTTCAGCAGTTGCTGAACTTGGCAGGGAATCCCCCTGTACATCAGAGAAGTTAACGCCCCCTCTTTCTATCACATTCCCCTTTTCAATAATCCTAGTTCGGCCATTCCCAACTAATTGATGTTTCTTATCTTTTTCCCAATCATCTGATATAACGTATTCTTGACCTTCTTTTGCTATTGCATTGCAAATTTTATCTTGCAACTCAATAAAGAAAGTTCTTAGTTGATCAATCTGCATCTAAGTAAACTTTAACGGCCGATAGGAAAGTAGTTTATTCCAAAACTTTTCAAATGTTCAGGATCGTACAAATTTCTCCCATCGAAAATCACAGCGAATCGCAAATTTTTCTTAAGCAAATTAAAGTCAGGGCTCCTGAACTCTTTCCATTCGGTAAGAATAATCAATGCATCAGCCCCTTCCACTGCAGACAATGGTGTTTTACAGTACTCAACTGAATTTTGAAAAACTTTCTTGGCTTCCTCAGAGGCTACAGGATCAAAGGCTTTGACTCTTGCACCCTTTTCTAAAAGGTTGCCAATTACAGTAATACTCGGTGCTTCTCTCATGTCATTCGTACCAGGCTTAAACGCTAAGCCCCATATGGCAAATGTCTTATTTGATAAATCTTCTCCAAAAAATTTAGTGATTTTTTCTGGAATAATTTTTTTCTGATAGTCGTTAACCTCTTCCACTGACGTAAGAATTCTCATTGGATGATCACACTCATTCGCAAATTTAATGAGAGCTTTGACATCTTTCGGAAAACAAGAACCGCCATAACCGCATCCTGGATACAGAAAACTATACCCTATGCGACTATCAGAACCAACCCCAACACGAACTTTCTCTATATCAGCACCAAGCCTCTCTGACAAGTTTGCTAATTCATTCATAAATGAAATCCGAGTCGCAAGCATGGCATTAGAAGCATATTTGGTCAATTCAGCAGACCTAACATCCATAATTATTAACTTATTTCTATTGCGTTGGAAAGGAGAATATAAGGTTTTCATTACTGACGCTGACTCATTTGATTCAACCCCAATAATAATCCTGTCAGGTTTTTGAAAATCTTCTATGGCAGCGCCTTCTTTCAAAAACTCTGGATTCGAAACCACATCAAACTTAAGTGAAACATCTCTCTTTTTTAATTCTAGATTTATCACATTACGCACCTTATCGCCAGTACCAACAGGAACTGTTGACTTGTTTACAATAATTTTAGGGCTAATCATTATTTGACCAATGCTACTCGCAGCATCTAGAACATAGTTGAGATCAGCCGAACCATCTTCTCCCGAGGGAGTGCCTACAGCTATAAATTGTAATTCTCCAAACTCAACCGCTTCTTTTACATCAGAAGTAAAGTGAAGCCTACCTACTCGTTGATTTTTTTCAACAAGCGATTCTAGACCCGGTTCGTAAATGGGAATCTTTCCATCTTTTAAACTAGAAATTTTTTCCTTGTCAAGATCTAAACATAAAATGTTATTGCCAACGTCTGCTAGGCATGTTCCAGTAACTAAACCCACGTAACCTGCGCCGATGACAGTAATGTTCATAGATATTCTTTCTTAAAAGTAAAAAGTTGCCTAATTTGTAGCACGGTCATTTCCAAGCATCTTATAATAACAAATAATTGAGTCACTGAAATTACAATTTTTATTACTTTAAATTTACCTATCAGCTAAACCTGTTTTTAAGACTTAAATCATGAAAATTATAATTGGAATAGCGATTTTGTAAGAAAGCGATAACCCATTGATATTAGTAATTGGAGGTGCTGGCTTTATCGGCACAAATTTCGTTCTTAGAAAACTTCATTCGAACGTCGATAGAGAAAAGGTTATCGTTATGGATGCTCTTACTTATTCAGGAAACCTTGACAATTTTAGGACTGTAAAAAATAATGAATTCTTTACGTTTGTTCGGGGTGATATAACTAATGAAAACGATATAGAAAGTATTTTAGAAAAATATAAACCAAACTCTATTATCAATTTTGCCGCTGAAACTCATGTTGATCGTTCAATAACTGGTCCTGATGCATTTATCAAAACGAATATTTTTGGTGTATACAATCTTCTTAAGCAATCTTTAAAATACTATGAAAAACTACCTAGAGGAAGCAACAGATCGCGTCTCAGTATTGAGAGGGCAACAAAAGAAACATTTAAATTCATTCAAATAAGTACAGATGAAGTATACGGGAGCCTAGGATTGAATGAACCTAGCTTTACTGAAAACCATCCCTTCAGACCAAATAGCCCATATTCTGCTAGCAAGGCTTCAGGGGATCATTTAGTAAGGTCATGGACAAAAACTTACGATTTTCCGGCTATCATTACTAACTGTTCCAATAATTACGGACCTTTCCAATACCCTGAAAAATTAATTCCTCTGGTGATCAATAATTGTTTAATTGGAAAAAAAATTCCGGTTTATGGTGACGGAAAACAGATAAGAGACTGGCTATATGTTGATGATCACTGCACTGCTCTCGAGAAAGTTTTAAAAATTGGAAAAATCGGGGAAACTTACAACATAGGTGGGCGAAACGAATCTACGAATATTGAATTAGTAAGTTTAATCTGTTCCGCCTTAGACGTATATGTAAAAAAGAAAAAAGAACACCCTGGCGAGAGTTTCAAAGAGTTGATAACTTTTGTAAGGGATAGACCAGGACATGATTACAGATACAGTATAAACGCCGAAAAAATTGAATCTGCACTTAATTGGAAACCCTCTGTAACCCTTGAGATTGGTATAAAGAAAACCGTTGAATGGTATTTACAAAACAAAGATTGGATGAAAAACCTAAATCATTAGCTAGCAAGTCAATAAGTTGAGGAAATATTTTGAAGAAAAACAAATTAGTTTCAAAAAGAAAAGGGATTGTACTCGCAGGCGGTTCTGGAACGAGACTTTACCCGAATACTTTGGCGCTTTCTAAGCAGTTAATTCCTATTTATGATAAGCCACTAATTTACTACCCTCTCTCGATACTCATGCTTGCTAATATCAAAGATATACTTCTTATATCAACTCAAAAAGATATAACAAACTTTCAATATCTTTTAGGGGATGGAAAGAACTTCGGTTTATCGATCTCCTACGCTGTACAAGATCGCCCCGAAGGTATTGCTCAGGCTTTTCTCATAGGTGAAAATTTCATTAATAACAACAATAGTGCATTAATTCTTGGAGATAACATTTTTTATGGTAGTGGATTGGAGAAAGTGCTCAGCGCAGCGTCTGACAAACCGGAGGAAGCAACGATTTTTGGTTACCCGGTAGAAAACCCTCACCGGTTCGGAGTTGCATCAGTGAATAACGGAAAAGTAACATCAATCGTAGAAAAACCCAAAATTACAGCATCGAACATCGCTGTAACCGGCCTGTACTTTTTCGACAATAATGCGTGTTCAAAAGCGAAAGAACTAGCTCCATCAAAACGGGGGGAACTTGAAATTACGGATTTAAATTTAAGCTATCTAAAAGATTCGAGATTAAATATCCATTTATTCGGAAGAGGTTTTGCATGGTTTGACACAGGGACACCTGAAGCTCTAGTGGATGCATCAGTCTTTATAAGAACAATCGAACAACGCCAAGGACTAAAAATCTGTTGTCCTGAAGAGATCGCATGGAAAAAAGGCTGGATTGATGATGACAAATTACAGTCTCTGGCCAATAACTTTCAGAACAATAGTTATGGACAGTATTTGGAAAAACTTTTAAAAGAAAAATTCTAAATGGAAAAATTTATTAAGACTGCACTAGAACCCTTTAAGGAAGTGTTAATAATAACTTGTAAAAACATCTCAGATGAGAGGGGATACTTTTCAGAATACTTTAACCAGAGTGCTTTTCAAAAAGTCTCAGGAAATGCAACCACATTTGTTCAGGATAATTTTTCTCTATCGAGAAAATGGGTGCTCAGAGGGTTGCACTTCCAAAAAGAACCTTTTGCTCAGGCAAAACTCATAAGAGTATTAAGAGGAGGGATATTTGATGTAGTAGTTGATCTTCGAAAAAAAGAAAAAACGTTTGGAAAATGGGCTGGAGTGATGCTTAATGAAGTTGATAATAAAATATTGTATGTACCTGAGGGTTTCGCCCATGGATTTCTTTCCCTATCAGACAAAACTGAACTGCTTTACAAATGCTCAACATATTTTAACAAGGATGCTGAAAGAACTTTATGCTGGTCTGATAACACCATCAGTATTTCGTGGCCTTCGGAAGTTCCTATTTCTAGCGTAATCATCTCTGAAAAAGATAGGAAAGGGCTTTCTTTGCAGCGTTTACTAGAATTGGATGAATTATTCTAAAGAAAAAAATATTATTATTTGGTGCTACTGGGCAGGTAGGGACTTCAATAAGGACAAAATGTTCTGATCGATTTGAGATCTTAAATCCATCAAGGGATGAAATCGCTTTTGATGATTTTAAAAATTTATCCAATAATATACGAGCAATCCTGATTCGGGAAATGCCCGATGTTATAGTGAATGCAGCTGCGTACACGAATGTTGAAAAAGCTGAATTAGAACAAGATTTAGCGTTTGCTGTAAACAGTCATGCGTTAGTAAATATCTGTGAAGAAATTGATAATTTCAATAGAGAATACAGTAGAGATTTACCTCTAATTCATTTTTCCACTGACTACGTTTTTAACGGAGATGGGAATGAGCCAAATCGCCCGTTAGACAAAATAAATCCAATTAATATATATGGAAGAAGTAAGGCAGAAGGAGAGAAAATAATTTTATCTTCTGACGTATCATATTTGATCTTAAGAACTAGTTGGGTGGTTTCCAGGTACGGAAACAATTTTGTAAAAACCATTCTAAAGAAAATAGAAACTAATTCCGAAATTAGTGTAGTTAATGATCAGTACGGCGCACCGACATCTGCTGAATTTATTGCAGATTTCCTTTGCGAATTGCTGCAATTGGAATCAATCGAATCAAAAAAAGGCCTGTATCATATTTGCGCTGAGGGAGAAACAACATGGTATGAACTGGCTGATTTTATATTAAAAACTTTTATAAAGATTAGAGGTGTCCCAGAAAAAGCACTCCTTCCAATAAATCCTATTTCGGCAAGTACTTTTAAAACCTCTGCGAAAAGACCCAGGAATTCACGGCTGTGCTGCAAATCACTTAAAAAAACCTTCCCGTTTAAACAAACTCACTGGAAAACACAGATCGCTGAAATTATAAAATTTTTGCTAGAATAAAATCTCTGGATTTAGAATATTTTTTGGATCTAGTGAATGTTTTATTTTACGCATCATCTCAAGCTCTACATCACTTTTTAATCGCACATTTTCAGATTTTCGTAGTCTTCCAATTCCATGTTCAGCTGTTATTGAGCCGTCATATAATACAACTGCATCATTAATCAACCCACGTATGGTTTCTTCTTTATTTTGCAAAAAATCTGCTGTTTCAGCTGCTTTACCTTTAGTTAAAACCTTGTTAAAAAATGGAGCAAAATTAAAGTGTAAATTTCCATCGCCTATATGGCCGAAATTAATAAAAGAGCCATCCGGATACAATTGATTGAATTTTCTAGTAATGTGTTTTACAAAATCTGGAATCTTTGATATCGGAAGAGAAATATCATTTTTTACTTGGGGTCCGTCTTTCGCAGATGCAAACGTAATAGACTCTCTTAAACACCAAACTTCTTTCCCTTCTTTTTCAGAACATTTTTTTTGATATGAACAGATTCTTTTATTCAAAAAAACTTCAGAAAGAGAATTAATATTACAACCTTCTTTTTGATACGTAGCCGGAAATTCAACAATACAAGAAACATAATTTGTATCTTGTTTAATAAAATGTGGAACCCGTTCTGGAAAATGTCTCGTTACTAGATCAATTGCATTTTTCTCCATAAACTCAAATGCCAAAATATTATCTTGTGTTTTATGACAAATTTGACCAAATAGCTCTATTGCAGATGCCAAATTCGGTGTTTTCACAAAATAAGTATATTTTTCTTCAACCGGGCTAAATAGTCTCATTGAGGCGGCAGTAATGACACCCAAAGTTCCTTCACTCCCAATAAATAAATCTTTCAAAGAATATCCTGAATTATCTTTCCGTAAAGTTTTTAAGCCATTCCAAATCTCGCCATTTGGCAACACAACCTCCAAACCCAGGCAGCAATCTTTTGCTGTTCCATATTTTAGTACTGATAAACCACCAGCATTGGTTGCTAGGAGTCCACCCAAAGATGCGGAGTTTCTTGACGAAAAATCTAACGGGAAATAAAGTTTGCTTTTTTCGATTACCTTTTGCAACTCAATCAAAGTACAACCAGCTTCAGCTATTAGTGTCCTGTTAAAAAAATCGACAGCTCTTACAAGATTAAGTCTTTTGAGTGAAATTATTAATTGATTTCCTTCATTATTAGGTGTTGCTCCACCGGCTAGACCTGTGTTTCCTCCCTGCGGCACAATTGATAAACCTGCTGTACGATTTACTAATGTAATCAGACAAGAAACCTCGTTGACGTCCTTGGGAAACAAAACAGCTAAAGGTTTTCCATAGAACTTCTTTCTCCAATCTATAGAAAAATGCTCAATCTCACTAAACTCATTAACTCCAGTTACCAACAAGTTATCCTGGCCTACAATAGCTTTTGCCTTTAAAAGAAAATCTTTAATGCTTGCACTGTTGTTTATTATTTTGTTCTACCTTTATATTCGTTCGTTCTGGTATCCACTTCAACTTTATCTCCGATTTCCACAAACGCTGGAACAGAAATTTCAAACCCTGTCGGTTTAAGCTTAGCTGACTTCATAACTTTACCTGAGGTGTCTCCCTTTACCGCTGGCTCTGTATATTGAACTTCACGAATTATCGATGTTGGCAAATCTACAGAAATTACTTTGTCATCATAAAACACTAATTCACAAGTCATCCCTTCTTCCAAAAAATTCAATGCGTTACCCATCGCATCACTATCAACTTCAATCTGATCATAATCCTCATCCATGAAAACATAGAGCGGATCAGAAAAATATGAAAAAGATACTTTTTTCCGATCTAAAACTAAGACTTCAAATTTATCGTCAGCTTTAAAGACAAACTCAGAAACTGAACCTGTCAAGAGATCTTTCAGCTTGAACTTTACTACAGCAGAGTTACGACCGGATTTGTTATATTCAGACTTTAAGACCACCATCGCCTGGTAATCAATCATAAATACATTTCCTACACGTAGTTCTTGAGCAGTCTTCATCACCTATTCCTTCGTCTTCTGCACATTTAAAAGCGTCCTCACCAAAGAGCGATTTTTTATAATTTTGAGGCAGTCTAACGCCATATAATTCTTCAATTTTAACCAATCTAAAAAAAAATATGGCCAAAGCTCATCATATTTCTCGTATTTTCGAGAACTCAAGGCCTCAGCTAAATTCCAATAGTTAGAAATAGTGAGATGTTTGAAATGATTTTTCCATTCCAAAAACTTTTTCTTATGATTTAAATTTTGTTCAAGATAAGGTTGCCATAAAAAAGGAACCTTCCACTTCGAAGAAGCGGCAAAATGCGCGGTTACAAATGAATCCTCTCCTCTTACAATATTGAGATCCATACTGTGCAAAATAACATCAAAGTCAGCCTGGCATAAGGTAATTTCTCTAGGACTCCAAATTACAAAAGATCTTTCTTTTGCAAACTTATTAAAAAAAGAAAATCGAAACTTTTCATAAGAAAAATCACATATGAAAAAAGCTTCCTCAGATAATTCTCCAAAAATCTTCGTTTCTTTTAATGACAAAACTTTTTCTCTTGCTTTTTTACGCTCTAGATAATCAATTGATTTCCTGTTTTCCCAAATCAAACCCCCTGATTTTTTTGAAATGCCCGGAGAATACCAGCGCCTTTGTCGAAATTTGAGTAGATTTTTGTCACTTGTCTGCAATATTCGAGAGTCAGGAGCCTGCATTCCCTGTAATGGCTCACTCCATTTCTCTGTACTTAGATAGTCTAAAGCAATTCTCTGAACATTAGACCTATCACTAAAGAAGATTAGAAATTCGAGTGGTGCTTGCGCCTCAAACAAATCAAAAATAATATAATTTGCGGAATAAGGAATTTCAAACGATGTGCGGCTATTCTGAAAAATGCTAAGTATTTCAGAATTTGCATTGATCAGAATTAAGTTATTCTTACCAATAACTTTATAAAAAATACTTGGTTTGTTAGTGAATATAGCTACTGTTTTGATATACTCTAACAATGCTCTGCTGAACCTTATACAGAAACCTGCATCACCATAATTGTCTATTATGTCGCAAAAAATAATTGCCGAAGTATCTAGTCGCATTATTTTAATTAATTATGGTGTGTAAAAAATAGGGTTTCATGTAACCTTCAAAATCCCGTAAAACTTTTCTCCTAAACATATTTCCACTTTTTCTTTCACTTTGATGGCACAAAAAATTTTATATTTAGCATCTAAGAGTCCTCGAAGACTGCAGCTTCTCAAGCAAGTTTGCAAAGAACTCGATATTGTTGTTCGCAAATTTCACCAGAAAAACTTAAAAGGCATGCAAGAAATAGAAGAGATCAAAAATAAGGAAACTCCTACAAAATATGTTACCCGTGTAGCTATGGATAAAGCAATATTTTCTACTGGCGCGCTTATTAAAACAACTGAAGAGGTTAAGCCAATCATCTGCGGAGATACGATTGTATGTCTCAGAGATAAAATTTTTTTAAAACCTCGATCCAGGTCAAATGTAGTCGAAATGCTAACTCAATTATCTAATCAACAGCATGAAGTAATTACCTCTATAGTACTGTCAATTCCAAATCCTAACAAAAATAATGCATTTATATTTTATCAAATAAATAGCACTACTTCAGTCTGGTTCTCAGAAATACCGAGGTCATGGATCATAGAATACTCAAAAACTGACGAACCAATTGATAAGTCCGGAAGTTATGGGATTCAGGGGAGAGCGTCTATTTTCATTAAAAAAATTTCGGGCAGTTATTCTTCTGTAGTCGGATTACCCATACACGAGACATACCTACTTCTCACGAAACATCTTCTTTAAATTATTCCCCTTTGATATGAAATTCTATTGAATCTTCTCCAAAAGACTCTCTAATTTGTTCAATTATATTTTCTGACGGAAAAAGGCGCCATTTTTTCCCCATCGAGAAATCACAACGAACTCCTTCTAAAAGTATCCCAAGAATTACCGGGACACCGCTATGTTGATTATCAGCTGTAAAAAAATCTGAAATAGTATTTAAACAATTATCGAGTGAATTTAGTTCGAGAAGGTTAGGGGGAATATTAATTTTTATGAATTTCAAATTTCGTTCTCGAACAGAAATAGCGTCTAAAACCTCCTTAACGTTGAGCTTCGTACCTCCGGAATACTCATCCTCACGTACCCGTACTAAAATTTGAAAATATTCGTCCAACTTTAATTTGGGCTTTACTTCTTCGAAATAATCCGCTTGGATTGAAATCTCGATGCTCGATGTATCATCGGATAACTCCAAAATATGAATCGAGCCTCTTCTTGTTATCTGTTTTTTTATTTTCGTTAAGATACCGTGAATCCAATAGGGTTCGCTAGAAACCCTTAAATCACTCAGATTCTTTTTCAAGTATTTACATACTTCTTTGTCTACCAAATTAAAAAACGAACGGGAAAATGGGAAACCTAAGGCTTGCTTTTCCGCCTGGATCTGTTTTCTAGCTGTCCATGTTTTTATCTCTCGATCAGGTCTGTCTATATCTTTCTCTGAGGGAACCTCTCCGAACAAACTGCCCTGGTCTTTAGCTAATTCGGTTTGTTCAGTAAGTAAAAGAAACGATTCATAGGTTGCTAGCATTTCACTTCTCCCCTTACTTCTAAGATGATGAAGATCATCCATAGAACCAGAGCAAATTAAAGCCTCGAAGGATTTCTTGTTAATAAATCTTCGGTCTACCCGAGAGCAGAAATCCAACAGGTTCTTAAAAAGACCTTGTCGCCTTGCATCTATAATCATTTTAATGATTGACTCTCCAACTCCTTTTATCCCACCTAAACCAAAGCGAACCATCGCCTCATCTTCTCTTAAAATCGTTGTAAATGAGTACATGGAATAATTTATGCTCGGGCCCAAAACTTCAACACCATTTTTCTTGCAATCTTGAATCAAAAGAGCAATACGATCGGTATCGTGTATATCAGAAGTGAGAGTTGAAGAATAGAACGCTGCTGGATGATGTGACTTCAACCATGCAGTTTGATATGTGATGAAAGCGTAGGCAGCAGTATGACTTTTATTGAACCCGTACTCTGCAAATTTTTCCATCAAATCGAAAAGCCTAACTGCAAGATTTGTTGAATATCCTCTAGAGGTAGCCCCTTCGATAAAAATTTTTCGCTGCCTGGACATCTCCTCCACTTTTTTCTTGCCCATTGCTCGTCGTAATATATCAGCATTACCTAAACTATAACCAGCTATTATCTGGGCAATTTGCATGACCTGCTCTTGATAAACTATCACACCATAAGTGGGGGATAAACACTCCTTAAGATCATCATGAAAATAATCGATCTTTTGTATACCCTGTTTCCTTTTTATGAAATCATCCACCATGCCGGAGTTTAAGGGACCTGGTCTGTACAGAGCTAACATAGCAATTATGTCTTCAAAACAGTCAGGTTGTAGCTTTAACAAATATTTTTTCATTCCCTCAGACTCCAACTGAAACACAGCTGTCGTATTTGCAGATTTTAATAATTCATATGTTTTGGAATCATTGAATTCGTTCAGATCTTCCAGTTTTAAACATTTACTAGGGTAAAGTTTATTAATCTCTCTTACTGCCGTATCTAAAATCGTTAAATTCCTCAATCCCAGGAAGTCAAACTTTACTAACCCAAGCTGTTCAATATCATCTTTGTCGAACATTGAAATAACCCCCTCCTCTCCATCAGTCCCTGGAGCTTTGTATAGAGGGCAAAAATCAGTCAATTCCCCTGGTGCTATCAAAACACCCCCTGCATGCATGCCAACATTTCGAACGAGGTCTTCTAAAGGCTCAGCAAGTCGCAATAAATTAGCAACTTCTTCTTCTTCTTTTTCTCTTTTTGCAAGTATAGGCTCAGCATTTCTAGCGTCCTTTAAACTCAGCGGCTTGTTTTGAACTACAGGAATGAGCTTGGACAATTGATCACAAAATGTATACGGTAGTTCTAAAACGCGTCCGGCATCCCGAATAACGGCCCTCGAAGCCATTGTCCCAAATGTGATGATTTGGCTAACAGCTTCAGTCCCGTATTTATTTTTTACATACTCGATCACCCGGTATCTTTGCTCTTGACAGAAATCTATATCGAAATCAGGCATTGAAACCCGTTCTGGATTAAGAAATCTTTCAAATAAGAGAGAAAACTTAATAGGATCTACATCGGTAATATTTAAGCAATAAGCTACAAGAGAACCAGCTCCGGAACCTCTCCCGGGGCCAACAGGTACATCATTATTTTTTGCCCAATTCACAAAATCCGCAACGATTAGAAAATAACTAGAAAACCCCATCTTCGAAATAACATCACATTCTAAAATTAGTCTACTCTCGTATTTTTGTTTCTTTTCAACAGAAAAGACTTCAGGTGGTAGTCTTTGCTTTAGGCCTTCAAAAGCTTTTTCCTTGAGATACTCAGCCATGGAAGTACTGCCCCCAATAGAAAATTTTGGTAATTGAACGTTGCCAAACTCAAACTCTAAATTGCAACGCTTTACTATTTCTAACGTATTTTCTAATGCCCCTGGAAAATCTTTAAATCTCATCACCATTTCATCTTGACTTAAAAAATATTGCTCAGATGTATAGTTAGTACTCGTTTTGAGCGATGTCAGTGTTTCTCCCTCTGATATTGCTACACGGGCTTGATGAGCTGAAAACTCAGCTTTTTCTAAAAATTGAATTGGATGCGTCGCAACAATCGGAATGCTAAGTTTGTCAGCAATATACAACGTCTTTTTAAAAAAAATATCCTCATGTAAAAATCCAGCTTTTTGAGTCTCTAAGTAAAAGTTGTCTCCAAAAATTTTTAGATATTCTTGTGTTTTATCCAGTACTTTTTTTTCTGTTACTTCTGTTTTTAAACTATTCAAACCCAACTCACCAAATATTCCCCCTGATAAACATATCAAATCATCCGACATTCTCCCTCCTAATAGAGGATCATCTTCTAAAAACCAGTCAAGACTAATTGTCCCTTGTTGCCATAACTGATCATAGTCAAGCCATCCACGTGACACTATTCTGCAAAGCTTTTTGTAACCTAATCGATTTTTACACAGCAAAATTACTCGAGGAGTTTCTAACGCCTTAGAATCCATTCGAAGACGCAGTTCAATACCCAAAACCGGTTTAATTCCGCTGTCTCTCGCTAGTTGATAGAACTTTATATAAGCAAATGTGTTTCCTAGATCTGTCAAGCCTAAAGCAGACTGCTGATCAAATACCGCACTGCGAACTACATCTGGTAACCTAATCGTACTATTATTGACAGAGTACTCTGATTGCATACGCAAATGAACATATTTGTTTTTACTCATAATTTTGATGCTGTAGTTTTGTTTTCTTATATTACTAGAAGTTATGCTGACAAAAAATAATAAGACGTTTTTCTTTATCATTTGTATTTTATTTTTCTCGATACTCTTTGCCAAACTCTATGCGATCTTTAGCCCATCGTTACTTGGGAATATTGATTTAGCGATAGACGAAGCTCAATATATATTCTGGTCTAAAAATTTAGAAACGGGTTATTTTTCAAAACCACCTTTCATTGCTTGGGTGCTTAGTCCTATGAATCAAGCTTGTGGCGAAAGTTACCAATGCTACAGATCATTACAACCCATTGCATTTTTCTTATCATCAATCTTTTGTGGGCTTAGTACCTTTAGATTAACAAATAATGTTAAGGCCGCTTACTTGTCAGCATTTTTATTTTTAACCCTACCTTTATCAACTTTTTACAGTCAGTTCGCAACAACTGACGCATGGTTATTGTTACTTTGGTCTACATCAACTTTTTTCTTTGTTATGACTCTCAGAAATGGATCTTTTTTTTGGCTCTTGTGTTGTGCAATAGGGGTTGGATTTGGTCTTCTCACAAAGTATTCAATGATATTTTTTTGCATATCTGCACTTTTTTTACTTCTAAAATTGAATCAGTTTAGTTGGTTGCAAATTATTACAGCAACTAGCATCTCCTTGTTGATTTTTTGTCCAAATGTCATATGGAATATAACCCACGAATTCCCAGCATTAAAGCATCACGTAGAAATGACCTCTCTCGATAAAGGCACAGAAGTACAAATTGGTCCACTAATAGAATTTTTTATTGGTCAATTAATTATATTCAGTCCTATCATCCTCTTCGTTTTTTTGGTTTCACTAAGAAAAAATTGGCATTTATTCCATACTAAACAAAAGTTAATAAATCTTAAGGAATGTCACTGTAACTTAAAAGAGGTGTGGGTTATTTCTGCTGTTTTTAGTCTGCCAATTTTTATAACGATGTCCATTTTGAGTTTAATTAGTGAAACCGAGATTAATTGGGCATCGCCAATTTCGATACCAATCGTAATCTATTTTTCTACCCTGGTCGTAAAAGAGCAGAAAAAATCTGCCCAAACAAAATTAATGAAACTTGCTGTTCAAATAACTGTCGTGATAAACCTTCTGTTTTTACTTTTATTCCTAAATGGCCCAAGAATATTAGGTAATTTAAGTGCTAACGGTTTAGTGACGACTAACCCTTTTCTTCAGGTCGAAGGATATAAAACAATCGCTAATGTAGTAAGAGATATTAATTACAAGGAAGGAAGAATTATTGTAAGTAATGACCGCGGTTTACTTGCAACTTTATCGTTATATCTTCCTGGTCATAAAATTAGGTCGATTAATACTAAAGGGGTTTATAATCATTGGGATCTTAAATACCCCTTGTCCAAAATAGAAAAAAAAGAACGACTTCTTTTCATCCTATTGATTGACAATAACAAAGATACATTGCAGAAAACCATGAAGAGACTGAGAGAGCAGTATAGTACAGTGGAAATCGCAACCGCCAAAAATACAGGTAATTTACTAATACAAGGAAAAACAAATAAAAAGGTACTGCTTGTTTGGGTTGATAAAGAGGATATGGTTTAATAATGTATGATTAAGCTAGTATCTATTATTATTCCCGTATTTAATGAAGTGGATGCCATCGAGAAACTCGTGGAGAATACTCAGAATTTAAGAAATTTAGGGTTAAATTTTGAGTACGAAATTATTATCGTTGACGATGGTTCCACAGACGGTACAGGAGCGACATTAAAAGAAATACAGCTTACAAACCAAAATTTACATGTTGTGAGTTTAGCGCGAAACTATGGACAATCCACTGCGCTGCAAGCTGGATTTGATTACTGTTCGGGTGATGTACTGATAACAATGGATGGAGATTTGCAAAATGATCCTGCTGATATACCAAAAATTATAGATATATTGAAAGATAATAATGAAATAGACCTTGTCGCAGGTTGGAGAAAAGATCGCCAGGATTCGACATTAAACAGAAAACTACCATCGATGTTTGCAAATTATTTAATTTCCTATACAACTGGAATAAAGTTAAGGGACTATGGTTGTTCGCTCAAGGGATACAGGAGGGAACTGGTCTCAAAATTTAGGTTGTACGGAGAAATGCATCGTTTTATACCAGCCATAGCTGCAGAAGTTGGAGCTAAAATAATTGAAATTCCCGTAAAGCATCATCCTAGGATAACTGGAAAGTCTAAATACGGGATCGACAGAACGTTAAGGGTAATTTTGGACCTTATCTGGATCCAGTTTTCAAGACGATACATGCATAGACCAATCCATGCGTTTGGTGGTATCGGACTTACAATGTTAAGCGCAGGCTTGCTAATCTTTTTGTGGTTGTTCTTTGAAAAAATTATTTTCGGTAGCGAAATCGGAACGCGTCCCTTGTTAACACTAGGCTTACTGCTGACCTTGTTGGGTACCCAGTTGTTAGCGGTGGGTTTACTAGGCGAGCTACTCATCCGAATTTATCATGAACCTAGCGGAAGAAAGCAGTATCAAATAAAACTAAAAAAATAATCTCAATGAAAACTAAATCCATACAAGTAACAATATCTGTGTTACTTCTAGTAGGTTTTTTTTATTTCATCGATACGAATGAAATATTTTCTGTAATTTCATATTCAGATAAACGGAGTTTATTTTTAGCATGTATTTTTAGTTTTTGTGGCAATGTTGCTTGTGCTTTTCGATGGACAAAGATCCTAAACTGTGACTCAAAAATGAAATTTTGGAAGGCGATAAAAGTATATTTCGAAAGTATAAGCTTTTCTACAGTTGTACCTGTTGGCATGTTAGGAGGTGATTTTTACCGATCAGTGCGACTTTCAACACCAAACTCATCAAGAGAACTTGCCTCCAAATTAAAGCCATCAAAGAAAGTTATGCTGAGCGTTTTTGCAGACAGAGTTCATGGGCTCTGGGCACTTTGCTTACTTGCAGTGTTGACCATTTTTTACTCGATTATATTCGAGAGAAATATATTTTTTGCTAACGAACTTTACCTCGAGCAAAGTACCTTCGTTTTGTTGTACTTCTTGCTTTTATTTATTGTAGTATTGGTACCCTTTTTGAACTCCAAAATTAAAATTTTTTTTTCGAAATCCACCACTGGCCTTGCTGCGGTTAACCTTTTGCTCATCAGAAGCAAAAAAAAGATCACTGTTTTTGCTTCCATCTTGTCACAAGTATTTTTTGCGGTATCCTTCTTCCTCTGCCTCAAAGCAACTAGTGTAAATATCTCAGTTTCTCAATGCCTCATAATTGTCCCAATTATTTTTCTTTCTGCAGCTATACCTTTGAGCCTCGCGGGATTTGGCCCTCGCGAGTACAGTTCGGCTCTCTTTTTATCGTTTCTTGGTTATGGCCTTGAGAATAGTGTTGCTTCTTCGATACTGTTTGGTCTCACGATAACACTTCAAGGTATTGGATTTTTACTCATTAACTTGATTTTTTCTTATAAAGACCGGTAACCTACAGAATAATCAAAACTTTTTCCGTGAAATGTATTACATATGAAAAAATCTTATTGTCTATTTCGTAAGTTATCTTTGGGAATAACTTTACTTGTGTTTCAGTGTATAGGTTTTGGAGCCAACTTCGATGTCTCTCTCTACGGAGGTTTTAATAAGGCCGCGCATAGTAGTGTAACTTTTTCGAATGCATCAATTAGTTACGGTATAGATGACGGAAAGTATTCCGTTAATGGGTGGGAAGGAGAATCCTTCGAGTCCCCAATATATTATGGGTACAGACTAAGTGTAAATGGATTAGAAAACACTGATTTGGAATTTGCTGTGGATTTCAACCATAGTAAAGTGAAAGCAAAGAACCTGCCCGGAAATCTCGAAAGACTTGAATTTACAGATGGCATAAACACACTAACTCTGCTTGCTCTATATAAAATTGATTCGCTTATTGCCATGAATACTGAGCTGGACCCGTATATTGGAGTCGGAATTGGTATTGCTTACCCCCACGTTGATGTAGAAGGTGCGACTGGAACTGGCGGAAAAACTTATGACTATCAAAGAACTGGGCCTGCGTATCAAGTAATGGCCGGACTAAGATACAATCTTGCTGAGTCATGGAAAACATTCGCAGAGTATCGAATAACTTACACACCTATGAAGGCGGATCTAGACGGGGGCGGTCAAATTAAAACGGACATTTTAAACAATCAAGTGAGTGTCGGCGTTATTTATTCTTTCTAATGAGAGTCTTTAATGGTGCCAGAGGCGGGACTTGAACCCGCACACCATTGCTGGCGCCGGATTTTGAATCCGGTGCGTCTACCAATTCCGCCACTCTGGCAATGAACATTTCTTTTTAAATAAAAAATCAGTATAACGTGGACATACTCAATACGGCAAAGACTTATTGTGGATTTTTCTATGATAGAAAGTATCCTTTTGCTAAGGATGATTATAAAGATAAATGGCTCTTTATCTGCGTTTGGTTAATTTTAATATTGTTCTTCTTCCTCAGTGGAAAAATAAAACCAACACGTGGTAAAACTTTATCGACCAAAGCGTCATACTAGCACCGCTCAATACCTTATTTAATTTGTACTCGAATGAAAAATTCGATCTGGACCTTTTGTTTCGAAAGACCACTTTGTTGGCGGTACCTAATAACAGAGAACTGGTAAGTGTTTCGAGATGGGGAATTTAGCATGGTCAAGCAAGAATAAAACAAAATTTGAAAAATAATTACGTTGGCTTCTACTCCTCTTTAAATATAGGTTAAAAAGTTTCATTTAAAATGGTATGGTTTTAAACATCCATCTACTTTAGATTTCTTCCCCAGCCTAGTTGCTATACTTAAAAAAATGAAATGTACAAAAGCTGCAATGTTTGTAGAACTATTTCCTAAGAGAAAAGCAAATCCCCGTAGAGATCCATTTGCAGAATCACTGAGATATTATATGAGGTTGATTACTCCTAATTCCGAAAAATGGGGCATCGATGGTGATTGGCAGCGTTACTGGTGGAAAGATGGTGGACCAGTGATTTTAGATGAAACTTTTGTCCAAGAAGCGAGCAACGGTATGAAAAAAACCCGTTTAATTGTATTTTTTAATGTCACCCTTCTGCAGAAAAATCGTCATTTACAATTTATATCTGAATGGTTTTCAAACAAGTTAATGTCCTATGCAGTTAGTCCAAATATACTCGCCGATAAAACCGGGTTTATCAATAGTCTTAGTACAATTTATTGGGCGTTTGATATTAACAGAAAAAAACTGACAGCATGGAAGAAAAATGTTTATTTCATAACCATGGGAATACTCTTGCTAGTGTTGGCTTTTTACTTCATTTTTTATTTATGATTGACAACAAATTAAAAAGCTATGATTTTTCATTACCGAAAGAGTTAATAGCACAAAAACCGACTTCAAAACGTTCGTCAAGTCGATTACTGGTAATAAATCACAAAAAAGAGGATTGCTCTCTTGAATCGAAATTTAAAGAAAGTACGTTTTCATGTGTGGCAAATTTTCTCAAAGAAGATGATCTGTTAGTATTCAACGATTCGAAGGTAGTCCCTGTAAGAATAGAATGCTTCAAAGAAACTGGGGCAAAAATTGAGATTTTTATTTTGGATACTAAATCCATACGGTGTGAGGATTCAAGAGTCTATTTCTGCGCAATGGTAAAACCAAAAAAAAAATTACGGGAAAAGATTAGGTTATTTTTTGGAAAAGATGAGCACCATTTAATAGTCGAAGATCTTTTGGAGGTGGGCTCTAAATTTTGCATAATTTCTTCTTCACTTTCCATCGATTCCTTAATTAAACAATTTGGGAAAATTCCCTTGCCCCCTTATATTGACAGAGTACCGGACAAGCTTGATGAAGAAAGATATCAAACAATATATGCTAAAACAGCTGGTTCATTAGCCGCCCCAACTGCAGGTTTGCATTTTGACAGTGAGACTTTTGCACAACTAAAACGTAAGAATATAGATACAGTATTCCTGACCCTACATGTAGGACTCGCAACATTTACCCCGATAATTGAAGAAGACATTTCAAATCATGATATGCATACCGAATATTTCTCTGTTAGTGAAAAAGCCATCTCTAAGATAATAAAAGCAAAGAGAAATAAAAAAAGGATAATTGCTGTGGGAACGACTTCATTACGGGCTTTAGAATCTTTAGAAATTAAGCAGAACCATTTAAATAAATTTAAATTAAATGATTTTCACGATGAAAGTATGTTTGGACAGACTAATATCTTTATACGACCGGGATACAAATTTAAATTAGTTGACGGACTGATCACCAATTTCCACTTACCCAAATCAACTCTTTTTATACTAATTTCTGCTTTTTTGGGACGGGAAAAATGCCTTGAAATTTATCAATACGCGATAAAAAACCGTTTTCGATTTTTCAGTTATGGGGATGCCATGTTGGCCTTTAGGCCTCGATAGATCTACTCTCAAGAAAAATTTTCCTCCATGACGAAAACGTTTTTTCGCTGATAGCAACTCGCATTTCCTGCATGATCTTGAGATAAAACCAAACATTATGTTGACTCGCTAATATAGACCCTAGCATTTCATTTATTTTTTGGAGGTGGTGAATATATGCTCTGCTGTAGAAGGGGTGATTGAAGCCATGCAGTTGTGGTGAGCAAACTGGACATTGACAGTTTTCCTCAATAGGAGAGAAATCGCTTTTAAATTTTGAGTTTCTAATTTTCACATTACCAAGCCTGGTGAAAAGTAAACCATTTCTGGCGTTTCTCGTTGGCATGACACAGTCAAACATGTCTATGCCCTTAGAGACAGCATAAACAAGATCTTCGGGAGTACCAACACCCATAAGGTAACGTACAGAATTTTTTGGCATTTTCGGAACTGTGAATTCTAATATGCGATGCATATCTTCTTTATTCTCTCCAACAGACAAACCACCTATGGCGTAACCATCAAAATTCAAATCAGTAATTGCAGCCAAAGACTCACGACGTAAATCCTCGTACATACTACCCTGAATGATCCCAAAAAGTTTGTTTCCGCTCTTAGGTTGAAACGCTTGGTAACTTCTCCTTGCCCACTCAATAGAGAGTCTCATGGATGAAGCAGCATCGTCGTAATCAACAGGCCAACTAGTGCATTCATCAAAGACCATTGCAATATCAGTATTTAGTACATTCTGTATCTCTATTGAACGTTCTGGAGATAGAAATAATTTTTCTCCGGAAACTGGAGACTGAAAACACACACCATCGCTACTAAGTTTTGATAAATTCTTAAGGGACCACACTTGGAACCCTCCAGAATCTGAAAGGATTGGTTTATTCCAACTAATAAACTGGTGAAGCCCCCCGCTTTTTTTTATGTTATCTAGTCCAGGCCTCAGCCAGAGATGGAAAGTATTTCCAAGAATTATTTGAGCTCCCAAATTTTCTAAAACATCACTTGATAAGCCTCTCACGGCCCCATAGGTACCAACAGGCATAAATATAGGGGTGAGAACCTCTCCGTGAGGAAGGCTAAGTGTACCTGCTCTGGCATCATCATCAGTGGAAGTTAATAAAAATGTCATATGCAAAGAGTATCTGGTAAAAATCTTTTCTAAATCGTGTATCCTCACCTATTTAGCTTTTATACTGTACTTTTTGGAGAATTGATATGATTTCTTACGCCCACGCGCAAAATACCGCGGCCCAAGACCCTCTCATAAGTCTTCTTCCCTTAATACTTATGTTTGTAGTCTTATACTTCCTCATGATAAGACCCCAAATGAAGCGAGCTAAGGAGCACAAAAACCTCGTAGAGAATCTGCAAAAACAAGATGAAATCATAACTAGTAGCGGCATTGTTGGGAAAATCATTAACATTAACTCAACATATATAACTTTAGAAGTTGGAGATGCCCAAAATAAAACGGAGTTTATCGTAAAACGACAAGCAGCCGAAACTTTACTACCAAAGGGAACAATTAAAGAAATTTTTTGACCAACAAACTGCCAACCTTTCACTATTTAATTTCTTATGAACAAACCTGAACCCTGGAGACTTTTACTAATGTTCGGAGCCTTATGTTTTGGGCTCATATTTACTGTACCCAATTTTTATGGAGAAGCTCCAGCAATACAAATTTCCCCCGGAAAGGCCACGGTCAAAGTGGAATTCGGCTTAGTTAAACAGCTAAACGATCAGCTTAACGGTGAGGGTATATCTTTCAATAAAATCTCTCACGCAAATACAATTGGAGGAGGCACGATAAAAATCAGGTTCTCTTCAACGGAGGAGCAGTTAAAGGCTAAAACATTTTTAGAAACCCAGCTGAATAATGAAGAAAGAAATTACGTAATTGCGTTAAATCTTGTCTCGGACGTTCCGAATTGGTTAGCCGCAATAAATGCTCTTCCCATGTATCTCGGGTTAGACTTGAGAGGCGGAGTGCACTTTATGTTAGAGATTGACCAGAGCGCTGTAATTTCTACAAAGTTGGAAAATGTAGCTACGGATATGCGATCGCTTCTAAGAAAAAATAAAATCAGGTACACCGAAATATTGATATCCGATACATCGATGAGTATCAAATTGAAGAATAGTTCAGATATTTCAAAGACGCGTGACATTCTAACATCCGAAATCCCTGATATTCAATGGACCGTTCAGGAACCAGTTGCGGAGAATGATAAGCTCGAAGGTACCCTTCTAGAAAATACAAGAGTTCTATTAGAGGAAACAGCCCTTAAACAGAATATCATCACTCTATCTAATCGAATAAACGAGTTAGGTGTTGCGGAGCCTATAGTGCAGCAACAAGGACGAAATCGCATCGTTGTACAATTACCCGGAGTACAGGACACTGCTAAGGCAAAAGAAATCCTGGGAAGGACTGCGTCCTTAGAGGTGAGGCTAGTAGATGATACTCCTGAAACCAGGACAAAGATCGCAGAAAAAAAAATACCTCCGGATGTAGAATTAATGAAAAACAGAGAGAATGAGCCGATTGCGCTAAAAAAAGAAGTTTTAATTACAGGGCAAAACTTAACTGATGCACAGGCCGGATTTGATTCTCAAAATCCTTTAGAACCAGCGGTTCACTTAACCTTAGATCCAAAGGGAACTAGGGTGTTTAGAGAAATTACACGACAAAATGTTGGCAAGAGACTCGCGATTCTTCTTATTGAAAAAGGTTCAGGTGAAGTAATTACAGCTCCTGTAATAAGGGCTGAAATTCCCGGAGGTAGAGTTCAAATTTCTGGGAGCATGACTACTACGGAAGCTGCTGATATTGCTCTCTTACTACGGGCAGGTTCATTGGCAGCCCCTATGGAGATAATCGAAGAAAGATTAATTGGTCCAAGTCTAGGAGCTGATAATATAGCTCAAGGATTTAATTCAACATTGTGGGGTTTTGTTGCAATAGTAATATTCATAATTGCCTACTATTTCATTTTTGGTATGGTGTCGGCACTTTCTCTATCCTTAAATATTACCCTACTAATTTCCTTGCTTTCGCTTCTTCAGGCTACGCTGACTCTACCTGGAATCGCAGCAATGGCCCTAACGCTTGGAATGGCAATTGACTCAAATGTGCTCATCAACGAAAGAATCAGAGAAGAAATTCGGAATGGGTCTGCTCCGTCTACCGCCATATCCAGTGGTTATGAAAAAGCCTGGGCCACTATTTTAGATTCAAATGTAACCACACTTATTGCGGGGCTTGCCCTGCTTGTTTTTGGGTCTGGTCCCATAAGAGGCTTTGCTGTAGTTCACGTCTTAGGGATTCTCACATCTATGTTTTCGTCGGTTCTTTTTTCTAGAGGGTTAGTTAATCTCATTTACGGACGAAAAAAGAAAATCTCAAAATTAGCAATTGGCTGAGGGGTATGGAATTTTTCAAGTTTAAAAAAGATATCGCCTTTATGAAGCATGCAAGCCTTCTCAATGTGCTTTCAATATTTGTTTTTATTGGATCAATCATTTTTATAAGTTATAAAGGCCTACACTTTTCAATTGAATTTACAGGCGGAACGGTTATTGAGGTTTCATTCGAAAATGAGGCTCCAATAGAACAGATTAGGTCAAAGTTGAAACAGGTAGGATTTGATGACTTCCAGGTCCAACGGTTTGGTTCCTCAAAAGATGTTTTAATTAAAGTCCCTTTAGATGATAAGAAAAAAGACTCAGCTGAAAAAATTTATGATGAGATTAAAAATCTTAACCCGGGAGAAGAAGCACAACTTCGACGAATCGAATATATTGGGCCTCAAATAGGAAGTGAACTTGCTTTTGATGGGTTACTTGCGATAATTTTTGTAATCATTGGAATTATGATTTACCTTGCAGTTCGTTTTGAATGGAAATTTTCGATAGCTGCGATAGTAGCTAACCTTCATGATGTCGTTATTATTTTGGGATTCTTTGCTGCCTTCCAATGGGAGTTTTCTTTGTCTGTGCTAGCTGCAGTTCTTGCTGTATTGGGTTATTCAGTGAATGAATCAGTAGTTGTTGCAGACAGAATTCGTGAGAATTTCCGCAGGATGAGGAAGGCATCAGTTGTTGATACTATAAACAATGCCATTACACGAACAATGTCTCGAACAATCATTACTCACGGCACAACTGAAACTGTGGTTTTAGCAATGTTAATATTTGGGGGACCAGCCCTTCATTATTTCGCTCTTGCCCTTACTATTGGAATAATATTTGGAATTTACTCTTCCATATTCGTGATGGCACCAATAACAATTTGGCTTGGGATTTCAAGAAAAGATCTTGTACAACCTGTAAAGAAAAAAGAAGAATTTTTAGAACCTTAAGGAATTCGTTCGTATGGATTTACGTGTTCACGGCACCTTATCCTCATAATATTTGTTCTATGAGGAAATATTCTGCGAAATTTTTTTTCGGCATTCTTTAAATTATTTGCCCAAATAGTAACTGATTGGATTCTTTCATAATACAACAACGTTGTTTTAGATGAGACTAAACACCTTTTTTCAGCCATCGAGCTATTCGTGACTAAAACAAGAAATGCAAACATAATTTTTGAAAAAATACGGATCATAATGAATGAATCGGTTGTTTTTTTATGAATTCAAGCATCTTTCAATCTTTTTCCGCTTCTTTTATAGCCAACTCCTCCGCCAATCCAACATATCTGGACGGTAGCAGCGATAAAAGCGCCTCTTTGTCCTCTTCAAGAATATCAAGGTCCGATATAAAATTATATATCTGATCCTTCCCGAGAGTCTCGCCTCTGGATATTTCTTTTAATCTCTCATAAGCATCGGCAATTCCATTTTTTCGCATCACCATTTGTATCGGCTCTGCGAGAACTTCCCAGGTATCCGTCAAATCATCAGAAATCTTAACCTTATTCGGTACAATTTTTTTCAGTCCACGGACTGTTGAGTCAAGTGCTAAAAGGGTATAGCCAACCGCCACACCAATGTTTCTCATTACCGTTGAATCGCTCAAATCCCGCTGATAACGTGAGATTAATAACTTTGTGGAAAAATGCTGTAATAGTGAAGATGATAATCCCAAATTGCCCTCAGCGTTTTCAAAATCGATTGGATTAACTTTGTGAGGCATTGTCGATGAACCCACCTCATTCTTCTCTTTTTTTTGCGTAAAGTAACCCAAAGAGATATACGACCAAATATCTCTGCAGAAGTCGATCATGATGGAATTAATAACAACTAGCTCATTCGAATATCGGGCTATCCAATCGTGTGGCTCAATTTGCGTAGTCATTTCATTCACAATGAGGCCCAAATCCTCTTCAATAAATGATCTCGAAATATCAAGCCAATTTTTTTCTGAGTCTGCAACAACGTGTGCATTAAAGTTTCCAACTGCTCCATTAAGTTTTCCCAAAATTTGCACGTCTAAAAAGTGATCTCGAGACAATCTAATACGTCTCCTGTAGTTGGCTAATTCCTTACCTAAAGTTGTTGGGGAGGCGGGTTGTCCATGGGTCCTAGACATCATTGGCAAACTCGCACTGCTAAAAATCAATTGTTTCAATATATCTATCAGTGAGTTAAGTGTCGGAACTAATATTTTTTTTCTAGCATCTCTCAACATTCCCGCATAAGCAAGATTGTTTATATCTTCAGATGTACACCCAAAGTGGAACATCTCAACATGATTTTTCAAAAAAGTACTGTCTGACTCTCTTGCCTTTCGTTTCAGGAAATACTCCACTGCTTTCACATCGTGGTTAGTTTCCTTTTCAATTGATTTGATTTCCTTTACATCATTAACGGAGAACTCGGAAATCCACGAATCCAGTTGCTTTTCTAGTTTTTTATCTGGAGCAGTTAGATTTCCAACCGATTCGAGGCAAAGTCTCCTAAACCAAAGAATTTCGACTTTTACTCTGTAAGTAATCAAGGCAGCTTCAGAGAAGGTTTCCTCTAATATACCAATCCGACTTTTATACCTTCCATCCAGTGGACAAATTGCAAAGAGTTCGTTTTCATTCATAAAAATTCTTTCAAAACTAAGAAATTATCCCCCCACCCAAGCATATTTTACCTGCATAACAGACAATCGATTGCCCAGGAGCCACTCCCCAAAGGGGTCTGCTAACCTTTACCTTAAGTATATCGTTGCAAGAGTCAATAACTGCATCTGTCATAGATTGACTATGTCTGATTTTAATTTTTATTTGGCTCCCAACCGGTGGAGCCTTTCCGGAAATCCAATGTAACGATTTAGCCTCAATTACATCCTTGTATAACATTGGATGATCTGAGCCCTGCACAACAATTAACGTGTTTTCATCAACTCTTTTTTCAGCAACAAACCATGGTAGCCCAGTTTTCGCGGAACTTGCCATCTTTAAGCCCCCTATTCCGATTCCCTTGCGCTGACCAATAGTATAAAAATGCAAACCATTATGTTCCCCTATACATTCTCCATTTTCAGTACAAATTCGGCCAGGTTTTTTGTCGATAAATTCGGAAATAAATGAGCTAAATTGTTTTTTTCCTATAAAACAGATGCCCATTGAATCTGATCGCTGGGCATTCGGTAGGTTGATCTCCGTGGCAATTTCTCTAACTGCATCTTTGGTTAGTCCGCCGACTGGAAATATGACATGAGCTAGTTGCATCTGATTTAACCGATACAAGAAATAAGTTTGATCTTTTTTTTTGTCAGAAGCTGTTATTAGGTTATACTGACATTCTTTTAGTTCTGAGCAGGCATAGTGTCCTGTTGCCAGGTAATCAGCGCCCAAACCTTTTGCGTGCTCTAAAAAGGCTTTAAATTTAATTTCGGAGTTGCAGAATATATCAGGATTTGGGGTTCTTCCAACAGAATATTCATTTACAAAATCTTTAAAAACCATGTCTTTATACTGTTTTGAAAAGGAAACAAACTCGAGGGGAATATCTAACATATCTGCGGCTGTTGCGGCTGACAGAAAATCCTCTTTACTACTGCAATCTCCACCCTCATTATCACTGTCCCAATTTTTCATGAATACAGCTCTTACTTTATGTCCTTTTCGTTGGAGCAGATATGCGGCAACGCTAGAGTCAACCCCACCTGATAAGCCAACAATTATGTCAAATTTTTTAGTCATGTTCGAAAAAAATTTAATCGATTATTCATTTTAGGAGAATACGAGTGCAAATAGGTATTCCAAAAGAAACTTTTGTGGGTGAGGCCCGTGTAGCTGGCTCACCTGAAACAATAAAAAAATTTATTAAATTAGGAGTTGATGTATACGTTGCTGAAAACGCTGGGAATTCTGCTTATTTCAGTGATTTGGACTACGAAGCTGCTGGTGCAAAGATATGTAACCAGTCAGAAGCCTTTAAAAAGGAATTAGTTTTAAAAGTCAGAACACCTCAAAAAGCGGAATTAAATGATTTAAAAAGCGGTACAACCTTAGTTGGAATGTTGGAGCCTTATAATAAAGAATATCTCGCTGAAATAGCGAAAAAGGGTATAACTGCCTTCGCACTGGAGTCTGCGCCTCGTACGACCCGGGCCCAGACATTGGATGTTTTATCTTCGCAAGCAAATATTGCGGGTTATAAAGCTGTTTTAGTCGGAGCCGGAGAATACCCAAAGCTTTTTCCTATGTTGATGACTGCTGCGGGTTCAACGAAAGCGGCTAAAGTAATTGTTCTAGGAGCTGGGGTAGCAGGTTTGCAGGCAATAGCAACGGCAAAAAGGCTAGGGGCAGTAGTTGAAGCGTCAGACGTTCGGCCGAGTGTTAAAGAACAAATAGAATCTCTTGGAGCAAAATTTATTGATGTTCCATTAGAGACTGAAGAAGAAATAGCTGCCGCAGAGGGGGAAGGGGGTTATGCTAAAGCTATGCCTGCCTCATGGCTTAAAAGACAATCTGAAAGAGTCGCTGAGAAAATTGCAAAGGCTGATATGGTGATCTCAACCGCTTTGATACCTGGGAAAAAAGCTCCGTTATTGATTACGAATGATATGGTTCAAAGCATGAAGCCTGGTTCCGTAATTGTTGATATGGCAGTAGAACAAGGTGGAAACTGTGAGGGCTCCGAGATAGATACCATTAAAGAGTTTAATGGCGTTAAAGTAATCGGTTATCCGAATCTACCTGCAATGGTTTCGAGCGATTCATCAGCTTTATATTCTAGGAACATCTACGATTTCGCTAGGCTCATAATAAGTGAAGAGAAAACTTTAGTCATTCCTGATGACGATGATATTGTGCAGGCAACACTGGTAATTAAGGAGGGCCAATTATGGAAGCCATAAACCCAACAGTAATGAATTTAATTATTTTCGTTTTAGCAATTTATGTTGGTTATCACGTAGTATGGAACGTCACCCCAGCACTTCATACACCGCTTATGGCAGTAACGAATGCCATCTCTGCAATCATTATTGTTGGAGCTATGATGGCTGGAGCACTCACTGAGACAACAATGGGTCAATTGATGGGATTTCTCGCGATTACGCTAGCATCTGTGAATGTTTTCGGAGGGTTTTTAGTCACAAGGCGCATGCTAGAAATGTTTAAGAAAAAAGAAAAGAAATAAGGACGAGATGATATGTTAGATTTTTCAATTAATACTGTTACATTACTTTATCTTGTCGCCTCAGTTTGTTTTATTCAAGCCCTGAAAGGTCTTTCCCACCCAACAACCTCTATACGGGGAAATGTCTTTGGGATGGTTGGAATGCTAATAGCAACCATCAGTACTTTTGGTTTGATTGGAAACATGGCAAACGTATTAGGAACTGACAGTCTGCTATCGGGGGTCGTATTAGTAGCATTGGGTATTGCATTGGGGGGAGGAATTGGGGCAACCATGGCAAAGAAGGTCGAAATGACAAAAATGCCAGAACTAGTTGCTTTCATGCACTCGATGGTTGGCCTGGCTGCCGTATTTATCGCAATCGCGGCTGTCATCGAACCGCACGCTCTGAATATTACTGAAAAAGGAATGCAGATTCCTGCCGGGAATAGATTGGAGTTATTCTTAGGTGCTGCAATTGGTGCAATTACGTTTTCTGGCTCTGTAATCGCTTTTGGGAAGCTTTCTGGAAAATATAAGTTTCGACTATTTCAAGGAGCGCCAATTATTTTTTCTGGACAACATTTTGTAAACCTTATAGTCGGCCTATCCATAATTGCACTAGGAGTAATATTTACATTGACTGAAAACTGGGCTGCTTTTTTCCTGCTTTTAGCGCTTTCATTTATTGTCGGAGTTTTGATCATAATACCGATTGGAGGTGCTGATATGCCAGTCGTCGTTTCTATGCTAAATAGCTATTCTGGCTGGGCTGCTGCTGGAATAGGGTTTTCCTTAGGAAACAGTATGCTAATTGTTGCTGGCTCATTAGTCGGGTCCTCAGGGGCCATCTTGTCTTACATCATGTGCAAGGCCATGAATAGAGCCTTTCTGAGCGTAATTTTAGGTGGCTTTGGTGGCGAAACAGATTTAGCCCAGAACTCAGGAGAGTCAAAACCAATCAAAACGGGGTCTGCTGATGATGCTGCTTTTATGCTTGGAAATGCAGATTCTGTGATAATTGTTCCTGGTTATGGTCTGGCTGTTGCCAGAGCACAGCATGCACTTAAAGAGCTGACAGACAAATTAATAGAAAAGGGAATTCAAGTTCGGTACGCAATTCACCCCGTAGCTGGTAGAATGCCCGGTCATATGAACGTTCTACTGGCTGAAGCAGAGGTACCGTATGATCAAGTATTCGAAATGGAGGATATTAATTCTGAATTCAATCAAACCGACGTGGTTCTTGTGTTGGGAGCAAACGATGTTGTGAATCCCGCAGCTAAAACTCCTGGAAGTCCTATTTTTGGAATGCCAATATTAGAGGTTTTCAAAGCTCAATCTGTAATTGTTAATAAAAGATCTATGGCATCCGGATACGCAGGATTGGACAACGAATTATTTTATATGGATAGCACAATGATGGTATTCGGAGATGCAAAAAAAATTATTGAGGAGATAGGAAAGGCGAGCGAAGATTAAAACCCTTTACACCGAAAAACTTGATCCACATCCACAAGTAGTTACTGCGTTAGGATTTCTGATTACAAATTGAGCTCCTTCTAGATCATCTTTAAAATCAATCTCAGACCCAGTTAGATACTGGTAACTCATGGAATCAATCAGCAGCGAAACCCCTAAGCGCTCCATTTTAGCATCGTCTTCATTTTCAACCTCATCAAATGTAAACCCATATTGGAAACCTGAGCATCCCCCACCCTGGACATAAACCCTTAATTTTAAATTTGGGTTGTTTTCCTCTTCAATAAGGCTTTTTACTTTCTTTGCCGCAGCATCTGTGAACACAAAAGGCGGAGGCATCTCACTTGGCGTTGGAACATCTAAATTTTCTTTTTTCACTTCGGTTGGCATATTTTCTCCTTCCCTCATACTTTACTTTAACCCAGTAGTTTCTGCAAACCCAAAAACTAAGTTCATAGCTTGTATTGCTTGACCCGCTGCTCCTTTTATAAGGTTGTCTTCCGCAACTAAAATATTCAAGTAGCTGGACCCCTCAAACTTATTTACATAAAGATGAATTTCGTTGGATTCTCGTACAAAACGCGTTTCAGGCAAAACACCCTTTGGAAGAATTCTTACAAAGGGTTCATCAGCGTACCGAGCTTTGTAAAGTTCAGTCAACTCATTTTGTTCTATAACCTCTATTAACTCTATGTAGATAGAAGAATATAAGCCTCTAAACATCGGTAGCAAATGGGGAGTAAACTGAATATCGATTTTGTCAGAATTAGACTGTTCCTTAGATTTGTTTACAACATGAGCTACTTCCTGTTTAATTTCCGGGAGGTGTCTGTGTCCATGGATGGCGTAAGCCTTGAAGTTTTCCGCAACTTCCCCGTAGATCGTAGAACTATTGGCAGATCGTCCAGCCCCACTCACCCCGGACTTGCAGTCGGCAAGTAAAGTTTTTATCAAACATTTTTCCTCCATAAGCGGCAAGACACCCAAAATAACGGACGTCGGGTAGCAGCCTGGCATGGCTACAAGATTCGCACCAACGAGGTTTGCTCTGTTTAACTCTGGAAGACCGTAAACTGCCTCGTCCAACAAATCAGGCGCTAAATGTTTCATCCCATACCATTTTTCAAAAATCTTAGGGTCGCGCAGCCTAAAATCCGCAGAAAGATCTATAACTTTAATGCCTTCATTGAAAAGTTTTTTTGCATACTCCATACATACCCCGTGAGGGGTTGCAAAAAAAACTAACTCGCACGCAGAAAAATCTGCATCCTCGAGCGTACTAATTTTCGCGTCATTTCTTTCCCTTAAGAGCAACGAAAATCGAGGATCTTTTTTTACAGCATCTGGAATACGTGCCGTCAGAACTTCCAATGTTATATTTGGATGCCTATCCAACAACTTTACTAACTCAAATCCAGTGTAACCCAAGCAACCTGCGACACCTACTCTCATTTAATCCCTTACCATTGAAAACCTTCTGAGGTGTTCAAAAGATAGTATGCAAAGTTACCTCTTAGAAAACTGTTTCCGCTTTCTTGCCTTGTGAAGACCTACTTTTTTGCGCTCGACCTCTCTAGGATCTCTCGTAACAAAACCAGCCTTGGATAAACCGCTTTTCAATTCCTGATCATATTCGATCAAAGCTCTAGTCAAACCATGACGAACCGCTCCCGCTTGACCGGATTCACCACCCCCGTGAACGGTAACTTTAATATCAAAAGCGTCCATTGAGTCAATAAGGGCTAACGGTTGCTGAACAATCATTTTGCCAGTTTCCCTAGAAAAATACTCACCTAAATCTTTTTTGTTTACCGTAATTTTGCCTGATCCTTTTTTCAAGAAAACCCTGGCAACAGAACTTTTTCTCCTGCCCGTCCCGTAGTAATAGTCTCCTACCATAATTACAATTTTCCTTTCTAAGAAATCTCAGCAAAGACAGCTAAATGTCAAGGACTCTCGGCTGCTGGGCTGAATGAGGGTGACTAGACCCGGCGTATACTTTTAACTTCTTGAACATTGCATATCCCAAAGGGCCGCTCGGTAACATTCCTTTAACAGCTTTTTCTATAGCCCGTCCTGGATGCTTTTCCTGCATTTGTTTAAAAGTTGTTTCTGAAATGCCTCCAGGGTACCCAGAGTGTCTATAATACTTCTTATCGTCGCTCTTATTTCCAGTGACAACCACGTTTGTAGCGTTAACGACAACGATATAATCACCAGTATCGACGTGAGGTGTGAACTCAGGTTTATGTTTTCCTCTCAATCGATGCGCAATTTCGCTTGCTAACCTACCAAGAACCTTTCCACTAGCGTCAATTAGAAACCAATCTCTGTTAACCGTCTCTTTTTTTGCAACGTAAGTTTTCATATGTAAATACCTATAATTAACAGGTAAGGGTACCTTCTTTCAAAGGGAATTTCAAGTAATCTATTAATGACAGACCAGATTTTAAGATTGAACTCGAGTAAATTACACAACCTAGAGTTTTTCAAGTAGTTGGGAATTTGAGACAGTTTTATTAACTTTGTGTTACAAAAATTGCATCAGACACTTTAGTAAAACTTTATTTAGGATAATACTCAAAGATGGTTCGGCTTAGGTCGTCCGCGTTGTTTAATTTGTATATGGAGAATTGAATGAAAAAGTCTATTTTAGCGGTTGCTATAGTTGCCGGCTTTGCTACGTCAGTTCAGGCAGCATCAGTGAAAGTTTACGGCCGCCTTGATGCTGGTTTGACAAGCATTTCTGGTACAGGCGCAAATGATGAAACATTGTCTGGCCTTGCATACGGACCACTTTCATCCTCAAGATGGGGCATCAAAGGAAAAGAGGATTTAGGAGGGGGCTATGGTGCCTTTTTCGCACTGGAATCAGAAGTTCATAACGATACCGGTTATGCTGGAGGTAATAATAAAACTGGAAGCGGAATTGGTACCGTCTACTGGAAGCGTAAAAGTATACTAGGTATGAAAACTCCTGCGGGTAAAGTTTCATTTGGACTAAATAAGACCGCGGATAAGGTGCTTGCCACTAAGTACGATATGATAGGCTCCAACTTTGCTGGTTTCAAAACCATGAGCGATTACATAGCCATTGGTGACAGAATTGATAACGGTTTATTTTTTGAGTCTAATAAGATTGATGGGCTCGGTGGAAAATTTTACTTTGACCATCAGTTTGGAGAAGTTGCCGGCGAAAGCTCAGGAAATACTAGAACTGGGGTTGGCGCAACTTTCAAAGTAGCTGGGATTGACGGTTTCGTTGCATATTCGGAAGCTAAAGGCTCAACTGGAAGTAGCGATTGGGACCAATATGGTTTCGGTTTAAGCTATAAAACAGATAATAAAATAGTTATTAAAGCCCAATACTGGGATTTATCAGCTGAAAGTAACGCGGATTCAACTTCAGGCCTAGGTTACTCAGCGGACGGTGAGGGATATTCTTTAAGTGTTATGGGACCAATCAGCAAACACACGAAAATAGGTTTAGGCTTCCATTCGTCTGAGCAAAGTGATAATGAAGCAGAAAAAATTGAAATGACTCAACTAGCAATGCTCCATAGTTTTTCGAAGAAAGTTACCGGATATGTAATGGTGGGCAATCTCGACAATGGATCCTCCGCTAATCATGAGCTTCATAAGAAAGGTTTCAGTTCACAACCAGCTAATGGAGGTGATCAGGACGGGTTTACTGTTGGTTTAAGGATTAAATTCTAAGGATTACTGTTAATTAATCTGAAAACGCATAGAAAACATCTCTAAAGCAACACAGAGGAAAGCTGCATTCCATAATGGGTGCAGCTTTTTTTGGCTTCAGCCAATCATTAAATACCAATGTGGGATTTCCACAGATTGAATGCCTAAACTTTTGGATATTTTGTTAAACAAAAAAAACCACAGGCAATAGCCTGTGGTTTTTATGACAAATCATGAAACCAGCTTAGAACTTGTGGAAAACTCCAAATCCATAATATGTCTCATTCTCGCCTTGTACACCACCACATGCACCTGCTTGCCCATTAGCACCCATGTCGGCACTACAAAGCTTTGCATATAGAGTCGTGCGGTCACTTAAATTATTTCTGTAAGCGAGGATAAGGTTATCAGTCTCCGCGTCTGTCGCATCTTCAACTTCGGTGTTGTAGTAGGCAACGTCGAATTCATTGCTTCCAGACGTAAAGGTAAGACCCAACCCATAACCCTTGGCTTCAGTCTCTACACCAGCTGTGCTTGTGGATTCACCCTGAATGTAATATCCACCGAGCTTTATATCGCCCATGGTGTACTTGGCTCCGAAAGCCTGCTTTTGGTTCTCACCCAAAGAATCGTTGGCTGTGTTATTTCCCTTGTTTTGGATGTAATTAGCCATAACGGTTAAATCCTCAACAGCATAGGTTACACCAACGTGAGTGTTTGAGTTCGCACCAGAATCAGATGTTTCTCCAGCACCATAAGCCACTGCAACCTTTAGAGGTCCAGGGTTAAAAGCAACTTGCACTGAGTTAGCCAGGAATACATCAACGTGCGTATTTGTGTTAGTGGTCCCTGCTATGTTTGCGTACTGGACAAGACCTGACTGACTCTCATAGAAGCTTCTTGGATCTACACCGGCGATTGCTAACAATGCCGGGCTGTAGATACGCCCTAATGTCAGACTACCCATATCATTCGACAGGGAAATGTTTGCTTGTCTGGCCCAAAAGCGCGCACCGCTATCAGATAGGGTAGAACCACCTCTGTTTGTTCCACCTGTAGAGGCGTCCAAATCTGACTCAAGAGCAAAAGAAGCTGTTAAACCGCCTCCGAGGTCCTCAGAACCCTTAATTCCCCAAATTGATGGAAGTTCAATTGTCTTGCCTTCACCACCATCAACGCGAAAATCAACATCGTTAGCGTCATTTCCAACACCGATGTCAACAATTCCAAACATAGTTACGTCAGCAAAGGCTGGGGTTGAAATCGCTACAGCGATAGCAGCACCAAGCGCCTTTTTCTTTAACGCAGCTGTTAACTTATTCTTATTCATTCAATTCTCCAGACGTTCGTAATAAATTTATAAAACTACCTACATGAATGGTACAACTTTTCTACTAAGTTTCCTATTTTTCGTAATAATTTTGTAAAAATTAAAGACTTCCCGTCTAAATTGTGTATTTTTTTTGCAACGCTATGGGCTAGAAAGGCGCTGACTCTCGCTTTAGAGTTCTTTTTTTCCATACAACTGAACCACACAATTGGAAATGTATTAACTATTCTCTTCGTTTTTTTGCTTCGCGCCGCCGTTAAATGAATTCGTAAAATTCGGCATCATTCTTTCAAAAACGCCATCACAATCAATCACTAAGTGCTTTACAGCAGCTAGGATGTGCACGCATATGATTGTAAGGAAAATGTACGCTGTCCACTGGTGTGTATTTGTCATAAGTTCCTTAATAAGTGGATCATGCTCAAACAATTTTGGAATTGTAATACCTATAAACAAAAGGTCATACTTTGAGAATAAAGAACCCACCAACCCAGAAATAGGCATAAGGATCATGCAAAAATACAAAAGCATATGACTTATATTTGCTGCAATGCGCTCCCACGTAGGGGTGCCGGCTGGACTCTTCGGAACTCCGGATCGCAAGCGCCAGTAAAGTCGGAATAATATCAGACACCCAAGAATAATTCCGATAGATTTGTGAGTATTGAACCAAAAAGGCCGCGGGCTATCGGGTCCTTTCGGAATATCCACCATATCTAATCCGATTAAAAACTGGACCATTAAAAAAAAAGCAATTACCCAATGAATCAAAATAGCTGTGTTATTGAAAGAATTAATTGGGTTTTTGCTGTTGTCAGACATTATTCAAAAGTTCCTACCGTAATCATTTTTTCTTGCTCGTGTATACTTTTTATATATTAAATATTCTTTCCTGTTACATGAATACATACATCTAATGACTAACACCAAATGTTTAGGTTCGTAATTATGAAAAACACACACAATGTAATTAGTTTAAATCGAAAAATTATGTTTATTACGCTAATTTTCGTTTTGATCAACGTCTCTTTATTAGCCGGTTGTTCAAATGGCCAGAAGGACGGCGAGAAAGGCTTCGCATACATCTCCAGCCAAAAAGGTAACGTATTGGTTATGTCTCTCGAAAATTTCGAAATTATTTCTGAGATTGAGGTTGGCTCAGGAAACCGGGGTATAGGGATAACTGAGGACGGGAGTAAATTAGTCGTAGCAGTCAAAAGCACTAATGACCTTGCAGTTGTTGATTTAAAAACTAATAAGGTATCAAAAAGAATTTTCATTGGGGAAAATCCAGAAATGGTTAGAGTTAGGAATGGGAAAGCCTTTGTAACTTTCGAACCCGCTGCTATTGGAGGTCCGCCCCCAAAACCTGGTTCAGACGAGGCAAAGGCTTTGGATAAGAAAAGAGCAGAAGAAGAGGAAGAAGAAGCAAAAATCGCTATCGTCGACATTCTTACTGGAAAAAAAGTAGGGGAAATAGACGGAGGAATGGAAACTGAAGGAATTGAGTTTTCGTATGATGGAACAAAAATTATTGTGACTAATGAAGCAGATGAAAATCTCTCCGTTCACAATATTCGTACGGGTGAACTGGTAAAAAAAATTGATACAAAAGAACTCGGAAATAGGCCACGTGGGATAAAGCGCTCAGAATCAGGTAAATTCTATCTTGCCACTCTTGAGTACGGGGACAAATTATTAAAACTTGATGAGAATTTTGACATCGTAGAGGCATCAGATACAGGAAAAGTTCCGTACGGTATCTCGTTTTCTAAGGAGAAAGATTTAGCCTACATTGCTTTATCACGTGGAAAAGCCATAGAAATTTTTGATACGAACTCAATGAAATCTATAGGAAAAATTCCTGCTGGGAATAGGTGTTGGCATTTCAGCTTTACGCCTGACAACAAGAATTTAATTGTTGCTTGCGGAAGAAGTAACGATGTGCTGATTATTGATGTCGCCAGTAAATCAATCAAAAAAAAATTAGAAAATTTAAAAATGCCCTGGGGCGTTGTAACCTACCCAAAAGCATATGGAACACTTGATACTCCCAACTGATATCTCGAAGGCTAGACGAATTGTTATCAAAAAAAATCGAGGTAGCTGATTGAACTTTGATTTCAAGAAAAAAACTGTGCTTGTTTTGGGCGACATTATAAAAGACAGTTACTACCACGGTGCCTGCGACAGAATATCACCAGAAGCTCCAGTACCAATTGTAAAAGTTGCAAAAGGGACTTTCAGACTTGGAGGGGCAGGAAATGTTGCAAAAAATATTAGAAGATTTGGCATCGAAACCTATTTATTAACGCTAGCAGGTGATGATATGGTCTGTGCAGATTTGAAAAAGGCTTGCTTAGAAGAAAATATCAAACCATTTTTTGTAAAAAACAAAGCAAGAAAAACCCCTGAGAAAATTAGAGTGTTAAGCCAAAATCAACAGTTATTGCGGTTGGACTTTGAGAATGATATTGTGAACAGTCAACAAAAAGAGGAGCATCAAGCTCTCTACCAATGTTTTGAAAAACTGCTAAATAAGTACAAGTATGATCTTATTGTTATTTCAGATTACAGAAAAGGCACTCTACAGAATTCCAAAAACTTCATAAAACTAGCCGATAAATTTAAAATCCCGATCATGGTCGATCCGAAGGGTGAGGATTTTTCTATCTACAAGGGGGCTTATCTGATAAAGCCAAACTTAAAAGAATTTCAGACTATTGTTGGACCCTTGAAAAATAAAAAAGATATGATAAAAAAAGCTGTAAATTTAGCAAAAAGTTTGCAATTAAAAAAAGGGATAGTCCTTACTCAAGGGTCAGCAGGTATGTCTTACATTGGAATTGATGGAGAGTATTTTTCAATAATTGCCCCCGGGGTAAAAGAAGTTTATGACGTTACAGGAGCTGGTGATACGGTGATTGCCTCGCTTGCCGCATGCCTGATCGGGGATGTTAATTTAACTATCAAGGATGCTTTAAGGTTTGCGGCACAAGCTGCAGCTGTCGCTGTTGGGAAACTAGGCACATACTCTCCTAGTATTGAAGAGATATTAGAAAATAAAATTTATACGGTCGATAAAATAAACCATGAAATTCAGAAAAAGGATTTAATTAAGTTTCTGCCGCTGAAAAATATACTAAAAAAACTAGAAACGTACAGAAAAGAGGGTAAAAAAATTGTCTTTACTAACGGATGTTTTGACGTAATCCATGCAGGACACACTGCTCTTCTTAGAGCCGCAAAAAACCAAGGTGATATTTTAGTCGTTGGTTTAAACACCGACAAGTCAGTGAGTTCTTTAAAAGGCACAGAAAGACCTTTTCACAAGCTTGCTGAAAGAGCGAAAGTTTTGGAAGAATTACAGTCCGTAGACCTTATTGTTCCTTTTAGTACTCCTACGCCTCTCACCTTAATCAAAAAAATAAAGCCTGATGTTTTGGTAAAAGGTTCTGAATACAGGCCTGACGATATTGTTGGCGCAGAAACCGTTAAATCATATGGAGGTATTGTCACAACTATACCTATGGTGGGTAACCTTTCAACTTCAAGATTGTTAGGCGCCTTACCGAAGTCAAAATAATAAGGAAGCCTGACGATTACCTACTTTCACAATCGAATGATCACTATCATCGGCGCTAGGGCGTTTCACTGTCCTGTTCGGAATGGGAAAGAGTGGTTCCACCCCGCAATGGTCGTCAGGCAAAATAGAGAATTTAGTCAGATTAGTTATGATTGATATCGACTTCCTAATACTTACGATAAAGAAATCAACAGTGTAATAAGGTCAAGCCTCACGGGCAATTAGTACTGGTTAGCTGCATACATTACTGTACTTCCACATCCAGCCTATCAACGTCCTGGTCTTGGACGACCCTTCAGGGGAGTCAAGCTCCCGGGAAGTCTCATCTTGAAACGAGTTTCCCGCTTAGATGCCTTCAGCGGTTATCTCTTCCACACTTAGCTACCCTGCAATGCCACTGGCGTGACAACAGGTACACCAGAGGTGTGTCCACTCCGGTCCTCTCGTACTAGGAGCAGCCTTCCTCAAACTTCCAACGCCCACGGCAGATAGGGACCGAACTGTCTCACGACGTTCTGAACCCAGCTCACGTACCTCTTTAAATGGCGAACAGCCATACCCTTGGGACCGGCTACAGCCCCAGGATGAGATGAGCCGACATCGAGGTGCCAAACACCGCCGTCGATATGAACTCTTGGGCGGTATCAGCCTGTTATCCCCAGAGTACCTTTTATCCGTTGAGCGATGGCCCTTCCATACAGAACCACCGGATCACTATGTCCTGCTTTCGCACCTGCTCGACTAGTAAGTCTCGCAGTCAAGCACGCTTATGCCATTGCACTTTAAGTACGATTTCCGACCGTACCAAGCGTACCTTCGAGCTCCTCCGTTACTCTTTAGGAGGAGACCGCCCCAGTCAAACTGCCCACCATGCACTGTTCCCAGCCCGGATAACGGGCCAAGGTTAGAACTCCAAACAGATTAGGGTGGTATTTCAAGGACGGCTCCACCAAAACTAGCGTTTTGGCTTCAAAGCCTCCCACCTATCCTACACAAACCGGTTCAAAATCCAATGCAAAGTTGCAGTAAAGGTTCATGGGGTCTTTCCGTCTAACCGCGGGGAGATTGCATCATCACAACCATTTCAACTTCGCTGAGTCTCAGGAGGAGACAGTGTGGCCATCGTTACGCCATTCGTGCAGGTCGGAACTTACCCGACAAGGAATTTCGCTACCTTAGGACCGTTATAGTTACGGCCGCCGTTTACCGGGGCTTCGATCAAGAGCTTGCACCCCATCACTTAACCTTCCGGCACCGGGCAGGCGTCACACCCTATACGTCCACTTTCGTGTTTGCAGAGTGCTGTGTTTTTGATAAACAGTCGCAGCCACCGATTCTCTGAGACCTCTTTCGGCTCCGGATGTACTCCTTCACCTAGTTGAGGCATACCTTCTCCCGAAGTTACGGTATCAATTTGCCGAGTTCCTTCTCCTGAGTTCTCTCAAGCGCCTGAGCATATTCAGCATACGCACCAGTGTCGGTTTGCGGTACGGTCCTGTTTAACTGAAGCTTAGAGGATTTTCCTGGAAGCATGGTATTACTCACTCTGCAGGCAAGCCTGCTCGTCATCACACCTCACCTAAGCCCAGCGGATTTTCCAACTGGGTACGGCTACATGCTTAAACCGGGACATCCAACACCCGGCTGAGCTAACCTTCTCCGTCTCCCCATCGCATTAAACAGCGGTGCAGGAATATTAACCTGCTTCCCATCGGTTACGGCTTTCGCCCTCACCTAAGGGGCCGACTCACCCTACGTCGATTAACGTTGCGTAGGAAACCTTGCGTTTTCGGCGACAGAGTTTTTCACTCTGTTTAACGCTACTCATGTCAGCATTCGCACTTCTGATACCTCCAGCAACCTTTTCAAGTCACCTTCACAGGCTTACAGAACGCTCCTCTACCATCTCTTACGAGATCCGCAGCTTCGGTTATTAGCTTAGCCCCGTTACATCTTCCGCGCAGGACGACTTGATCAGTGAGCTATTACGCTTTCTTTAAAGGATGGCTGCTTCTAAGCCAACCTCCTGACTGTCTGTGCCTTCCCACTTCGTTTCCCACTTAGCTAATATTTGGGACCTTAGCTGGCGGTCTGGGTTGTTTCCCTCTTGAGTCTGGACGTTAGCACCCAGTGCTCTGTCTCCCGTACTTATGCTTCCAGGTATTCGGAGTTTGCTATGGCGAAGTAAGTCGCGATGACCCCAACAACCATTACAGTGCTCTACCCCCTGGAGCAAAATACGAGGCACTACCTAAATAGTTTTCGAGGAGAACCAGCTATCTCCGGATTTGTTTGGCCTTTCACCCCTATCCACAGCTCATCCCCTAATTTTGTAACATTAGTGGGTTCGGGCCTCCAGTACGTGTTACCGTACCTTCACCCTGGCCATGGATAGCTCATCCGGTTTCGGGTCTACACCCAGCAACTAAACGCCCTGTTAAGACTCGGTTTCCCTACGCCTCCCTTAATTAGTTAAGCTTGCTACTGAATGTAAGTCGCTGACCCATTATACAAAAGGTACGCCGTCACTCTTACGAGCTCCGACTGTTTGTATGCATATCGTTTCAGGATCTATTTCACTCCCCTTCCGGGGTTCTTTTCGCCTTTCCCTCACGGTACTGGTTCACTATCGGTCGATTACTAGTATTTAGCCTTGGAGGATGGTCCCCCCATATTCAAACAGGATTTCACGTGTCCCGCCCTACTTGTCGAAAGCCTAGTTCCACAAATCAGTTTTTACGTACGGGGCTATCACCCACTATGGCTAATCTTTCCAAATTATTCTGTTAACTGTTTTGCTAAAACTCTCTGGCTGGTCCAATTTCGCTCGCCGCTACTCTCGGAATCTCGGTTGATTTCTTTTCCTCCGGCTACTTAGATGTTTCAGTTCGCCGGGTTCGCTTCGCCGTACCTATGTATTCAGTACGGGATACTTCAAATGAAGTGGGTTTCCCCATTCGGAAATCTGCGGATCAAAGCTTGTTTGCTAGCTAACCGCAGCTTATCGCAAGCTACAACGTCCTTCATCGCCTGTAATCGCCAAGGCATCCACGATATGCACTTATTCACTTGACCTTATAACACTATTGATTGTTATAAAGACGTGCCGAAAACTTTAACGCTTGTATTTTGAGAATGTCATGATTATCAATCATAACTTTATGTGTTTCTCACCTCATCAATGAGAACACATAATCTGACTAAATTTTTAAAGAACAAAAAATCTGGTGGAGCTAAGCGGGATCGAACCGCTGACCCCCTGCTTGCAAAGCAGGTGCTCTCCCAGCTGAGCTATAGCCCCCGAGACATCTAGCTGGGCTGGTGGGTCTGGTTGGGCTCGAACCAACGACCCCCGCCTTATCAAGACGGTGCTCTAACCAGCTGAGCTACAGACCCGGATTAATTATCCGTCTGCAACCGATAAGAGTGGGCAATAAGAATCTTCACATTTCTCTAGAAAGGAGGTGATCCAGCCGCACCTTCCGATACGGCTACCTTGTTACGACTTCACCCCAGTCACGAATCCTACCGTGGTAACCGCTTTCCTTACGGTTAAGCTAGCCACTTCTGGTAAAACCCGCTCCCATGGTGTGACGGGCGGTGTGTACAAGACCCGGGAACGTATTCACCGCGACATTCTGATCCGCGATTACTAGCGATTCCGACTTCATGCAGTCGAGTTGCAGACTGCAATCCGGACTACGATTGGTTTTTTGGGATTAGCTTCCCCTCGCGGGTTCGCAACCCTCTGTACCAACCATTGTATGACGTGTGAAGCCCTACCCATAAGGGCCATGAGGACTTGACGTCGTCCCCACCTTCCTCCGGTTTGTCACCGGCAGTCTCATTAGAGTGCCCTTGCGTAGCAACTAATGACAAGGGTTGCGCTCGTTGCGGGACTTAACCCAACATCTCACGACACGAGCTGACGACAGCCATGCAGCACCTGTGTTCAGGTTCTCTTTCGAGCACTTTCGCATCTCTGCAAAATTCCTGACATGTCAAGGGTAGGTAAGGTTTTTCGCGTTGCATCGAATTAATCCACATCATCCACCGCTTGTGCGGGTCCCCGTCAATTCCTTTGAGTTTTAACCTTGCGGCCGTACTCCCCAGGCGGTCAACTTCACGCGTTAGCTTCGTTACCAAATCAGAAAAGATCCAACAACTAGTTGACATCGTTTAGGGCGTGGACTACCAGGGTATCTAATCCTGTTTGCTCCCCACGCTTTCGTGCATGAGCGTCAGTGGTGGCCCAGGGGGCTGCCTTCGCCATCGGTGTTCCTCCTGATATCTACGCATTTCACTGCTACACCAGGAATTCCACCCCCCTCTGCCAAACTCTAGTCTACTAGTCACAGATGCAGTTCCCAGGTTAAGCCCGGGGATTTCACACCTGTCTTAGTAAACCGCCTGCGCACGCTTTACGCCCAGTAATTCCGATTAACGCTTGCACCCTACGTATTACCGCGGCTGCTGGCACGTAGTTAGCCGGTGCTTATTCTTCAGGTACCGTCAGAAGTCCGGGGTATTGGCCCGAACCATTTCTTCCCTGACAAAAGTGCTTTACAACCCGAAAGCCTTCATCGCACACGCGGCATTGCTGGATCAGGCTTTCGCCCATTGTCCAAGATTCCCCACTGCTGCCTCCCGTAGGAGTCTGGGCCGTGTCTCAGTCCCAGTGTGGCTGATCGTCCTCTCAGACCAGCTACTGATCGCAGTCTTGGTAGGCCGTTACCCCACCAACAAACTAATCAGGCATCGGCCACTCCAATAGCGAGAGGTCCGAAGATCCCCCCCTTTCACCCGAAGGTCGTATGCGGTATTAATTCGGCTTTCGCCGAGCTATCCCCCACTACTGGGCATGTTCCGATGTATTACTCACCCGTTTGCCACTCGCCGGCACTCCGAAGAGCCCGCTGCCGTTCGACTTGCATGTGTAAGGCATGCCGCTAGCGTTTAATCTGAGCCAGGATCAAACTCTTCAGTTCGATCTATTAATTTCTATGCTCAAAGTTATGACTGTAAATGATTACATAATATAAAGTGGAGCAATAGATTTTCTTGTGCAAATCATCAAATTGCCCACACTTATCGGCTGTAAATTTTTAAAGAACAATGGTACTACGGAACCCCTAAGACTATTACGCATTCATACGGTTGTCAATCACTTTCGGTGCATGAACTTAACAATTTTTTTAGCGCTCGACCCGGGCAATCTTGCCGCATGAAAATCTCTCCTATCAAAAATGTCCTTATTCCGTTATCTATTAATAATTTTATGTCTTTAGAGTTCTTTATACCGCTCTCTGATATCACTAATTTTGTCGTGGGTATTGTTTTTTTAAGCCTTAAGCTTGTTTCTAAGTTGACTGAAAAGTCTTCTAAATTCCTATTATTTATTCCAACGAGTTTCGACTTGCAAGACATCGCTTTTTCCAAATCTCCCTCGTTGTGCACCTCCAATAGACAATCCATCCCATATGACAGTGCCTGTGATTCTAATTCGATAAGTAAACTAATAGGTAATGCAGCCGCAATTAATAAAATACAATCCGCATGCATCGCATAACTCTCTGCTACCTGCAGGGGGTCAATGATAAAATCCTTTCTCAAAACCGGAATAGATATCTCTTTCCTTGCTAGGATCAAATTTTCAATACTACCTTTGAAAAATTTTTCGTCCGTTAAAACAGATATGCAAGCGGCAGAATTGTTTTCGTAAAGTCTAGCAATGTTTTTTGCTTCAAAATTTTCTCTTAAAATCCCTTTACTCGGGCTCGCCTTTTTGACCTCAGCAATTACTCCAATCTGATTTGACTGCTCACTTCTTGTCAACTTCTCAGAAAAATTTCTATGTTTAAAACCCTCAGCTTCTCCCTCAAAACTGGTAATACTGCGAGTTTTTGCAAGCTTCTCGATTTGGGCGCGTTTCGAATGCAAGATTTCTTTTAACATTACTAGTTGTCTATCGCCTGCGTAAATTTTACAAATTCTTCCAATTTTTTAATCGCGTTTCCACTCGCAATACTACCTTTAGCCAAAAGAATACCCTGCCTTACCGAATCGCAGCACCCAGCCACATACAGCGCACCGGCTGCATTCAATATCACATATTGCGCCTCGAGGCTGTCTTTGTTAGTGAGGCTTTCTATAACCTTCTTCTTGCTTTCGTCAACACTCGATACATTAATTGTTGCCTCAACTTTCGAAAAGCTACTCACATCAAATCCTAAGTCATCAGAGACGATAAATCCTTCCGTAATGTTTCCTTTTTTTAGTTCAGCGTAATACGTTCTACTGGAAAAGCACATTTCATCAAGGCCACTTTCGCCATGAACTACTAATACGTGGGTAGATCCCAATTGCTTTAAAACGTTGGCAATTGGCAAAAGCAGTTTTTTATCATAAACCCCTATCAATTGACGTCTTGATTTTGCCGGGTTCGTCAGAGGGCCCAGGATATTAAACATTGTTCGGGTACCTAACTCTCTTCGAACAGGAGCAACATTTTTCATAGCTGGATGATGATTAGGAGCAAACATAAACCCTACCCCAGTGTTCTGCACTGAACTTACAACCTGCTCAGGGGTGAGATTTATATTAGCCCCTAGACACTCCAATAAATCTGCACTACCTGAAGAAGAGGAAACCGCCCTTCCTCCATGCTTTGCCACTTTGGCGCCTGCTGAAGCGGCAACAAACATGGCCGCTGTAGAAATGTTAAAGGTTTGTGCTCCATCGCCCCCGGTACCACATAGATCAACTAAATCTTCCGAACCCGAATCAACGGGCTTAACAAGGTCGCGCATCACTTCAGCACCACCGAGGAGCTCACTTATCGCTTCTCCTTTCATCTTCAACGCGACTAATATTCCGGCAGTTAAAGAGTGGGCAATTTCCCCTTTCATGATTTTTTTAATCAGGAAGCGAGTCTCGGTGACATCAAGATCATTTCCAGTAATTACCCGCTCTAAAAGTTTTTGAACATTCAATTCATTTGGAGGTGATGTTAAAAGTGAATTCATGTTTGCTCCATAAAATTTTGCAGAATATCGTAACCATAATCCGTCAAAATAGCCTCGGGATGGAATTGAACTCCGTAAAATGGAAAGTTCTTGTGTCTGATAGCCATTATCTCTTGATCGTCAGTGCGAGCAAGTACCTCTAAACACTCAGGGAACTCATCCTCAAGCAAGGCAAGCGAGTGATACCGCGTTACCGTGTAAGGCGAAGGAATCTTTCGAAAAAGCCCGATACCAGAATGTGTGACTTTCGAAACTTTACCATGCATGATACTTTTTGCTGGGCCGACTTTTGAACCAAATGCCTCGCCGATAACTTGATGGCCAAGACAAACACCAAAAATTGGTATAGGTTCCTCCATTTTAGAGACCTCCAGGACCAAACTCGAAGAAACCCCTGCATTTACTGGGCGACCTGGGCCGGGGGAAATCAAAATTCTATCTGGCTTCAACGTTCCCGAGGCGCTTAAAATTTCCTTCACACCGAACTGGTCATTGCGGATTGTCATAACCTCAGCACCGAGCTCCCCAATGTACTGGACCAAATTGTATGTGAAAGAATCGTAATTATCTATAACTAATATCTTCATATTTACTATTTGACAAACTTTTTATTATTTTCCAAACTTTCGGCAGCTTTAATTACAGCCCCTGCCTTTGCCTCTGTTTCCCGCCACTCATTCTCTGGAATAGAATCATATACTATTCCGGCTCCAGCTTGAACACTTAAAATGCCGTTTTTTAAGACCCCCGTTCGAATTGCTATCGCTAAGTCCATATCTTTTGCAAATGAAATATAACCACATGCGCCCCCATAAAGAGACCTCCTCTCAGGCTCTAATTCTTCTATAATTTCCATCGCTCTGATTTTTGGCGCTCCACTTAAGGTACCAGCAGGAAAGGTAGCTTTTAGCACATCCATGAAAGACAAGCCATCTCGAAGATGACCCTCAACCTCAGAAACAAGGTGCATTACATGCGAATATTTTTCTACGACCATTTTTTCAGACAAGAAGACGCTGCCAATTTTTGATATTTTTCCCACATCGTTTCGTGCAAGATCAATTAACATGACGTGCTCTGCAAGCTCTTTAGGATCCGCACGTAATTCCCTTTCTAGATCTGCATCTTCCCGTTCAGTTTTTCCTCGCCTTCGGGTACCAGCAATTGGGCGAATAGTAATCCGATTAAAACTGTTCCCCGAGGATTTTGCATTATCTTGCCTCACCAATATCTCGGGTGAAGCACCAACTACTTGGAATTCCCCCAAATTATAAAAATACATATAGGGAGAAGGATTTATATTTCTTAAGGCTCGATAAAGAGAAAGAGCGGTTCCTGAAAACGGTTTTTCTAATATTTGCCCCAAAACAACCTGCATCACCTCGCCGGAAAAAATGTATTCCTGAGCTTTTAAAACAGATTTTTCAAACTCCTTTTTGGAAAAACGTCTAATTATCTCCGTCGCCTCGCAGCCACCGAGCTTAGGAATAGTCAAAGTATTAGATAACGATGCTTCCATAAGGTCCAACTTATTCACCGCTTGTTGAAATGCAGAGTTCTCTTCAGGGTTAGCGAAAACAATCAGGGTCAATTCGCCCGTGTAGTTATCAAAGACAATCATATCCCTAACCTCTAAAAGGAGGATATCAGGGATTAATAGATTGTTTTCTTTTTCTCTTACATGTTTCTTCAACCTTGGCTCGACAAGTCTCACAGCGTCATAACCGAAATAGCCAGCCAAGCCACCACAGAATCTCGGTAACTCATAGACTTCAGGGGAAGGGGTGAATTTAGAAATATAATCTTCTACAAAATTAAGGGGATCACAGCAAACTTTATCAATGATTTCTTTTTTTTTAAATAAAGTGACGGTATCTCCCCAGACCTCTATTTTTTTTTCGGCAGGTAACCCAATAAACGAGTAACGGCCAAAACGCTCTCCCCCCACAACCGACTCAAAAAGAAAAGTATTAGGAGCATCGCATACTTTCAAATAAACTGACAAAGGTGTTTCCAGATCGCCAAGATATTTTCTCGATATAGGCACTAGATTGAATCCCTCATTGCCACGCTTCAAGAAAGTTTTTAAATCGATAATAGTGCTCATAACCCTGAGATAAGTTGATTTCTAAAACTTTCCATTATTTTTTTGTAGCCAAACTGAGATCCTGTATCTGGATGGTCAAATATACCGGAGCCTATTACAAATGTATCCGCTCCGCATGCTGCAAGTGAGGCCGCGTTCTCGATTTTTATTCCTCCGTCAACCTCTAATCTTATGCGCTGTAATCTTTTTCTTGAAAAAACATCAATTTTTTCCCTAATACTTTTTATTTTTTCTTCCGAAGCCGGAATAAACTCCTGACCTCCAAACCCAGGGTTTACTGACATAACCAAAATAAAATCAATTTCTTCCATTATCCAATCCAAGTACGTGATTGGTGTCCCGGGGTTCAAAACAATCCCTGCCTCGCATCCATTGCTTCTAATTAATTTGAGGCTTCTAGACAAATGGTGAGTAGACTCTGGATGAACCGAAATCATATTAGCCCCTGCTGAGGCAAAATCAACGATAAGCTTATCAACATTCTCTGTCATAAGATGGACGTCTATAGGTACGTGAATGAGAGGACGGATAGCTCTACAAACACAAGGGCCAAAGGTAAGGTTTGGTACAAAATGATTATCCATAACATCAAAGTGAATAAAATCAGCTCCCGCTTTTTGCAACGCCTCAACCTCAGCTCCTAAAAATGCAAAGTCGGCGGACAATATACTAGGTCCAATCCATCTCGAATTTTTATTTTTTTCGGTCATATACTTTTCTCGTTTCCTGTTTGTTTATTTTCCCTTCATTGTCCACCAAATAAACGCGCCTACGATTACAATAGCAATTAATGCTTCTAAGAAAATAATTAACATATTCAATTCGCGTGAAGGATAAAGTTTGCATTCTACAAGTAAAAACATTTCTTTGCTATTAACACTATTATTGCTGGCATCTTGCTTTGGAAATAGGTCTGTATTATACGAGAAATTTCCCGAAGACAAAGGTGAAATGCCTGATCTACGAGAATACGAACCAGCACCCCTTTCTCTAGAAAGATTTTACGAAAGAAAAGGATATGAGCCAATCAATTTGGTTAACTCAGCATATTGGAGACAACAGAACTTTCAACTTGCTTACCTTGCATGGCAAAGAAACTGTAAATCAAAAAAACTTCCTCTTGAAATTTTTATCAAATGTAAGACTCAACAAAAAATAAATGGGAGCGATAGTGATATGGTTAGAAAGTTCTTCCAGGAAAATTTTCGTACATACGCTATTAGAGATAAATCCGGGCTGCTCACTGCTTATTATGAACCGGTACTACGAGGGTCAAGAAAAAAAACTAAAAAATATCATTCTCCGATATTTAAGCGTCCATTAAATTTGCCTTCTATCAGGGAAGCAAAAAACAGGGCGACCAAAAGCACAGATACTAATTCAGTAGAGAAATCAGGAGCTGAGATTGAGACAAAACTATATCCTACTCGTAAACAAATTATTGAAAATGATCTTTTGAAAGGAAATGAATTAGCATATCTTGAGAATTCTGTTGAAAATTTCTTTCTTCATATTCAGGGTTCAGGAACAATTGAATTAAAAGATGGGGAGAGGATTAGAGTTGGTTATGCGGGCTCTAATGGAAGGCCTTATCGGTCTATAGCTAGATGGTTGGATGCGCATGGTGAAATGCCATTACATAGGGCAAGTATGGAAAATATCAAAAGCTGGGTTAAAAATAATCCGAGCCGAAGTAATGACTTGTTCAACTACAATCCTAGATTTATTTTTTTTCAAGAATTCCCAACTTCCAAAGACCCTAGTGAAGGTCCCAGAGGAACACTTGGAGTCCCATTAACTGCGAATCACTCAATAGCGGTAGATGAGGACTTCATTAAGCTTGGGACCCCAGTAATGGTTGTAGAGGAAATGCAATCGAAAAGTAACAATGCCCAAAGCTTTTTTATGATGGCCCAGGATACAGGTAGCGCGATCAAGGGCCCTAACAGAGGCGATCTATTTTTCGGCACCGGATTCGATGCAGGTAAGAAAGCAGGGTCTACAAAATTCCGGGGTACGTTAATTATTTTCCTTCCGAAATGAGATCTAGCTTCTCTCTCAACCTTTCCTCAGATACCGCGCCTCTCAATCTTTCTCCTGAAGACAAAAAAATAGTGGGTGTTGCCTGAATACCTAGATTCTTCCCTACCGCCAGAAAGCTTTCCAAATTAAATTTACAAGAAATTGCATCAATGTCTGAGGGCTCAACATCATTAAGCATTAGTTCATCCCATGTCTGCGAAGGGTTTGCTGAACACCATACATTTTTTGAAATCGCAACAGAACTGTCACCTAAGATTGGATAGAGAAAAGTGTAAACGCGAAGATTTTCAATCTTACTCAATGACCTGCGAAATTTTCTACAATAACCACAGTTAGGATCTTCAAAAACGGCTATCTCCCGAACAGCACCCTGATCAGATTTTTTAAAATCGGAAACGATAGCTTGTTGGAACGGAAGATCGCGAAAATTTATAGACAAAATTTCATTTTTTCTTTCTTCAGTTAAATTTTTTCCATTACTCAATTGTATAAGTTGACCCTCAATAAACATATGAGTCACTTCCCTATTGACGTAGACAAGTTCGTTATTTATTCTCACCTCAAATATATAGTCTAAATCAGTTTTTTTTACTGACTTGACTTCATACCCACTTCCAAACAAACGTTCCACTGCAGTGCGAATTTCTTCTACTTGCTTGTTCGAAGCTTGATCATTTCCCCACACGAATAACGGGTGAACAAACATAAAAGTAATTATCAGAAATTTCGTTGCAGGATATAGCCTAACCATGTTCAAAAATCCTTAAAAAAGTTAAAGAGTTGACGCAGCAAATCTCACAATATATCGCTTTAGGAGATCGGACCGGTTCAATAAATTCATTCCTCTGGTTCTTAACAGCTTAGCTGAATGTCCGCTAGCAGAAAACCCTACTTTGATTGTGTCGATTAAAGTTTGAATCGCCCTTGTCTTAAATAATCTAGCTCTCAAATATGAGCTAAGAACCTCCTTGCAACCGGCATCAAATTTTCGGTTTTTATTAATTGCCTTATCGAACTCATCAACTAAAGTCAAAATGTCAAAAAGTCCAATGTTCAAACCAAGTCCAGCAAGAGGGTGAACAGTATGAGCGGAGTCACCAAGTAAAATAACTCGTTTTGTTACGAGTTTGTCAACTGTAGTCATTGCAAGCGGAGCAGATATCATCTTTGAATCAATCTCAATCCGTGACAACATTGTAGTTCCTATAAAATTAGAAAGCTCTTTCATCAGATAACTATCGCCTTCCTGTAATAACCGTTGAGCATCACAGTCTCTCTGAGACCAAATCATCGAGAGGCTATTTTTTGCGGTAGGAAGAAAAGCCAAAACCTCATCTCTCCGAAACCATTGTCTTGCAATATTAGGACTTAATGAAGACTTAAAGTCTGCTAGTACAGCATGCTGACAATAATTTTTTATTCCCCAGGGGATCCCTAGAATTTGCCTACAAAAGGAATTAGCGCCATCTGCCACAACAAGCAAATTTGTTTTTATGGTGCTAATTTCTTTTTCACTATCTTGTAAGATTTTCAAGTAACATTGTTTGCCATCTGGCCCGTAGTCAAAGCCTTTAACCCTGCCGCTTATTGAATGAAGGTTTTGAAGTGAACTTGTCGCTGTAAACAATAGATTATGTAAACTGGTGTGATCGACTATTTTGGCAAGAAAATCATTCGGACCTAGATCAGAACTAAGCTTCAAACATGCCTCGTCCTCGAATAAATGCATTTCGAAAACGTCCTCCGACATTTCGAAAAACTGCCCCTTCAGCCCACAACGAGCAAATAAGCCAATATTCGAAGGTGAGATGGCATAAGATCTACTCCTTCCCGAAGAAACTGCCCGGCCATTTCTATCGAAACCTTTTGCTACCAGTAAAACTTTCAACTCAAGCTTGCTAAAAATCACAGCTCCGAATAGCGCCGGTATCCCTCCTCCGACAATTGCAATGTCGTACCTATCATGCGTTGAATTCATTACATACTTTCATTTTTCACGAATCTCTGTAAGTCCAATATCATTGCGATAATGTTTTCCATCAAATTTTACCTGGCTCATTTTTTTGTAAACTACGTTTCTAAGTACATCCTTGCTTTCACCAATACCGGATATAGTCAAAACGCGCCCCCCACTAGTTATGAGATTACCATCAAGAATTTCGGTTCCACTATGGAAAACTTTTATATCAGGGAGGTCTTCAATATGACTATTAACCTCAATAACATCTCCCTTCCGAGCCTCGCCTGGGTACCCTTTTGCTGAAGCTACGACGCATAATCCAGCTTTTTGGTGCCAAAATTCCGTTGTGACCTCAGACAAGCTAAATTCATCCTCCCTACATGCCTTCTCTAAAAGGGGTAGAAGGTCTCCCTTCATTAACAACATGAGTAACTGAGTTTCTGGATCACCGAGACGGCAGTTAAATTCGAGTACTCTTGCTTCTCCGCTCTCACTCACCATCAACCCACAATACAAAAAACCTTTATAGACGTGTCCCATATTTTCGACCCCGCGTAAAACTGGACGAACAATTTCTTCCTCAAATTTTGACAACATATTTTCGTTTAGAAACGGAAGTGGGTAGTGAGCTCCCATACCTCCAGTATTCGGGCCTTTACCAGAATCACTTAAATTTTTATAATCCTGGCAAATTGGAAACCTTACAATGTTTCGACCATCCGTAAGCACTATAAAACTAACCTCAAATCCTGCCATGAACTCCTCTATAACGACACTACTTCCCGCTTCTCCGAGTGTTCTTTCTTTCATGATGTGGTGTAACGTGCGTAAAGCATCTTCTTCAGTCTCTACAACAAAGACACCCTTGCCGCCAGCTAAGCCATTGGCTTTTATTACAATTGGAAACTTACTACCTTTAATGTAATCACACGCTTTCTCATAATCGTAAAATATCTCGAAGTTCGCTGTTGGTATTCCATTATCCCGCATAAAAACTTTTGAAAATATCTTCGAACCCTCCAAAGCAGCTACTGCCTTAGTTGGGCCGACAACTGGTAGCCCTTTCTCTTTCAGATAATCAACTAAGCCAGTTACAAGAAAACCTTCCGGGCCAATAACAACCATATCAATGTTGTTTTCATTTACGAGTTTTCCAATGTGCTCATTTGAAACTGATCCCGAAACTTGTATTCGGATCAGTTGATTATCTACATCTATTCCAGCATTTCCCGGAAACACATAAACCTTAGATACAATCTTAGACTGCGAAATCTTCCATGCTATAGCATGTTCTCTTCCTCCTGATCCGATTACTAAGATTCTCAACCTCGATTCCTCCTATCTCTATATATCTGCATTCGTAAATACGTTCTGAACATCATCTAATGACTCAAGAACGCTCTTGAGTTTTTCAATATTTGCCAAATCCTCTGCTGTAACGGAAATCGGAACTTTTGCTAGCATAACGACTTCTGAAAACTCGATCTTGTACCCGTTACTAAGAAGGGTCTCCTTGATATCCGTATACGCATCCGCATCGCCACGAAGTTCAATGCCAACATCTTGTAGCGGTTTTAGCTCAAAAATATCCTTATCTATTAGAAGTTCTAATAATTCTTCTTCCTTATCTTTGGATTCATTTAAAAAAAACTGGCAGCAATGATCAAACAAGTAGGATACTGAGCCTTCTGTCCCAAGATTACCTTTGTGTTTGCTAAAAGCGTGTCGAATTTCGGCAACTGTTCGGGAACGATTATCAGTCAAACAATTTATTAAAAAAGCTACCCCACCGGCCCCATACCCTTCGTATGTTATTTCTTCGTAAGTTACCCCCTGCAATAAACCACAACCTCTGTTGATAGCATCTTTAACTTTATCTTTCGGTAAATTCGCCTCTTTAGCCTTTTCAATCGCAAGCCGCAAACGAGGGTTAGTCGTGACATCATCACCTCCCAATTTGGCAGCAACAGTAATCTCTTTTATAAGTTTCCCAAAAGCCTTACCTTTGCGTTCATCCTGTCGATTTTTCCTGTGCTGAATATTTGCCCATTTTGAATGTCCTGCCATAAATTTGCGTCCTTTGATTACAAAAAAAACTAGAAACGATTTAAACTACATAGATTACTTTATTATTTACCCGTTATAAAATTTTTAGGAAATAAGTAAAAAGGAGACAATATTGGAGCTTCGCGCCGAAATAGACCAAACTGGGTCACCAGAGGTTATACAACTCAAACCCTTCACCCTTAAATCGCCGGGGCCAGGGGAAGTTGTGGTCCGCCACAAAGCCATAGGTGTCAATTACACTGACATTTATTATCGAAATGGAACTTATCCACAGGCGAGCTTGCCTGGCAAACTAGGGCATGAAGCCGCTGGATTTGTTGAGGCGATTGGACAGGGAGTTTCTCATGTTAAAGAAGGCGACAGGGTTGTGTACGTGGTCGCTTCTCCGGGCTGCTACAGCACGGCTAGAGTTGTTTCTGCTGATGTTTTATTAAAGATTCCATCTGAATTAGATTTTGAAATGGCGGCCGGAATGCTATTGAAAGGTATGACCGTCAGCTATTTATTTAAGCGGGTTGCAAATCTTCAGCCTTTTCATAAAGTCCTTTTTCATGCCGCTGCTGGTGGGACTGGTTTAATTGCCATGCAATGGGCAAGAATGATGGATGTCGAAATTACGGGGACTGTAAGCAGCGAAGAAAAAAAAGAATTGGCGAAAAACTATGGTGCCGCGAATGTCATTAATTATGCCCGGGAGAATTTTGTTGAGCAAGTTAGAGATATCACACAGGGTCGCGGAGTCGATGTAGTCTTTGACTCTGTAGGTGCAAGCACTTTTTATCAGTCTATCCAAAGTCTAAAAAAATATGGTCTGATGGTCTCATACGGGAACGCATCTGGAAAAGTTTCCGCTTTTGATCTCGGTCTTTTGAGTGGGCATTTATTTATAACCAGGCCAACTTTATGGTCCTATGTTGGAACACGAAAAGAGCTAGAGGTCACGTTTGGAGAACTTTTACAACTAGTGATGTTGAACAAAATAAGAATCCCCATTTACCAGAAAAAGCCTCTACAAGATGTTGTTACTCTCCATAAACTTATGGAAGAGAGAAGGACAACCGGCTGTTCAATCTTAACGGTTTAAAACCAACCATTGGTAGAACGCTTTTGCAGCAGTGTAAGCAACTTGCTTGGGGAGAATAATGCTTCCAAACTCACAAGTGTTCGGGTAGGAATAATTGGTGTTGGTGGAGTTGGGTCATGGTCAGCCAACGCTCTAGTAAGAAGTGGTGTTAACAAAATCACTTTGGTTGACCCAGATATTATTGTTGAATCGAACATTAATCGGCAATGCCATGCTGACTATGATAATTTGGGAAAACCAAAGGTAATAGTAATGGAAGAGATGCTCAGGCGAATTAATCCAGGGGTGGAGGTGACTGGGTACGACGAGGAGTTTTGTGAGGCCAATGCAAAAAAAATATTGGATTCCTCAAATGTAAATTATTGGATTGATGCATGTGATTCAGTTAAAGCTAAAGTCAGCTTAGCATCTAATCTCGTTAAACCCTCTAGTAGCCAGAGAAATTTTTTGGTTTGTGGCGCGGCAGGCGGGAAAATAAATCCTCATAAATTTATTTGTACTGACCTGGGGAATGCAAAAAATGATGCACTTCTTTCAAAAGTTCGCTATGCGTTGAGAAGACATCACGGCTTTCCTCGTTCTAAGATAATGAAAGTTAGCTGTATTACCTCAACAGAGTTGAGCAAAAAGGCAATAACTGAGAATTCAAGGATATCTTGCTCTGGTTATGGGTCAATCGTGACAGTTACCGCCACAATGGGATTATTGGCAGCTTCTGAGGCAATTACGCAGATAATTAACAAAAAATTAGTACTTTAATATTTTGCAAATTCCTTTAGCATTCTGCCAATTATAATTTTTTTGAAAAATTCCTAGATAATATTTTCGGAACAAACGCGGACAATGTTTAGGTTGTTTGAGTTAAATGCAACTCTTTTTTTCTGTACAATAATGGTTTATTGATCAATTTTGATGTTTGATCCAACTGCCAAATTTATTCACGTATACTTATAGCTCAGGGCCAAGTAGCTCAGTCGGTAGAGCAGAGGACTGAAAATCCTTGTGTCGGTGGTTCGATTCCGCCCTTGGCCACCAATCATTAGCGAGTCATGGAAGAAATAAAATTAAATCTTGGATGCGGTGATAAGTTGCTAGAAGGGTATATCAACGTGGATCTTGTCGAGGACCGAAGTGGAGTTAAACCTGACGTAAACTGTGATCTTCGAAATCTATCGGTATTTGAATCTAACTACGCAGATGAAATTCTCTCCGTTCACGTTGTTGAGCATTTTTGGAGATGGGAGGTTGAACAGGTTCTCTCGGAGTGGGTTCGAGTTTTAAAACCAAAAGGTAAACTTATTCTCGAATGTCCTAATTTAATTTCAGCATGCGAAGAGTTTCTGAAAGATCCCGAAGCTGGGGCTTCGCCCAATCAAAAAGGACAAAGAACAATGTGGGTTTTTTATGGAGATCCAAGGTGGCGTGATCCTCTGATGGTTCATCGATGGGGTTACACTCCAAAAAGCCTCGCTGCGTTGTTGCACAATTGTGGACTAACGGAACTGAAACAAGAGCCAGCGCAATTCAAATTAAAAGAACCTAGAGACATGCGTATTACCGGTATAAAACCGTAATATTAGAATAATCCAACTACTTTTCCATCTCCGTCGACATCAATTTTTTCTGCGCTAGGAACCTTCGGAAGCCCCGGCATCGTCATAATATCTCCGCAAACCATTACGATAAACCCTGCTCCTGCGGCCAAACGAACCTCTCGTATATTAACTGTATGGTCTGAGGGAGCCCCTCTAACGGATGCATCTGTCGAGAAAGAGGATTGGGTTTTCGCTACACAGATTGGATATTTTCCAAAGCCGGCATTTTCCCAATCAGAGAGCTGCTTCTTCACTTTTGAAGATGCCGTCACATTTGAAGCCCCGTAAATCTTAGTAGCAACTTTCGTAACCTTCTCCCATAAACTATCACTATCGTCATAAACAAATTTTGGGCCGGACCCCTTGTCAATGAGTCCTACTACTTCCTTTGCAAGTTCCTCGGCTCCCTCTCCGCCCTTTGCCCAATGTTCAGCCAAAACCACGGAAACTCCTAGCTCACTCATTCGGGTTTTTATGATCTCAATTTCTTTAGCAGTATCGAATGTAAATTTGTTAATAGAGACAACGCAAGGCAAACCGTAGTTTTCCGTGACGTTATGGACATGCCTTTCAAGATTCACAAGACCTTTCTCTAAGGCCTCACAATTTTCTGAATTCAACTCCTTAACATCTACACCCCCATGGTACTTTAAGGCTCGCACAGTGGCTACGATTACCGCTGCCTTTGGTTTAAGTCCAGTTTTACGACACTTAATGTCAATAAATTTTTCGGCGCCCAGATCGGCACCAAAACCGGCTTCTGTAACAACATAGTCAGCAAGCCTCAGTGCAGTTTTAGTAGCAATTACAGAATTGCAGCCATGAGCAATATTCGCAAAAGGACCGCCGTGAACAAAAGCAGGGTTATTTTCTAACGTTTGTACAAGGTTAGGCTGCAATGCGTCTTTGAGTAAAACTGTCATCGCACCGTGCGCATTTAAATCTTTCGCCGTAATAAGCTTTCCTTCCCGCGTTGAGCCGATAACAATTTGCCCTAATCTGGTTTTTAAGTCGTCGACAGATTCCGCCAGGCAGAAAATTGCCATCACCTCAGATGCAACCACAATATCGAAGCCATCTTGTCTTGTATAACCATTACCTGGGCCACCCAAACCAGCCGCTATGTCCCGTAATGCGCGGTCATTCATGTCAACAACTCTTTTCCAAGTTACTCTTCTAGAATCAATTTGTAACGCGTTACCGTGATGGATATGGTTATCGATCATTGCAGCCAAAAGATTATTAGCTAGTGCAATCGCAGAAAAATCGCCGGTAAAATGCAAATTTATGTCCTCCATTGGGACAATCTGTGCGTACCCTCCACCAGCCGCTCCTCCTTTAACTCCGAAAACAGGACCGAGTGAGGGCTCCCTCAAACAAATTAGTGTTTTTTTTCCTATTCTATTTAGACCATCTCCTAATCCCACAGTCGTAGTAGTTTTTCCTTCCCCAGCTGGGGTGGGACTGATGGCTGAGACCAAAATCAAATTGCCTTCTTTCTTGTCATGCAACGTATTCAAAAAATCCAATGAAACCTTAGCTTTGTCATGGCCATATGGGACTAAAAATTCTTCTGAGATATCGATTTTTGAAGCGATTGTCGTTATTCTTTCTACTTTTGCTTTTTGCGCAATTTCTATATCACTTGCCATTAAAAAAACTCCCTAATAAAAATTACAGTTTCAGGATAACTCCCGACACATAGTCAAAAATGTAACGCTCCTCTTTCTCGACTAAATTTGATAGCTTGCGAACTTCCTGGATTTGTTTGTCAGCAAAAACCTTGTCTTCCAACCCAGAGGCGTTAACATAAACATTCAATTCAGCACTTTTAAAAGCAGCTCTTGCGGCCAAAACAGCGACTCCAGCGTCAGATATTATATTGACGTTACCAATTTCTGCGATCTTTCTACACAAAGGCATAACTTTTGTCGCCAAAAGGGCGCATTCCATTGGCGCATCTATGGCTACTTTTAAGGCATCCTGTATCTTTGAGCTTCGTTTGAGTTTTTGCTCATCCGTGTCTTTCGGCAAACCGTATGCCGCCATAACAGTATCGAAGGCCTCGATATCTTTATTGATAGCTTCTATAAGCTGCTTTCTTAGCTTTTCAGACTGTTCAAGGATACTTACAACTTCTTTCTCAACAGCCTCGTATTTTTTTTTCCCCGTTGTAAGGTTTGCAACCATGCTAACTAGTGCAGCCCCCATTGACCCCATCAGAGCGGCAGCGCTTCCCCCTCCAGGAGTAGCTGAAGACGAACTTAGTTCATCTAAAAAACCCTCAACAGACTTTTCAATCATTTACAACATCTCTTTCGCTATTCTATATATTTCTTCAGCGTCGAAAATCCCGTCATTAGAATGAAAAAGTCGTGACACACATTCCCTATGAACACTAATCTTTAAACCGCCAAAGCCTATGGCTCCAAAAGCTTTCTTTCCGCCAATTTCCTTCCCTTTATCGTTCAACTCAACTCCCTCAATACCTAATGGAGGCATCGCATTTGCATCGCACACAACCTCTATGGACTCGCTTTCAATCCAGTCTTTTTTATTTAATAAAACGACCCCGCTTGCCCCGGTAGCCATGACTATTGATGCTCTCGAAATTGATGCCACTCTCTCGTCATTTGTTCCACCGGGCAAAGCTTTAACATTTGTATCGAACCTCTTGTTTATCTCTGCCGAAATTTGCTCGGCCTTCTCAATGCTTCTGGAAGTGATAAACACATCAGCTTTTTCTAACGAAAGAAGTGCGGCAGCTCTTTGTCCAACGGGCCCCGTTCCTCCCAAAATAACTGCTTTCTTTCCTGAGACATCACGGGTATTAACGATATTCGCTACGGCTGCAGCTGCAGTCGTGTTGGAACCATTTGAATCAAACATTACGGAAACTCGGAAGTTGGCGAAAAATCGCTTTTTAATAGCATCAAATACCGCCTGGCCTTCGGTTAAAGAACTACCTCCCACAAATATAGCGGTAAACTGTTTGTCTTTTGGAGCCCTCGTGTAAATGCACCCATCAACCATTGCGAGTACATTTTTTGGATTTACATTACCAATTCCTGTGACGTGATCAGCCCCTCCATCATATGCCACGACACTATCAAAAACACTTGCGGTAGTATCTGTATCGAATTGATACAAAAGTTTCGAGGTCATTTCAAACTACCAAATGCTGCGGGTTACCCTGCACGAACAATTCAACATTGTCGATTAATTGATCAGCAAGAAACTGCTGGGCCTCGTCCGAAGCCCAAGCAACGTGTGGCGTTAAAATAAAGTTTGGCAACTTTAAATCCAATAATGGGTTTCCATCCTTCGGTGGCTCCGTGGTTAAAACATCAAAGCCAGCGCCTCCAATCAAACCCTCTTTTAAGGCTACCACTAAATCCTCCTCGTTGACCAATCCTCCTCTTGCCGTATTGATCAAAATAGAGTCATTTTTCATAATTTTAAATTGCTCTATTCCAATGAATCCTCGGGAGGAGTCTGTGAGAGGACAGTGCAAAGAGATAACATCTGATCTTTTTAAAACCTCTTCGGCATCGGTGAATTCCACCCCATCCGCCTTCGGTGGTGGGTGATCCGCAAATAGAACCTCCATACCAAAGCCTTTTGCTATCTTAGCAGTACCCTGACCCAACGCACCTTCACCAAAAATACCAATTGTACTGTTTCTCAAATCGCTAATTCGATAATCGAAAAAACAAAACTGATCGTGTTTCTGCCAGCGACCGTCTAAAACATCATCACGATAAGCTATTAAATTTCTTTTTAAAGCGAGAATCAATGCAAATGTATGCTCAGGCACTGTGTTGACCGCATAATTCCTTATATTCGCAACGGACACCCCTTTATCCTTGCAGGCCCCAATGTCAATAACATCATAACCTGTGGCAGCCACGGCAATCATTTTAAGGTTAGGTAACTGGTCTAACGTTTCCTTCCTAATTGGGACTTTATTTGTTAACGCAATGGTCGCACCCGAAAGCCGGGACGCCACCTCATTAGGTAAGGTCTGATCAAACTCTTTCCATTCGTGCTCAAAAGATGGTTTTCTAACATTAGCGTTTAAGGATTGCCTGTCCAAAAAAACAACTTTTTCCATACTATCTTTCTTTTATCTCACCAACAATCCTGGAGGTGGCTCATTATTTCTCCAATATTCCTGTGCAGCTGCTACTCCACTACCGGGGGTTACATTAACCCCATTATCCAGCATAGACATTTCGGCCCCAGATATACCAGCACATAAATGTACTTCATTCATATCACCCAGGTGCCCTATTCTGAATAGTTTTCCAGCAACCTTTGATAGGCCAGCTCCCAGAGATACGTTGTACCTTTTGAAAGCATGTAAGATTATAGCTGCTCCGTTAACCCCGTCGGGTAACATGACCGCAGTTACCGTATCAGAGTACCATTTTGGTTCTTTAGCACAAAGTTTAAGACCCCAACCATTAAATACAGCTGCTCGAGCACCTTCGGCTAAGTAATGGTGTCTGGCAATGATATTATCCAACCCCTCCTCTTCAATTACCGCTAAAGCTTCCCTTAACCCGTAAAAAAGAGGAAGTGCTGGAGTGTAGGGGAAATAACCAGTTTTGTTGGCGTTAAGCATTATATCTAAATCGAAATAATCACGTTTTAAACCTGCACTCGATGTTAAACCAAGCGCCTTTTGACTAACACATAAGATCCCGAGGCCGGCTGGGAGCATAAGCCCCTTTTGAGAACCAGTCACGCACATGTCAACTTTCCAATCATCAAAACGAAAATCTACAGATGCCAGAGCGCTTACGCTGTCTACAAATAAAAGGGCAGGGTGGCCTACCTTATCCAAGACTTTTCTAACTCCACCTATGTCAGATGTTACACCAGTAGCGGTTTCATTTTGGCAGGCCAATACCGCTTTAATTTCGTGATTTTTATCTTCAGAAAGCACTTTCTCATACTCATCGAGAGGCACTCCTGTACCCCACTCACAATCTATCTCATGAACTTCCAGTCCATGATTTTTGCACATCTCTATCCAGAGATGACTGAACTGTCCGAAACGGGAAGCCAAAACTTTATCACCGGGAGATAAAGTATTCGCGATAGCAGCTTCCCAACAACCCGAGCCGGACGAAGGAAAAATGAAAGGAACCCCTGTTTCGGTCCTAAAAACTCTCTTCAGCCCTGGTAAAAGTGATTCGTATAGCCTAGGAAAAATGGGTGAACGATGGTCTTCCATCGATATCATCATAGCCCTTTGGATTCTGTCGGGTAGATTAGTGGGACCAGGGACAAACAAAAAATTACGTCCAGCCAAGAGTATTCTCCTTAAAAAATGATAAATTAGACTCGACCAAAAATGGTCGACTAGCGAAAGCGATTACTTCACGTAAACCGGAAATTTCTCGGTAAGTTTTCCAACAGATCTTCTTACTGATTCTAAAACTTCCTCGCTTCCAGGAGCATCTAGAAGGTCCGCTATCAAGTTTGCTAGAGTCTCAGACTCCTCCTCCTTAAACCCCCTGGTCGTCATTGCAGGGGAGCCAATCCTTATACCTGATGTTACAAATGGTTTTTCAGGGTCATTAGGAATTGCATTTTTATTCACTGTGATATGAGCTTTACCTAATAACTCTTCCGCGGCCTTTCCTGTTATATTTTTAGCTCGAAGATCGACAAGTATAACGTGACTCTCTGTTTTCCCTGAGACTATTCTCAGGCCTCTGTTAACGAGTGTTTCGGCCATTTGAGAAGCGTTGCGCTTTACCTGTTCCTGATACATTCTAAATTCCGGTTTCAAAGCCTCTCCAAAAGCTGCAGCTTTCGCAGCGATAACATGCATTAGAGGACCACCCTGAATACCCGGGAATATCAAGGAATTTAGCTTTTTCGCGTGCTCTTCCTGCGATAATATTATACCTCCTCTAGGACCTCTCAACGTTTTGTGCGTGGTGCTAGTAACAAAGTCAGCAATTCCTACCGGACTAGGATAAACCCCGGCCGCAATTAATCCAGAATAGTGGGCCATGTCCACAAGGAAGTAAGCATCGATTCTGTCGGCTATCTCTCGAAACTTTCTCCAGTCAATCTCAAGAGAATACGCCGAAGCACCTGCAATAATCATTTTTGGCTTGTGCTCCAGAGCAAGCTTTTCCACCTGGTCATAATCGATAGTTTCATCCTCAGCTCTTAATCCATATTGAATAGCGTTGAAGACTTTACCCGAAAGGTTTACCGAAGCCCCGTGGGTCAAATGTCCTCCATCAGCTAATGACATACCTAAGATAGTGTCACCAGGTTTTAAATATGCGAAAAATACAGCCTGATTGGCTTGTGAGCCAGAGTGCGGCTGTACGTTGGCATACTCAGCGTTATAGAGCTTCTTTAATCTCGAAATGGCCAACTCTTCAGCTACGTCTACGAACTCGCAACCACCGTAATATCTTTTTGCGGGATAACCTTCCGCGTACTTGTTGGTCATAACAGAGCCCTGCGCCTCCATTACAACTGGGCTTGTGTAATTTTCTGATGCGATTAGCTCAATATGTTGTTCCTGACGATGTGCTTCGTCAGTCATTGCTTTCCATAGCTCAGGGTCGCTAGATTCCATTGACATAGCGTTTGGAAAAGCGCACAACTGAATTTCGGGTGGTTGCTTTGTCATAAAAACTCCAGTCTGGCAAAAATTTGATTTGTAAATCCGAAATAATAACCTGATGGCGATTTTACATCAATACATTTGCTACTTTTTAACTCAATTTTGATTGTTTTGGGTCTGTAATCTAACCTTAAAAAGACCTCTTAGTGAATTACAAAGATAAATTTCTGTGCCTGCATTTACATCCTTTTTCCTGATCACCTCTTCTCTAATCAAATAGTCTCCAGAATTAAGCAACTCAGCTCTCATAATACCCGGCAATAGGCCGCATTCTAACGGCGGAGTTAACATCACTCCTTTTTTCTTCACAAGGAAGTTGCTTCTACCTCCCTCGGTGACCTCATTTTTTTCATTTACGAAAATTGCGTCAAACCCTCCATTTTTTTCCGCTTCGTTATATGCTAGATCATAGCTAGCCCTCGAACTTGTTTTATGCATAAGAAGGGGATCGTTGCTATTTGTCACACCGGAGGTTCTCCCGATCAAGTCTTTTGCCCAAAAAATAACGTTGTTTTGAATAATATCTTGGAGCTTACTGTGCTTTATATTCAATTCTCCGCTAGCAGATAAGGCTACTCTTATCTTCCAGACGCCAATATTCAAGTCTTTAGTATTGTGAATGTAATCCTGTAAAAGAAATTCAATTTCGTCCAGATTAAAAGGAATACCCAAATTTTCAGCTGATTTGCTAAGCCTATTAAAATGTGCGTCCTGCCTTAAAACAATCTTATCCTTTAATAGCATTGACTCAAAAACTCCGACCGCACTGGGAAGCTTTACAAAAAAATTTGATTTAAGCAGGCACTCATTCCACTCTATTTGACTGTTTGAGTCGATAGTTACACCGGAACCTACTCCGAAAGAGAAATTATTTTTGCTATCAATTTCCACGGTTCTAATCGCAACATTTAAAGTAAAGTCTGCAAGACCTTTATTACCGGATGTAACTGCATCAAACCATCCTAATGAACCGCAATAAATACCACGACCACTATGTTCCAGTTTAGAAATTATTTCCATTGTAGATTTTTTTGGCGCGCCAGTAATCGAACCGCACGGGAAAGTGGCTCTAAGCAAATCAGTTATTGTTACAGGAGGAGAAATTTCACTTGTAACGGAGGAAGTCATTTGTAAAATTTCACCCACATTTTCCACCTCGAAAAGCTGTGGCGTTTTAACACTACCTATTTTGCTTATCCGAGACAAATCATTTCTCAGTAAGTCGACGATCATTACATTTTCAGCACGATTTTTCTTATCGTTCTTCAATTGCTGAGCAGAGGACTCTCTTGAAGACATGGTACCCTTCATAGGTTTCGTTAGGATGTTTGTTCCTGTTTTTGATAAAAATAGTTCGGGTGAGAAAGATAGTATCCTGTTTCCTTCGTAGCAAATAAGCGCTCCATAACGGCAGCGTTGTCTCTGTCTTAGTCTTTTGTACAAGCCCATTGTCGAACCATAGGTTTTGCCAGTTATATTGAAAGTGTAATTTACCTGATATGTTTCACCCTTTCGGATCTCGCTGTGAATATTATCTATGTTCTCACAAAAAGTTTTTTCATCGATCTCAAAGTTTACGTCAACGATTCCACCATTAGATTCCACCTGCTGTGATCTTTCTAGGTCGAGCCTAGATTCAATCCATTCGTCCACCTCTGTGGCACTTAATTTCCTATACTTTTTAAAAAACCACGCCCGAATCAATGGAGAATGTAATAAACTGGCTTTAGGGGGAAGCCCTTGAAAAGCCAGTCCTAAGTTATAGGAAAAGCAACAAACCGCGTGAATACCGTTCTCCAATCTGCGCTGAATAAGTTCTAGAGACTTTTCAATCTCGTTTGGCTCATAAACTTCTAAAAAGCCAATATTGGATTCGTACAACCGACTTCTCGGATTTGTAACGCTACTAGACACATCGTCCAAGAGAATAATATTTCTTTCAAAAGTCATTTTGCACTTTATTAATAAAACAGCATGAAAATACTATCCAAGTGGTGTATTGTTCTCATCGACCTTTATGACGGTAGGCGTGTAGGTCCCTAATTTGTCTGAAGAAAGTAATACGTAGCTGCAGATAATTAAAAGGTCGCCTTTCATGGCCTTTCGAGCTGCAGCGCCATTTAATGCAACAACACCGGACCCTGCTTTAGACGCAAGTGCGTATGTTTCGAACCTCTCACCAGTATTGATATTATAAATTTCAACCTTCTCAAACTCATGGATTCCAGCCAGTTCGAGCAATGACCGGTCTATTGATATTGAGCCTTCATAGTGCAAATCATTTCCCGTGACAGTAACCCTATGAAGTTTTCCTTTTAAAATTACATTTTGCATTTTTTTTGTAAATTATCTATGTTAGCGTTCTTTTTAAAAGTACCACAAACTGCAACAAACGAGATAAAAATTGAAAAAAGATATGAATACCAACGACCTACTACTTGCAGACTTGATTAAAAAGGCTTCAGAAATAATGAAGAAGCTTAAAAGAGACGAAGTAAATACCCTCGTTCCCAAAAGTGAGCAACTGATTAAATTTGAGGATATCTCTTTAGATTACAGCCGACAACTTGTCGACCAAAAAATTTTAACTAGTTTAACCAAACTTGATCAAATTAAAAATTTCAAAAGAAAAGTAAGGAGCCTATTTTCGGGAAAAGAAATGGCCTTGCACACTTTTTTTCGTCAAGGAGAGGTTGGTTTCAAAGATGAAAATACTGAAACATGGAAGCAAATAGAAAAACAATTTCTTATGGTTCAAGAATTATGCGAAAAATTAGAAAAAGGAGAAAAAACAGGTTGGAAAAATGATCGTTTTGAGAATGTAATTTTTCTCGGGCTAGGGGGATCAATGATACCTCAAAAATTCGTGCACAAAGCGTTAAAACATAAGTACCGAACTTCGAGATTGAAATTTGCTTTCTTCTCTAATCCAGATGGTCTGGATTTGTCTGAATATCTTATAAGTTGTAACGCCAGAACCACTTTTTTTGTTGTGCAGAGTAAATCCTTTAAAACTCCCGAAGTTTTCTTCCTTTTCGATTATGCGAGAAAATGGTTACATGATCACGGATGTGGTACCACAAGTGTATTCTCCCAATTTTTAGTCGTGACTAGCAATCCAAAAAGCGCTAAAGCTAAAGGTTTCATAAGTGACCATATTTTCGAAATTCCTGAAAAATTAGGTGGACGCTTTTCAATTTGGTCTGCTATGGGTTTTTCTCTTGCGCTAATGGCTGGTAAGGAGAATTTTAACAGTTTTCGAATAGGAGCAAAAAACATGGACCAGCATTTTTATAAAGCGACAGTTCTCCAAAACTTACCAATAATCATGGCTTTAATCTCAATTTGGAACAGAACCTTTTTGAATTTCCCTACACAATTAGTCGTAAGTTATTCTTCAGCGCTTGACAATTTCGTACCTTATTTACAACAACTCGAAATGGAATCGCTTGGAAAATCAATCAATAAAGAGGGTGTTAAGGTATCCTACCCAACATCTGGCGTTATTTGGGGTGGTTCAGGATTTGACGCGCAGCATGCCTACTTCCAACTTTTACACCAAGGTACAGATATCGTTCCTACCACCTTTATCGAAGTTCTCGAAGATGGATCTGAGACAAACAATCTGCCCGTTTCATCTTATACTGAAGAAAATATTCGGGCACAGGCGGATGCTCTCGCAGTGGGTTCTCCTTTGAATGGTTTTGATGGCAACAGACCGAGCTCAATACTAAGTATAAACGGTATTTCGCCCTACAATTTAGGAGCTCTCATGGCACTAATGGAACACAAGGTATTCGTGCAAAGTGTATTTTGGAATCTAAACTGCTTTGATCAACCGGGAGTTGAACTGGGTAAGCGACTTTTGCTGTCAAAAACCAGTAACATCAACGAGGAAATTTAAGCTCTTTTTCTAAATTTTTTACCCGCTCCATGAGTTCGTCCAGGGTTCGACTCTGTTTGTCAAGATCCCTTTTCCTGGCTATGAAATCACCTAAAAACCAGCTAGTGCCCTTAGTTAAGTTTTCTTTAAAAATTTTTACGTCGTTATATTTTCGACTAACTCTGTCGATTACTCCGTCAACTATATCACCTACGGTCTGAATATCGTCAACGTCGCCCTCAATTTTCAAACCCTGTCCAAACAAAGATGAACGGCCAGATGCATTTTCATCAGGCGATAAAAAACCAGAAGCTACCTTTTGCATCCTTGATATTATAAATTTTTTGGCAACAATAATCCTCAGAATGCCTTCGCCTTGTTCTATTTCTCTGTCAGTGACCTTTATGTCGTCAACAAGACCGTCAGTGCCAATCTCTATCTCTAACGACACCAGGGCCGGTAAAATGTCCGGCATCAGAACAATAACTCTTTTCCCTGAAAGAATCTTAGTTTGAACCAGAAAAGCTTCATCATTTTCAAGCTGTCGATTAATAAAATCTCTGGCTACGAAGCGCCAACTTGTCATTTTAATTAATCCTTAGTCCAATTGCTCATCCTGAAAAATGCCTGCCAACAACCAACCTTGATTTGAGTTATTTGTCTTTTGTAAAGTCCATACCTCATTAAATTTTATCGGCAAAGACTCCGAATCTCTCATAAGGCCGTTAAATCTTATGTAAACTTCTGATACGGTCGCTCCAGACTCTTTTTTAATAGTCTTGCTCCCCTCGAGATGGGCATTTAACTCTACCACGGAAAGATTATGATGCGTTCTATCCTCTTTTTTAAATTCTCTCGATAAGTGTTCCATCAGATCACCTGTACAAAAGTTTTCTAACTGAGCTAAATCGCCTGATGACCAATGCTCTTGAAGCTCAATAAATTTCGACTTAGCAACATCTAAAAAATTTTCTTTTTCTGGTATTTCCCATTCAAAGTTATCATTTGCGTAATGCACTTCATCATTAACCCTTGTAGTTATATTATCGGACCTTTCTTCGACGCGGGTTTGAGGGAACCTTTCTGGCGAACCACCAGCAAAGGCCATTCTTGCTAACCCTTTTGAAAGAAAAACTCGAAAAGCAATAAAACAAAGAAGACAAATACCCAAAATGACCAGAAGGCCCATCAATTCTTCACCAATCCCTAGATAGGATGCCAGGGCTGCCAGACCTAGTCCGGCTGCTAACCCTCCCAACATACCCATGCCTCCCCTTTTCGACACAGCGGCATTCGGAGCATTTTTACGACTAACATTCTCAGCAGCTTTCGGAGGGGTAGTAGCTTGACGCTTAATAGGAGGCATTTTCCCAAAAGAGCGCCCTCCGCCCATCCGGCGAGCTTCTGATGATTCAAGAGCTAATAAGCTAAAAAAAGAAATCAGCAAAAAACTCGTGATAAATTTATTTGGTTTGTTTAATGTTAACCCGGCCATACTAACTCCCCTTTTTAAAAATACTTTTATTTCGTAACTTGGTGAACAGTCACCCCTCCCGGAAACAACGGCTGAAATCTCACTGATGAAAAACCTACACTTTTTAACAATTCTGAAATCTGATCAGGGGCGGGGTATTCTCTTATCGACTCGACAAGGTAAGTATAAGGACCGCTCTTCCCGGCTGTTAGTTCACCCAATTTCGGGAGAATATTATAGGAATACCAATCGTATACTTTTTTCATTGGGTTCCCATCTGACATTCGCGAAAATTCCAAAATGAGAGCTTTGCCGCCGGGACGTAACACCCTTTTGAATTCATTCAAAGCTTTTGTTTTATCGGTAATGTTCCTTAACCCAAACCCAATAGTTAACTTATCAAAAGAATTATCCACAAAGGGAAGATTTTCCGCATTTGCTTTAACCAGTGGTATAAGCTTACCTTCGTCCAGACAACGATTCCTTCCATGTTCTAACATTCTGTCGTTAATATCACACATAACTACAGTGCCAGCCGGTTTAACCAACTCAGTGGCCTTAATTGCCAGATCACCAGAACCACTTGCAACATCCAACAAGGCTTCGCCACTTTTCAAGTTTAATAACCAAAGTGCGTATTTTTTCCATACTCTGTGAAAACCAAGCGAAGCTATATCATTAAAAAGATCATATGTCTCAGACACCTCTGAAAACACTTCCCGGACTAGCCCGCTTTTTTCACCGCGTTTGACCCTTGCATGACCAAAATCTACAGTATTGCTATCTTCTTTCATGCCTATTTTCATTCCTCATTCATGTTATTTCCATAGTTTTTGTGGTTTTTGTAATCTATTTCGCCCGCTCCACTAGTAGTTTCTTTAATATACTTTGCCCACAGATCTTTTTTATTCGCAGCTAGCCACTGAAAATATTTCCATGAATAAATACCAGTATCATGACCATCCGAAAATATAATTTTAATCGCATAATTTCCTACAGGCTCAACCCCTAAGATTCTGACATTCTGCTTATCAATCGGGTTTATCCTTTGGCCGGGGCCGTGTCCGACAACTTCTGCAGAAGGAGAAAAAACTCTTAAAAATTCGCATGTAAATTTACATTCTCTTTTTTTTGAGTAAAGCAAACTCAAACTACCGGTATTTTCGTCTAGGGTAATCTGTTTCGGTGCGGTGCCATTTTCTGTGCTCGTTGACATAAGCGAATAAAAAATTTAATTTGTATTTATGAACCAGTGTACTATTTTAACCATTGAAGATGAACCTGCAATTTCAGATATTCTCAGACTAAATTTGAAATCTGCTGGATATGAAGTGATAAGTACTAATAACGTCAAGCAGGCAGAAAATGTTGTTAAGACAATCATCCCAGGCTTAATTATTTTGGATTGGATGCTACCCGGTACAAGTGGTCCAACGTTCGCAAAACTTATAAGAAATGACAAAAGAACGCAGAATATACCGATAATTATGTTAACTGCAAAGTCGTTAGAGGAAGATAAAATTGAGGGACTCAATGCTGGTTGTGACGATTATGTTGTAAAGCCTTTTTCGCCCAAAGAACTTGTCGCAAGAATTCGAGCTCTACTAAGGAGAAGATCACCAGAACTTACAGAAGATGCTGTTAGTAATTTTGGACTATCGCTGTATCCTGCTACCCGCACAGTTTCAGGTAACAAGCAAGAAATTACACTCGGCCCCAAGGAGTTTAAGCTTCTACATTATTTCATGACTCATACTGACAGAGTCCATTCTAGGGCTCACCTTCTGAACCATGTTTGGGGCGACCATGTATTTGTGGAAGAAAGAACCGTTGATGTTCACGTCAGGCGTTTGAGACAAGCATTAACAAGCACGGGCTTTCATAAGCTAATTCAGACTGTCAGAGGTGTTGGTTACAAGTTTATCGGTGAACAAAACAATCAGCCCTTTCCATAAATCAAAATTATAAATACTAGGATAAGTACTTTTGATTTGGCACGGATCATATGACGATAAGTATGTTTAGGGTGTTTATTTTTTTGATCGTTCTGACGTTATCCGTTCTATTGCTCGGAGTGACAACGTCTTTAATTATTGGTCTATTAACTTACATATTTATTTTAGGCCTATGGGTAATATATCAATCGTTTCAGCAACAACGCTTTCTTGCCTGGTTGAAGAAGTCGTCATATGCAACAATTCCCAACGGCTATGGTATTTGGAAGTTGATTTATTCCTCTGCTCAGTCTTTAGCAAAAGAAGCAGAGCTTCAAGAAAGCAAATTAAAAAATAATTTAGCAGCTTTCAGAAGAGCAACAGAGGCCATGGAAGATGGGATTTTAGTCATAGATAATAATAATTACATAGTCGCGGTAACTCCTAGAGCAGAGCGTTATTTAAACATCAGACAAGAACAAGATTTCGGTTCTAACATCCTTAATCACGTAAGACACCCAAGTTTTGCAGAGTATTTGCTCAGCGGACAATTAAATAAGACAATCATCATCGAGGACTTAAATCTTGAGAAGAAATCCCTAGAATTTAAGTTGTTGCCTTTTGATGCTACCCAAAAAATAATTTTATGTAGAGATGTAACAAAACTGAGGCAACTAGAAGTTGAAAAGAAAGACTTTGTTGCTAGCGCTTCCCATGAGCTAAAAACGCCTTTGACTGTTATAACTGGATATTTAGAAACTCTCTCTGAAATAGAAATTAACAAAATTGAAAAAAATAGAATGCTAGCTGAAATGCTTATTCAAACTAAGCGAATGGATGAATTGATCAATGATCTACTACTACTCTCAAAACTAGAAAAATCGGACCCTATTAAGAATAAACGTCGAACAAACATTAGTTTATTAGTGCATGAATTGTCAAAGTTGAGCGCAAGAATTGATAAAGATCAACATTCAATCTCTTTCGATATCGAAAACAATGTTTTCGTGTCCGGAACCGAAGACAATCTTAGAAGTGCTTTTTGGAATTTAATTAATAACGCAATAATCTACACCGAAAAAGGCGGTAAAATAAAAGTCAGTTGTTTAAATTCAGATGAAGGTAAAGCGGTTTTCGCTGTGAGGGATAATGGCCCTGGAATTGAAGCGCATCATATCGACAAGTTGACTGAAAGGTTTTATAGAGTTGATAGCGCGGGATCAAGGGAAAGTAGGGGTACCGGCCTTGGACTCTCTATAGTTAATGAGATTGTCCAAAAGTATGGAGCTTCTCTTAAAATTGAGAGTCAACCAAATATCGGAAGCAAATTCAGCATAATCTTCCCACCAATCTTTACCGATGATTAGATTAGATAATTAGATAAATGAACAGTAAACAAAAAAAAGATATTTTAGATAGATACCTCAAGAAAATTCTGTGCGCTAACGTTTACGACGTCGCCAAGGAATCAAAATTAGAGTTTGCGCCCATAATCAGTGGGAAAATAGGGAAAAAAATTTTTTATAAAAGGGAAGATCAGCAAGAGACGTTCTCATTTAAAATACGAGGTGCCTACAATAAAATTTCCCATTTAAACTCCGCAGAACGTCTGAGGGGAGTCATTGCTGCATCAGCAGGTAATCATGGGCAAGGAGTTAGTCTCGCTGCCAAAAAACTCAAAATAAGATCGACTATCGTAATGCCACAAACAACACCATCAGTGAAAGTGGCATCAGTAAAAAGATTGGGCTCTGATGTTGTATTGCACGGCGATTCTTACTCTGATGCTTTTGAAGAAGCCATTAAAATCGCAAGGCGCAGTAAGAAACAACTAATTCATCCTTTTGATGACATGCACGTTATCGCAGGTCAAGGAACCATAGGAATGGAAATTATTAGGCAGATGTCCGAACCAATCGATGCGATATTTATTGCGGTTGGTGGTGGCGGTTTGATATCAGGTATAGGTTGTTATATTAAGTCAATCAGACCAGACATAAAGATTATTGGTGTTCAAACCACGGACTCTGATGCAATGATACGTTCGATTGAAAACGGAAAGAGGATTAAACTTAAACACGTGGGGATTTTTTCTGATGGCACTGCTGTAAAGCAAGTTGGAACTGAAACTTTTAAGCTTGCTAAAATTGTTGTTGACGATTTTTGTATAGTCAGTGCTGATGAAATCTGCGCTGCAACAAGAGACATATTTGAGGACACTCGCACAATTCAAGAACCCGCCGGAGCAATGGCGCTTGCAGGACTAAAAAAGTACGTCTCAATTAACGGTAATAAACAAAAATTAGATAATTTAGTCGCGATTACTTGCGGTGCTAATGTTAACTTCGACAGGCTGAGAATAATAGCGGAACGATCGGAGTTGGGAGAAAATAAGGAGGCGTTACTAGCTATATCCTTACCTGAACAGAGAGGCTCTTTCTTAAAGTTATGTGAAACATTAGGAAATCGCCACATAACGGAATTTAATTATAGGATGGAAGATTCGAGCACGGCTATTGTCTTTGCCGGTATCGAGGTGAAAGATGCGAAAGAAAAAACAAAAACTCTAAAGGCACTAAAGGCCCATGGATTCAAGGTTTTTGACCTTTCAGAAGACGAAATCTCAAAATCACATATACGGCATATGGTCGGAGGGAAATCAAACTTTACCGATAACGAAAAATTATTTAAGTTTGATTTTCCTGAACGGCCAGGCGCTCTCACAAGTTTCTTATCTAAAATGCATCCTTCGTGGAATATTTCTTTGTTTAATTACAAACATAATGGAACAGACAGTGGAAAGATATTAATTGGATTACAGGTACCTGAAGATGACAGGCGACTTTTGGAAAAATTTCTCAAGCAATTAGGATACGGATATACAAACGAATCTAAAAATCTGGCATATAAGCTATTTCTTAACAAAAAATCTCTAAGATAAAAAAATGTTAATGGATTTTAATTATTTTATTATTGGTTTGAACCATAAAAGCGCTGATTTGTCGTTGAGAGAGCGAGTCAGCATCCCGGAAAACAAGATATTGCAAGCACAACATCAATTAAAGACGCTGCTGGATCCTCTTGCGATTGAGCAGGTCATTTTATCGACATGTAACCGTACAGAATTTTATTTTTATGGTGACAGTTTATCAAATATATTTGATAAAACACTAAATTGGTTAGCAATATACGCTAACGAAAATATTGAAAAAATCCAGGCCCATACATATAAACGGGAAGGAAAGGAAGCTGTTTCCCATATTTTTTGCCTGGCATGCGGCTTAGATTCTATGGCAATGGGTGAAACTCAGATTTTAGGTCAGCTAAAATCTGCAACCCGCATGTCAAAAGAACTCGGTTATTCAGGTAATAACCTTGATTATTTAACCCAAAAAGCATTCAATGTCGCAAAGCTAGTTCGAAGCGAGACAGATATCGGGAAGCAATCAATTTCTCTAGCATCTTTATCCATCCAACTAACCAAAAAGATTTTTGGTAACCTATCCAATTGTGATGTCTTATTTATTGGTGCAGGTGAAATGATAAACCTCTGTCTAAATCATATTTCAGAACAGAAGCCAAAGTCGATAACCTTAACAAATAGAGACCTTAAGCGAGGTCAAGAACTTATAGAAAAGTTTAATGGTAACTACTTCCAAATTGGAAATTTGAACAGGAATCTAGAGAATTTTGATGTAATAATTAGCTGCACAGCCAGTTCTTTGCCTTTGGTTGGCCTCGGCGCAATTTCAACCGCTTTAAAGAAAAGAAAAAATCGTCCTATTGTTTGTATTGACTTAGCTGTCCCACGGGATTTTGAACCTGAAGTTAAAAAACTGGATAACGTTTTTCTTTTTTCAATAGATGACCTAGGTGCTCAGATTGACAAAAATATGAAGGCAAGACTATCTTCTGCTGAAAAAGCTAGAAAAATTATCGAAGATAATATCGAAGAGTTTTTCATTTGGAAAGAAAAACGAAAAATTGTTCCAATAATACAGCAATTGAAAAGTAGGAGTGAAGAGGCAATTGAAAATGAGGTCAAGATCGCAATAAGAAAAGTTGAGAACGGTACACCTGTAGAAGGTGTTTTATCTGAACTTGCGAATAAGATTTCGAATAAGTTTTTGCACAATGCTTACGTAGCTTTAAATGATCATAATTCAGAAAAACATTCAGAAATAAGGTTCTGGATTAAAAAACTATACGGGATAGAGATAGATGATAAATGAGAGTTTAAGGAAAAGGCTTGAAAAGATTCATTCTCGTTTAACAGACGTCGAACAAGAATTAGCAAACCCTGAGGTGACCAAAAATATAAAAAAAATGCAAGCACTTTCTATCGAAAGAGCAGAGTTGTTACCAATTGTGGAACGGGCCCGAAGTTTGGATAGCCTGATCAAAGACATCGAAACAACTGAATCTTGGACCTCAGACCCGGAACTAAAAGATGACGCAGTCATTGAGTTAGACGGATTAAAAAAAAGAGTAGCAGAAGTTGAAAATGAGATCAAAGGTTTGCTTTTACCAAAGGATCCAAATGATAAAAAAAATGTACTTTTGGAGATCCGAGCAGGTACAGGGGGTGATGAATCGACCTTGTTTGCAGCCGACTTAGTTCGTATGTACACAAAATTTGCTGAGAGAAAGAAATGGAACATAGAAATTATTTCTTCTCATGAGTCTGGACTGGGCGGGTTTAAAGAAATTGTCATAAAATTGGTTGGCAAGAATGTTTACTCTACCCTCAAGTTTGAATCTGGTGGTCATCGAGTCCAGCGGATTCCAGTTACAGAAACGCAAGGAAGAATTCATACTTCTGCATGCACTGTGGCTGTTTTAGCTGAGGTAGAGAACATAAGTGAAATTAATGTTAAACCTGAGGAGATAAGGGTTGATGTGTTCCGGGCATCTGGAGCTGGAGGACAGCATGTAAACAAAACGGAGTCAGCTGTCAGAATTACTCATTTACCCACAGGGATTGTAGCAGAGTGTCAAGATGACCGGAGCCAACACAAAAATAAGGAGAAGGCACTCAAAGTTTTGTGCGCGCGAATAAAAGATCAAGAACTTGCCAACCAGCAAAAGTCCATAGCAGATACACGTAAAACACTCATAGGTTCCGGAGATCGGTCAGAACGAATTCGTACATATAATTTTCCCCAAGGTAGAGTTACAGACCACAGAATTAATCTTACTTCATACAAATTGGACCAGGTTCTTGAAGGTATACTTGACGAATTCACGGATATGCTTGTGACACAACACCAGGCGGAAAGATTGTCGTCAATGGTGGATTAGGCGTATGAATGACACTAAATACAATATGTATGTCCGGAAGCTCATTTCACATGTAGCAAAAAAACCTGAATATTGGCATCTTGCCCATCAATGTGAGGAACTTTTAGATGAATCTTGCTATGCCTCGTTATCAGAGTCTCTGAAGAAATTAGATGTTGGAATTCCCTTTGAATATATTGTCGGTTGGACCGAATTTTACAAATACAGGTTTCAAGTTACTGCAAATGTGCTAATACCCCGAGAAGAAAGTGAAATTTTGGTGGAGCAGTCTATCATTAATTTATCCAATTCCACAAAACATAACCTTAAGGTTTTGGAACTTGGAGTCGGATCCGGCGCGATCATTTCTAGCATATTATTATCAACTTCCAAATCGATATCTGCCATGGCAACGGACTGCTGTCCAGCGGCATTGTTAACAGCAAAGAATAACTCGATTAGATTAGGGGTCAATATCACTTTCAAGCAGGGGGACTGGTGGGATGCCTTAAACTCTAACGAAGACGGGCCCTTTGACTTAATAATTACAAACCCCCCATATGTCGGTACAAAAAAACTTAACGAGAGAGATACATTATCTGGTTTTGAACCCTCTATATCACTTTACGGAAAAGAACCCACTAAATCTGGAACCAATGACGCAATGAAAATCATCAGGGGAGCAAGTGATTGGATAGAAGATGATGGTAAACTGTTGATTGAACATGGTTTTAATCAAAGGAAAATACTTAGTGATTTCGCCATATCAGAGGGATTTTGTGTGTTGGAACAAATTGACGATCTATCAGGTCTACCAAGAGTATTGATGTTGGGAAAGTAAATCAAGTATGGGAGGTGTAATTTATATGAAAGCAGGCGATTTTATCAAAGATGCTATTACCAGTAATAAGGTAGTGCTCTTCATGAAAGGAACTGCACAGTTCCCCCAATGTGGTTTCTCGGGACAAGTTATTCAAATCTTGAAGAAAACCGGTCTTAAGGATATTGCTACCATTAATGTTTTGGAGGATGAACAAGTCAGGCAAGAAATTAAGGAATATTCGCAATGGCCCACCATTCCGCAGCTTTATATAAATGAAAAATTTATTGGCGGAGCAGATATCGTTTCTGAAATGTACGAAACTGGAGAATTGTTGGAGTTGCTCCGGAAGGAGGCCATCATTTCGTAAGAACGAAAGCCTTATTAAATGTCTCTTGGGATACTTATTCGAAAAAAAAGTTGGTGCCGGTTATCGGATTTGAACTGATGACCTACCGCTTCATAATCCTCAACCATTTTCATAGTCGACAATAATTGTCGTGAGAATTTGGACTTTCTCTTCATCTTATTGATCAAAATCAACTTAGATGCTCCCCGTCAAGTCTCTACACGTTCACCCAAAAGGGTACTTCGCTCGGGATTGCCATTTTAAAGGTTTCCCCGAATTTGAGGAGTGTTCATCTCAATGTTTCCAAAGAGAGTTGCAATTTCATTTACAAGGCGGTTGCTCTACCACTGAGCTAAACCGGCACGGACCCAATATAACATGCGCTGGCCGTTATTTCCCTAATTTTTTATATTATTTACAAATATTATGCTGAATTTCTTCATTAAGCATTCCTTGATTTACGTGTATTACTCTTACCTGAGGATGCTTGTTACTTTACTCTCTTGAGAAAAGTTGTGTTTTTTTTGTTGCCGACGGTGGGTTTTCTTTTTTTTAAAACCTTTTTTGATTCCTTAGATGGTTCTATCATAACAAGATGTTCTTTTCCGATAGTGTTTTCGTTATTTGAAATTCCAGATTGTTGACCACTTTCTTGGTCTGACTTGGATAAATTTTCAAAAGTAACACCTTGCCCCGTTTCTTTGGAGAAAATTGCCAAAACATTCTCGACCGGAACCCAAATTTCCATTGCGCTACCAGCGAACCTACCTGTAAACGAAATATCGTTGTTTGTTAAATCAAGCTTATGAGTCGCGACAGGAGAGATGTTTAGGATAATCATTCCGCCCTCCACGTAATCCCGAGGTACTCTAGTGGTTGGACAGACAATCGCCTGAATGCATGGGCTGAACCCAAAATCTAAGCACCATTGATATGTTGCTCTCAATATATAGGGTTTTAGAATACTTCCAGAGTCGGTTGTAACAGTTACCATCTAGGTCCCTATCATTAATAAACCGGAAAAATTGACGAGCCAAAGAGGAAATCCAAAAGCTGATACTTTACTTAATGTCTTTCCAATATGCCGCGTTAAGTCTCCAGGCCACAAATACGAAAATACCTAAAAAGAGTAAAACCCAAACACCTAATTGTTTTCTGAATTGTCCCGTAGGGTCCGAGGCCCAAACAAGAAAAGCAGTAAGGTCGGCCATATTTTCGTCGAATTCAGCTTTTGTCATGCGACCTGGCTCAGCTATCTCTAGGCTTATAAGTTTTTGTCCATTTACTGTTTCCTGAGCAAATGTAACCTTGTTTGTACCCTGCAAATCCCAGAGAACATTCGGCATCCCAACTCCAGGATAAACGAGGTTATTCCAACCTGTTCGTTGTGATGAATCAGCATAGTAGCTTCGCAAGTAGGTATATATCCAATCTGCGCCAGAACCATCGTGTGAAGATCTAGATCTGGCGGTCAAAGAAAGGTCTGGAGGAGCCTTACCTAACCAAACCTTCGCATCTTTAGCTTTCATTGGGGAAACTATTGTTGTCGCCAAATTAGCAAGACTACTGTTTTTGAAAAAGTTTTCCTTAATCTGTGACTCAGTCAATCCTAGATCTTTAAGCCGACTGTATCTCACCTGACTAATTCCGTGGCATCCTAAACAGTAATTGAAATAAAGTTTCGCACCGTTTTGAAGAGCAGCGTTATTGTTTACTCTGCTCACGGGGAATGTGTCTAACGGGATATCCGACGAGGCAGCAAACACCTGGCCGACAGCAAAAGAAAAAATAAGGAGTAAAGAGGCATGCCTAATCATAATATTGTTCCCTATCTAAATCTCTCAGTGTGGTTGAAAATTAACTCTTGCCGGGACATCTCCAAATCGGCCAATCGGTGTCCAAAACGGCATCAGAATGAAAAATAAGAAGTAGTATACAGTTCCTATTTGAGCAATAAGAGTGCCCCAGAACGTAGGTGGTTGAACACCCAGGTAGCCTAGAATAAAAAAGTTCACGACAAATATTGCGTACAAGCTCTTGTGCCATCCTGGTCTGTATCTAATAGACTTCACCGGGCTTCGATCAAGCCATGGAAGCAAGAATAAAATCAATACAGCACCACCCATGACAGCAACACCCCAAAACTTTGCATCAAAAATTCTAAAGGTCAAAGCGAGACCGATAGCAACAACTAAGCCTCCAATCTTGAAGACAGTACTTAACCTAGAAAACAAGATCATAACTGCGAAAGCACCGGCGCCAGCAACCAAAGCCCATGTAAACACGTCAGTAACTGCCCTGAGCATAGAGTAGAACGGGGTAAAATACCAAACAGGGGCGATGTGGTTAGGCGTGACTAACGGGTCCGCAGGGATAAAGTTGTTATATTCCAAAAAGTATCCTCCCAACTCTGGTGCAAAAAATACAACGACCGCAAAAATAAGGAAGAATACGGATAACCCAAATACATCGTGAACAGTATAGTAAGGATGAAAAGGGATCCCGTCTACCGGAACACCTTTAGAATCTTTTTCCTTTTTAATTTCGACGCCATCCGGATTATTTGAACCAACTTCGTGAAGCGCAATTATGTGTGCAACAACTAAACCGGCTATCACGAATGGGATTGCTATTACGTGAAAAGCAAAGAAGCGATTTAGGGTAGCATCCCCCACAACAAAATCCCCTCTAATCCAAACCGCAAGATCAGGTCCGATGAAGGGGATTGCCGAGAAAAGATTTACGATTACCTGGGCTCCCCAAAAAGACATTTGACCCCACGGAAGTAGATATCCAAAAAATGCTTCAGCCATAAGGGCCAAAAAAATCATACATCCAAAAATCCAAATTAATTCCCTCGGCTCCCTGTACGACCCGTAAATGAGGCCACGAAACATATGGAGATATATGACTACGAAAAAGGCCGACGCCCCGGTGGAATGCATGTAACGAATTAGCCACCCAAACGGGACCTCTCTCATTATGTACTCAACACTTGCAAAAGCAATAGGAATCCCCGCGCTATTCAAAGACGCATCAGGTTTGTAGTGCATAACTAAAAATATACCAGTCAATATTTGCAATACCAAAACGACAGTTGCAAGACTGCCGAAAAAATACCAGAAATTAAGATTTTTGGGAGCGTAGTATTCCGCGAGGTGATTTTTTAACAACGGTGTAACAGGAAATCTCCTGTCTAACCACGCATACAACCCTTTCCCTTCAACAATTCGTTCAGAAGCCATTAGTCTTCCTCTCCTTCTAAAGTAATTATTTTTATGACATTAATTTATTTATTATTTCCTATGCCTCACCATTTTCATCCCGCCCGATGACAATCATAGAATCAGTCAGGTACATATGCCTCGGAACCTCAAGGTTGTCTGGCGCAGGCTTGTTAGCATAGACTCTTCCAGCAACATCAAAAGTTGAGCCGTGACATGGACAAAGGAACCCTCCTGGCCAATCATTACCCATATCAGACCCAGCCCCTTTTACAAACTTTGAAACGGGAGAGCAGCCCAAATGAGAGCAAATTCCCACCGTTACAAAAATCTCCGGTTTTATCGATCTGTGAGTGTTTTTTGCATAATCGGGGGTTGGATATTCTTTTCTAGTTGACTCTGGATCCGCCAACTTGCCGTCCAAACCTTCCAAACTCTCAAGCATCTCAGGGGTACGTCTTACAATCCAAACGGGTTTGCCCCTCCATTCGACCGTCTTTACACCCCCAGGTGGAATATTGCTAATATCCACTTCCACTGGAGCTCCTGCCGATTTTGCTTTCTCCGAGGGAGCCATGGATACAGCAAACGGAATCCCGGCAGCAACCGCAGCGGCTCCCCCTGTAGCACCACAAGCTATGAGCCATTTGCGTCTTTCTGACTCACTGGGCCCAATTTGCTTGAATGAAGCTCCTTGATTTACAATTGACTCTTTTTTGGTATTTTCTTCCATATTCCCCATCCTATAACCTGTACCGAACCCGAAAATAATGAAATCCGGACCTAAGCTTACCAGTTCTTAGTACATATGTAGGCTCAAAACCTTTTATTTAGTTTCCTAATTCCCTTTTTTAACTACTGTTTCTCACCGAAAAAAATTCGCGCATCCCCTGTATAATCTACCACATTATAAGTTCATTAGAATAGCTATGTCATACAAATCGCTTTGGCTAATTATTTGTCAATTGGTTACTTTCTCGCTTGGACTGTTGTTCATTCTCTCTACTTTGAAACCTTCATGGTTTGAAGGCTTTATTGACAAGCTCGAAATGGGGAACTCTGAAAAAGTACATTTAAATTTTAGTAACCGTTCTATTACTCAGGAAAAAAGGAATAATAATCCTAATTACAAATTTGGTTTTACGGAAGCAGCAATTACAGCAATGCCTTCAGTTGTTCATATCTTATCAAAACAAAACATTACCCTATCAATGCATCCTTTCTTTGCGGACCCTCTGTTCGAAAGATTTTTTTTTGAGTCTGAAAGTTTCTCAAGAAATAACAAAAAGCCTGGCTATCAAAGCCTAGGGTCCGGAGTTATTGTAGCTAATGGGGGCTTCGTGATGACGAACTACCACGTTATTAAAGGAGCTACAGAACTTAAAGTAGTCCTTGCAGGAGGTGAAAAAAAACAAGCAAAGGTTGTTGGCATTGACCCCGAGACTGATTTAGCACTTATAAAGGTATCGGACGATACAATTCCAAACATCGTATTTGCCATGCCTAACCAAATAAATATTGGTGACTTTGTTTTAGCGATTGGTAATCCCTTCGGTGTGGGCCAAACTGTGACACAAGGAATAGTTAGCGCTGTGGGCAGAGATTCACTCAACCTAAACACTTTCGAAAATTTTATCCAAACTGATGCAGCAATTAATCCAGGTAACAGCGGTGGGGCATTAGTAAACGGAGCGGGAGAACTGATTGGCATAAATACCGCGATCTACTCTCAAACGGGAGGCAACATCGGCATAGGGTTTGCGATACCCATTGAAACTGTAACGTTTGTTTTAACCAAAATCCTAAATGAAGGAAAAGTTAGCCGCGGGTTTGTCGGAATCCAACCTGCAGATATTTCAAATGAATATTCAGAAAATTTGGAAGAATATGGTACTTATGTTCGGTCTGTTTTAAAAAATTCCCCAGCTTCCAAGGCGGGAGTACTTCCAGGAGATATAATTTTATCAATAGCAGGCTTGCAAATAAAAAATTCAAAACATTTTTTAAAAACAGTCGCAGATTTAGAACCTTTCTCGCACGCAAAACTTAAATTAAAACGAAGTGAGAAGATCATCGAGGTGAGAATATCAATTGTCGAAAGGCCAATTTTTAATTAGCGTCACTAATTAGTCTTTTTACTCTTAAGGGCGATAGATTTAGATAAAAAAATTCCCAATTCAAAAAGCATACAAAGTGGCAAGGCTAGCATCAATTGAGAAACAACATCAGGTGGAGTAACAATGGCTGCAATCACAAACGCTAAAACAATGAAATACGGCCTAAAAACCACCATTTTTTCCAACGAAACGAAATCCAGTCTTACAAGAAGCATTTGTACCACTGGTGTCTCGAATGACAAGCCAAAAATTAAAAATAATGACATAACAAAAGAAAAATACTTGTCTATATCAGTCGCTATCTCTACTTCGGATGGGGAAAAAGCGATGATGAAAGTGAATGCAGCTGGAAACACTACAAAATAAGCAAAAGCCATCCCCGCCAGAAATAGTAAAAAGCTACTAAGCACTACGGGAAGCGCAAGCTTTTTCTCCTCAGAATAAAGTGCAGGTTCAACAAAAGACCATATCTGCCACAAAATAAAAGGCAAAGAGATAATAAATGCTACGAAGAACGTCACCTTAATCGGCACAAAAAAAGGAGCCACGACGTCCGTGGCTATCATACTAACGCCAGGCGGCAAGGCAGAAATCAGAGGATCTGCAAAAATGTTATAAATATCCGGAGCCCAGCTGACTAAACCTAAAAAGCACAAAAAAAGCACGAGGATAGACCGCAATACTCTGTCTCGAAGCTCAACAAGGTGTGATACATAGGTTTCATTTTTTTTCTGATCTGTACTCATGGGCTGAAAGACTTTTTAGGACACCTGAGCCTAATTCTGGCTCTTACTCTTTCCCTTATTTTTAATTGAAAGTTTTCTTCCCTCCAAGATAGCCTTGGGGAGTTGATATGAAAGCGAATTATCTTTTCTTCACTCAAAGATTCGCTTGGACCCTCAATCGATGAGCTCAAATCATGAATCTCGTTTTCTAAGGAAAGTAATTCTTCTCCATATTTTTTGCCAAAATCTTTTAACTCATCTTTTGTAGCCTCGTATTCGGAGAAATTCAATTCTTTTTCTACGTCCGACTTGACTTTGGAAACATAATTTTGAGCTCTTCCAGCAAGTATCCCAAGCGTCTTGAAAACTACAGGCAATCTCTCCGGTCCCACTATAAGTAGGCACGCCAGAGCTACTATAATTATTTCGAAAAAACCAACGTCAAGCACCCGAGCCCCAAAAAATCCTTATTCCTTGTTTTTCTCTTTTGCCTGGACCGTGAAAGTTTCAGATTCCGATAAATCTTTAGTCTCATTACTTTCTATTGAAGAAAAGCTCTCTTCCTTATTTCCCTCCTTTAGCCCATCCTTAAATCCTCTTACCGCACCACCCAAATCAGAACCAAGGTTCTTAAGCTTTTTTGTTCCAAAAACAAGAATAATGACTAACAGTACAATCAACCAGTGCCATATGCTAAATGTTCCCATAATAAATTTGCACCCTTCCTTTTATAGGTCTAAAAACCAATACCCCAATCAGGAAAAATTTTCTCCTAAATAGCGACATTAATAGAATTACCTTTCAAACCTAACTCCAAACAAAATTAAAATTGATCAAAATGCATTTGGGGCTCTCCATCTCAAGAGACGTCACCCCAGCAATTATCCTTAAACCAAAGGTACGCCAACGCTTGCAATGAAAGTCGAAAAACTACCAAGCCTTTTCGAATCATCAAATTAAACCCCGCGTCCGTCAGAATTTAAATCATAAACCGGCGGTCTCCTCACTAACAAAAAACAACTTTTTTTGCGCATGTTTCTGTTATTTAAGAAATTACGATTTTTTCTCTTTTCTCTCTCGTTTTTCTTGAAATCCAGAAACACCCTCCCTAGAAAGCAATTCATCTATAACCACTTCTAAGCTTATATTAACCTTCTCAAGAAGTACAAGATAATGAAACAATAAATCTGCCGCCTCATGGACCATTTCCGATTTTTGCCGAGAGTTTACAGCAAGAATTAATTCTGTAGTTTCTTCTGTTAATTTTTTTAGTATTCGCTCCTCACCTCCCTGTAATAAAGACGCTACATATGATTTTGATTTATCATCAGCTTTCCTACTTTGTATTACTTTAATTGTTCTACTTAACCCATTTTCCTCAATCATTCCTCGCCCCTAATAACCTTATCAACTTCAGTAGTTTCCCAACCATGCTTACTCAACTTTCTAAAGAAACAACTCGGTCTACCGGTATGACAAGCAATCCCTTTTTTTTGCTCTACAAAAAGTAACAATGCGTCATTATCGCAATCCAAAAATATATCTTTTACGATTTGATATTGCCCTGAGGTCTCACCCTTGTTCCAAAGACAGTTCCTAGATCTTGAAAAATAAACCGCGGAACCTGTCTCCAAAGTTTTTAAAAGAGATTCCTTCGACATCCACGCAAGCATAAGTACTTTTTTTGACTTAAAATCTTGTGCGATGGAGGGAACCAGGCCTGACGAGTTAAACCGAACTAATTCAACAAAATCTGACATTAACACCTTTTCTCTTTAAAAATTGTTTCGCTTCATAAATAGAATAAGTACCAAAGTGGAAAATGGATGCTGCTAGCACAGCATCAGCTTTCCCCTCAATTAGTCCTTCTTGAAGATGCTCGAGATTACCAACCCCGCCTGACGCAATAACTGGTATATCAACAGCCTCGGAAATAGAACTAGTCAACTGTATATCAAAACCTTTTTTTGTTCCATCTCTGTCCATACTTGTGACTAACAATTCCCCAGCCCCTAGAATTTTCATTTTTTTAGCCCACTCAATTGCATCAATACCTGTTGGCTGTATACCCCCATGGGTAAATATTTCCCAACCTTCTCTTCCTACTCTCTTTTTCGCATCAATAGCCACGACAATGCATTGCGAGCCAAATTTGTTTGAACATTCAGTTACTAAGCCGGGTTCAGTAACTGCTGCTGAATTAATGCTTACTTTATCGGCCCCAGCTAGCAACATAGTTGACACGTCTTCGATAGACCGAATACCTCCCCCAACCGTAAGGGGCACAAAAACCTGCTCCGCAACCTTTGAAACAACTTCTGACAAAGTTCCTCTCCGCTGCTTAGTCGCCGTAATGTCTAAAAATGCAATTTCATCAGCTCCCTGGGCAGAATAACCTTTTGCTACTTCAACTGGATCCCCCGCGTCAATAATGTTGACAAAATTTACCCCTTTCACAACTCTACCTGCATCAATGTCTAGGCAAGGTATGATTCTTTTAGTCAACATTTTGTATCAAACTTTCTATTAAGGGTTTCAATTACATTTTTAAGACAAATATTGCCTTCATAAAGAGCTTTCCCTAAGATAACACCACTGATGCCTCCATCATAGAACTCAGCTAGTTTTTCAATCTCTTTAGCAGAGGATAATCCACCAGAGGCAATAATAGGAATATTCACAGCCTCAGCTAACCTCAGCGTAGAACTAACATTAATCCCTACTTGCATTCCATCCCGACCTATATCAGTGTATAAAATGTTTCGAATGTTTAGTTTTTGGAGTGATTTAGCAAAATCAACAACGTCTAATTTAGTTGTTTCGGACCAACCATGCGTGGCGATTTTACCGTCTCTTGCATCTAAAGCCACGATAATTTTATTTGAAAATTTAGAACAAACCCTTTCCAAAAAAACTGGATCATTTACTGCTGCTGTTCCTATCACGACGTAAGTCGCTCCGATATTAATTAGTCTTTCAACTGTCTCGATATCACGGATGCCACCGCCAACTTGAAATGAAATTTTCTCTCCAAACTCTCGAAGTATCCGTTGTATAACAGCAGTGTTTTCTTGATTCCCAGAAAAAGCGCCGTCTAAATCAACCAGATGAATTCTAGTTGCTTTCTCATTAACCCACCGCCTAGCTACCTGAACTGGATTTTCGGAATATACAGTAGAATCATTCATTAGACCCTGCTTAAGCCTTACGCAGGACCCTTTTGTTATGTCTATAGCAGGGATTGCACAAAAAGCCACCTTTCAAGCCCCCTCAAATTTCAAAGTCACACGTTATGGATTCCAACCTGCAAAATTCTTCAAAAGCATTATACCGTTTTCAGAACTCTTTTCCGGATGAAACTGGGTCGCAAAAATATTCTCTCTGGAAATAACACTAGTAAATACCTCTCCATGCATCGTCTTACCCAATACTAAGCGGTTATCGTCAGGCTTTGAAAAAAAACTATGAACAAAGTAGAAATACGGTTTTTCTCCCTTACTTTTTAAAATTCCGCGAAAAACAGGATGGTTTCTCTTAATTCGCACGGTATTCCAACCCATATGAGGAATTTTCACAGCATTTTTTTCCTTAAAGCGCTTCACTTTTCCAGGAAAAAAACCCAATCCTTGACTCCCACCCTCTTCCGAGTAGTCAAATAATATTTGTTTTCCCAAACAAATACCAAGAAATGGCTTCGTCACCAAACAGCGTCTCAACTCATCAACCATGTCTAGAGAGTTTAATCTTTCAATACAATCTCTCATGGACCCCTGACCTGGAAATACCACCCTGGATGCATCACGTAAAGTTTTCCTCTCTGAGGCAATACGTACGTCAACTTCCGGGCAAGCCCTATTAAAGGCTAGCATCACACTTGTTAAATTTCCTACTCCAATATTAACTACAGCTATCATGGATTGTTCAATTCTCAAAGAACTCCTTTAGTCGATGGGACCGATTTTTCGCTACTCCCAAAATGACTAAGATCTACAGCTTGTCTAAGCGCTAATGCAAAACATTTGAAAAGGCTCTCGCATTGATGATGAGCATTATCACCGTAGAAATTCTCCATGTGTAACGTAATTCCAGCGTGATTGACAAAACCTTGAAAAAATTCTTTTATCAGATCAAGGTCGAAATCACCTACTATTTGCCGTCTCCATTGACAACGGAAATGCAGGCCAGGTCGACCAGAAATATCAACAACAACCCTAGATAACGCCTCATCGAGAGGAGCGTATGCACTGCCAAACCGTTTAATACCAACCTTATTGCCTAGAGCTTTATTTATTGCCTGACCAATGGTTATTCCAACGTCTTCTACGGTATGGTGTGGATCAACTAGCAAATCCCCTTCGGCATCGACATGTAAAAAAAATTTTCCGTGCCTGCTTATCTGATCGAGCATGTGATCAAAAAATGGAAGTCCTGTCTTAAAGCTTCCTTGTGAAACATCATCCAGAGCCAACTGAACCTGAATTGCTGTTTCCCCAGTGTTTCTTTCAACCTTAGCGCTTCGCATATAACCTCTTATAGTAATATAGGGCGATGACAATAAAAAACGATAAACACAAATTTTTAAATCCAAATCTTAACACACTGGAGCCATATGTTCCGGGCAAACAAATTAATGATAGTGAATATTTAAAACTTAACACTAATGAGAACCCATTCGGACCCTCCCCCTGCGTAAAGGAAACAATTGTTAAGTTTTTGGAAAATTCAGAAGCTCTGCTAAGACTATATCCTGAGTCAGAATCAGACTCCCTCAGAGAAGTAATAGCAAAAAAATTTGCAACAAAGAGCGATCAAATTTTTGTTGGAAATGGCTCTGACGAAGTTTTGTCTCTTTGCTTCTTGGCCTTTTTTGCTGGCAGAGGATGTTTGTCGTTCCCAGAATTGACCTATAGTTTTTACCCCTCAATTGCAAAGTTATTTAAAATTCCGTTTTCAACATTTCAGTTAAAAAAAGATTTTAGTCTAGATCTAACCAGCATCACCCCTGATTCAAAATCCGTAATTTTTCCAAACCCCAATGCCATCACAGGAATTGCTCTGTCCATTGATGTAATCGATCGATTTGTAAAAGAAAATCCTGATAAATTAATTATCATTGATGAGGCGTATGCGGACTTTAGCAAAGATTCTTGTGTTTACCTAATCAATAATTATCCAAATATACTTATCGTTCAAACATTCTCAAAATCTAGAGGTATGGCGGGATTAAGAGTTGGATTTTGTTTTGGTTCAAAACCTCTAATTGACGGCCTCAAGGCTGTAAAAAATAGTTTTAACTCTTATCCTGTTGATACATTAGCCACTTTAGCAGCAATATCTGCTACAAAAGATGATTTGTGGTTTGAGAATAATATTGCCACTATAGTCAAAACTAGATCGTATTTTACACAAGAATTAGAGAAAATTGGATTTCGAGTTTTGCCCTCTTCTGCCAACTTTGTTCTAATTACTCATCCTAGGCTAAAAGCAGATACTTTGAGAGACCACTTGTTTAAAAACAAGATTTTAGTCAGACACTTCCCGGAAACTAGAGTGTCGAATTGGCTAAGGATAACAATAGGAAAACGGGAAGATTGCGACGTGCTTTTATCTGTCCTCAAACAAAAGATCTCGGGTGCAAACTAAATTTCCCCTTTTTTAAATCGAAGTTCTGCTGCTAATGCATGAGCAGTTAAGGTCTCACCTCTCGCTAGAGTAGAAGCAATCGGGCCAAGCTCTGCTGCACCTTCTTTTGAAACATTTATAACACTTGTTCTTTTCAGAAAATCAAACACGCTCAGGCCGGACGAAAATCTTGCAGATCCAGAAGTTGGTAGGACATGATTCGGCCCTGCACAGTAATCTCCCAATGCCTCAGATGAAAATTTACCTGCGAAGATTGAACCTGCGTTTTTAATTTTAGAAATAAGCTCTAAAGGGTTTTTAACGGCCAATTCTAAATGTTCCGGAGCTATTTGATTTGCAAGCGCACAAGCTTCATCCATATCTTTTACTTTTACTAAGGCACCATTTCGATTTAACGATTCTCGTATTATTTCAACTCTCGACATTTTAGGTAACATCTTTGGGATACATTTAGCCACCTGATCTATTAAATCACCTGATGGGCTTATCAGAATTGCCCGGGCAAGTTCGTCATGTTCTGCTTGAGAAAACAAATCCATTGTGACCCATTCTGAATTTGCACTCTCATCAGCGATAATAAGGATCTCCGAAGGTCCAGCAACCATATCGATGCCAACTGAACCAAAAACCTGACGCTTGGCCTCAGCAACATATGCATTCCCTGGACCAACTATCTTGTCAACTCTCGGAATACTTCGAGTACCAAAAGCCAATGCGGCAATTGCCTGAGCGCCACCAACGTTAAAAATCTTATCGACTCCTGAAATAGCCGCGGCAGCAAGAACCAATTCGTTAATCTCTCCGCTAGTCGGGGGCACTACCATGACAATTTCATTTACGCCAGCAACAGAGGCAGGAACAGCATTCATCATCACTGATGAAGGATAAGCAGCTTTTCCTCCAGGTACGTAAATTCCCACTCTCTCGAGCGGCAAAACTCGCATTGAAAAATGCGAGCCATTCGAATCCGTATATGAATAAGGATCCATCTTTTGATGGGTGTGATATTGCCGAATTCGATCATGAGCATTTTCCATAGCGAGTATTTGATCTTTTGAACCAGCGCTCAATATTCTCTGTTTCATATCATCATCTAATAAAATTTGTTTGACACCGGAAAAAGCATTTCCATCAAACTTTTTGGAATATTCTGCCACCGCAGAATCACCATTTAATTTTACATCCTCTATAATTTGCTTAACAATTTGTGAAATTTTTGCTTGGTCTGGTTCGGAGACAGATATTAGACTTAAAAAATCATCTTTAAAACGCTCTTGTTTGCTATTAAGTTTCTTAATCATTATTAGTTTTTCCTCGCCCTCTCTCATCCGCAATCAAACGCAACCCCTCTAAAATCTCGGTTATTGAATTATCTTTTAATTTCAAAGATGCTTTATTAATTATTAATCTCGATGAGATATTCTTAATAAGTTCAACTTCGACCAACCCGTTAGCTTTCAAAGTTCTTCCCGTCGAAACAAGATCAACAACAGCATGAGCGAGATTTACAAGCGGTGCCAATTCAATTGAACCATATAGTTTCACGAGATTGACGTTTTTTCCTTTCTTGCAGAAATGTTCAAGTGTTTGCTTAGGATACTTTGTTGCGATAGTTATCGGTAAATCAGATGCAAGCATAGACTTATACATTTCGATTTCCGCAGCCGCAACCGAAAGCTTACATAATCCAATACCTAAATCAAGCGGTTGATAAACATCTTCGAAGTCTAACTCGTCCAAAACATCTGAACCAACCACACCAATGTCAGCTGCTCCATAATGTACATAGGTCGGGACATCCTGGCTACGAACAATTAGCAATCTAATTTCAGGGTCGCTCGTTTTAATGACTAAATTCCTTGAAATATCCTCGTAGTCAAACTCAGGAAAATCTGTTTTCCGAAGAAGCTCTGAGACCTCCTTGAAAATTCTTCCTTTCGGTAGCGCAAATGTAATCATCCTTTAATTCGTAAAACGTCAGCTCCTAGTTGAGCTAATTTCTCATCCATATTTACATAACCCCTATCTAAATGATAGATTCTATCCACTATGCTTTCTCCGTCAGCAACCAATGCCGCCAAAACTAGTCCCGCGGAGGCTCTTAAATCAGTCGCCATTAATTTCGCAGCTGATAGACATTTTTTCCCCTGAACAACAGCAGTTCTTCCCTTAACCTTTATATCTGCACCCATTCTTTGCATCTCAGAAACATGCATAAAACGGTTTTCAAAAATACTTTCATCAATAAGAGCAACTCCATCAGAAACCGCGTTCACGGCCATTAATTGAGCTTGCATGTCAGTTGCGAATCCAGGATATGGAGCTGTCTGACAGCTAACAGCCTTGGGTCTCTTGGCGAAATTAACCTTGAGTCCACCGTTAACTTCAAGGAACTCTCCTCCACACGACCGGAGCTTCTCAAACGTTAATCCCATTATTTCCCTTTCGAAATTTCTCACAAAAACGCTCCCCCCACAGGCAGCAATGGCACAAATAAAGGTACCCGCCTCAATACGATCCGGAATAACTTGATGGCTTGCGGCATGCAGCTGACTCACTCCCTCAACGCGAATAATATCAGTTCCCACGCCCTGAATTTTAGCACCCATAGCAATTAAACAACGAGCGAGGTCAACTATTTCTGGTTCTCTAGCAGCATTTTCTATCACCGTATGACCTTCAGCGAGGCAAGCAGCCATCATCAGGTTTTCAGTACCTGTGACCGTTACCAAATCGTTAACAATTCTTACACCTTTCAGCTTGTTTGCTTTTGCGGTAATGTACCCCTCTTGAAGCGTGATCTCAGCCCCCATTTTTTCTAAGCCCTTAATGTGCTGATCAACAGGCCTTTGACCTATAGCACATCCGCCAGGCAAACTTACTCTTACTTCTCCGAGTCTTGCCAGCAGTGGACCTAATGTTAAGATGGATGCTCGCATTGTTTTAACAAGGTCATAGGATACAAGATTAGAGTTGAGCCCTCTCCCATTCAATACACAAGTCTTGCTCTCAAAGTCAACTTCAATTTCTACGCCTAGATTACGCAACAAAGCCAAAAGCGTTTGCACATCTCCTAACCTGGGAACATTAGAAACAGTAAGTTCTTCTGATGACAATAAAGATGCACAGAATATCGGCAAACACGCATTTTTTGCGCCATCTAAATGTATCTCCCCTGTAAGTCTCGTAGGACCGCTTACTTTAAATTTTTCCACTCTTCCTCGGTATACGTCTTAAAAGATAAAGCATGTACGTCTTCTGCAAAGCAGTTTCCAAGAGCATCATAAACCAACTTATGTCTGTCTACTCTTCCCAATCTCACAAAAGCATTACTCACGATTATTGCTTGAAAGTGACTTCCGTCACCCTCTACAACCAAATGAGAAACTGCGATGTTCTTACTAATAGAGTCTCTGATTTTATTTTGAACGTCTTCCATATCATTCTTTCAAATTAATCTTCCGAAAATATTCTTTCAACCCTCCATCCAATAGCTTTAGATCCTTTGTGGATTTCATAGCGCAAAGTCTTCCCTCTTTCAAAAACGCAACCCGACCACAAAGAGCCTCAGCTTCCTCCAAATAATGGGTTGTTAGAATAATCGTATGACCATCTGCGTTAAGTTTTGTTACGAAGTTCCACAAGCTTTCACGCAGATCAACATCAACTCCGGCTGTGGGCTCATCTAAAACGATAATAGAGGGTTTGTGCACTAAAGCCTGTGCTATTAATACTCGTCTTTTCATACCTCCCGAAAGAGACCGCATGTTTGAGTTTACCCTATCCGAAAGACCTAAAGCATGCAAACACTCTTTTAACCATGCTTCATTATTTCGTAATCCAAAAAAACCAGATTGAATTCTTAAAGTCTCCATTACAGAAAAAAAAGGGTCGAAAACTAATTCTTGAGGGACGATTCCAAGATTTAACTTTACATAGCTGGGATCTTGCCTGATATTTCTTCCAAAAATTTCCACAGACCCGTCACTTGGATCATTTAACCCAGCCAAAATGCTAATCAACGATGTTTTCCCTGCACCATTAGGACCAAGAAGTCCGAAAAACTCACCTTTTTCAATAGTAAGTGTAATACCTTTTAACGCCTCAAAAGAGGTTCCGTTCTTCTGATATGTTTTTGCTAAATTTTTAAAAACGATAGCACTCATCTACTAATCTTTAAAAATGGCTTGTGCTATCGATGTTAACTTCAAAAGAGAGATTAAATCATCTGGCAAGTTTTGATACGTAATTTTTAAACCGTTAGAACTTCTTGAAATAAATCGTTCAATCTGGACGATAAAAACTACTGCAAATGTGTCGACTCTTTCAAGCTTATCAAAGTCAATGCAGACGGTTATCGACTGTTCAGAAGAACCGTATCTTTTTAAAAATTCCATTGTACTAGAAAGCTCCTGAACAATAGTTACTTTCGTGAGTTCCTCACCAACGCAAAGCTTTCCGGGCTGCCTCCCATCAGGATTTGACATTTATGAGTTACTTTTACTCATTAATTTACGATTCTTTTCGTCAATTTCTTTTATCAAGCCATTAATACCTTTGGAACTTACAATTTGAGAAAATTGCACCCGGTAATTTTCCACTAGCCATAGCCCCAAAACATTCAAATCGTAAATTTTCCAACCACCCTCGGTCATCTTCATTCTGTAATTTACAGGTACCGCCTGTCGACCAGGTACGGAAACTCTTGTCTTGACAACCACATTTTTTTTATTCCGTTTTCCCCGAGGCGGCAAAATTTGTACTTTCGCCTGCTCGGCAAACTTAATAGAACCGGAGTAGGTTAAAAGTAAAAGTTGTCTAAAAACTTTCATAAGACTTATCTTTTGACTTTCCGAAGCCGACCTCCACTCCTTCCCAACAGCAAGAGAAGTCATTTTTTCAAAATCAAGTATTGGCATGACTTTTTTGTCAACTAACTGGTTAATACTACTTAAATTCCCGCTTGCGAGATCTGGTTTGCTCTTGATCTCGTTGATAATTTCCTGGGTTATTGAGGAAATAACATCCTCGGGCTTTGTCATTTCCGCCGCCGAAAACTGTGCAAAGGCGCCTAATAACATTGTTATTAGAAGTTTTATTAACATTGTATAGCTCCGGTATAATCTTTAATCTTCAATTTGAGCTTCTCTAATAGCAAAATAAGCGCTTCGCATTGCTACATATCTATCAAATGCCAAGGCTTCAAAAGCTTGTTCTGCAGATAGAACTCTAGCCCTCGCGTCCACCCCCTTTAGAGCATTTACAGCCACTTTTGTTTCCGTATCTCTCGCAATATCATTGAGAGGATTGGCAAAAAGATCAACTATCCCTCCGAGGCCATCCCTGACAGAGCTAGGCCCAAAGAGAGGAAGCACAACATATGGGCCTGTGGAAACCCCGTACCTTCCTAGAGTCTGTCCAGTATCCTCATCAGTTTTCGCAACTCCAAATTTCGAGGCAACATCATTGAACCCGAGTATGCCTACGGTAGAATTAACTAGGAATCGTGTAGCAGACTCAGTAGAACTCCGAAAATCTAACTGAAGTGCGTGTTGAATTGCGGTCATCAAATCACTAAGATTCGAAAAAAAATTAGTTATATGCATTCTCATTTTCTGTGGCACATTCTTCTCATACCCCTGGGCCAACGGCTTAAGAATTGTTTTGTCTACGCTTTCATTGAATTTGAATATGGCTCGATTAGCTCCTTCCCACGGGTCCCGAGTATCACTTGAATTCTCGTGGCGCAAAAATCCCGCACAGCCCGAAACCAGAGTACTAAACAAAAAAATGGTAATTAAACAGTATATTCTCACTCGATTTCCGTCACAGATTAAACGTCTGTACATGTCGCTTTACCCTATCAGTAACCTTAACACTTATTCCTGCTTTTCCTGAAAATTATAAAGAAATTGGGAAATAATATTTTCCAAAATAACCGCCGATTGTGTCAGCTCTATTTCATCAGAATCAACGAAATATTTGGTTTCAGCACCAGGCATTATCCCAAGATAATTTTCACCTAATAATCCGGCAGTGAGCACCTTTATCGAGCTATCTATCGGAAATTTCATATCTCTGTCGACCCTTAAAAACACTTTAGCTTGATATATTTCATCGTCAAACTCTATTTTTTCAACCCTTCCTACAAGCACGCCCGAACTTCTAACAGCCGCTCGAGGCTTTAAACCTCCGACATTATCAAAAAATGCTACTAATCTGTAACCATCTGCATAAGATGAGCCAACAAGATTGCTTGCTTTTAATGACAAAAAAAGAATCGATATAAGGCCAAAAAGCAAAAACACACCAACAGAAAACTTCGTTAAATTATCGTTCATATAATTATTTAATTGTTAAACATAAATGCAGTCAAGATAAAATCAAGACCTAAAATTGAAAAGGCACTAATTACAACACAAGAAGTGGTTGCGGAGGACACCCCCTCTGGGGTTGGTTTTGCAGAATTGCCCATATAAAGAGCAATTTGCGTAATGGCGATACCAAATATACAGCTTTTCGTTATTCCATTTAGGACATCCTCATGGAAATCAACGCCGCTAGACATCTGTCCCCAAAAAGCCCCTGGGTCAACACCTATCATCACGACAGCAATTAACCAACCCCCCAGGACCCCAACCGCGGAAAAAAGAGCACATAAAATAGGCACCGAGATAACCCCTCCAACGAATCTCGGTGTGAGTATTCGAACCACTGGATTAACACCCATCGCTTCCAACGCTGAAAATTGTTCACCAGCACGCATGAGACCAATTTCAGCAGTTAAAGAAGTGCCTGCTCGCCCTGAAAAGAGTAAACTAGCTACAACTGGTCCTAACTCCCTAACGAGAGAAAGGCACACTAGTAGCCCAAGAGCCTCCTCTGAGCCATAACGCCTAAGAGTGTAATAGCCTTGCAGGCCTAACACTAAACCGACAAATAAGCCTGAAACAATAATAATGGTCATCGAATTATTACCAAGAAACTTAATCTGTTGTAACACATGATTGAGCTTCATTCGGAAGCAAACAGTATTTTTTAGCAACTCAAAAAATAAAATTGTAAAGTCGCCCAGTCTGGTAATTTTTTTTACAGTTTTTTGAATTAATTTCATAACCATGGAAGCAGGTTATCCATCCCTCAAAAAATCCTTAATTGCTTTAGCAGGATAATGAAACTTGACAGGCCCCTGTAATTTTCCCTTGATAAACTGCTGCACCTCATCATTATCCGCTTTTTTTAAATCAGAAGGTGTTCCCTCACAGATAATCTCAGCACCAAAGGGGCGCGATGCAAGCAAAATAACTCTGTCGGCTATCGCAAATGTTTCCGGCACATCATGCGTAACAATAATTGATGTCGCCCTTAAACTATCATTAAGTTTTCTAATTAAATTTGCCGTGATTCCTAAAGAAATCGGATCTAAACCTGCAAATGGTTCATCATATAAAATCAAATCCGGGTCTAGAACCGTTGCCCTTGCAAGTGCAACTCTTCGGGCCATTCCCCCAGATATTTCCGATGGCATTAGGTCCGCTGCCCCTCGTAATCCAACGCTCTCAAGTTTTAAAAATACCAGATCATTCAACAAACCGTTCGGTAGATTCAAATGCTCTCTTGCGGGGAACGCAACATTCTCAAAACAGGATAGATCAGTAAATAATGCTCCAAACTGGAATAAAAAACCTATTTTTTTTCTAATCTCTAGTAGTTTTTCATTTGAAATATTTGTTAAATCGCTTCCCATAACCGAAACCTTACCCTTAGTCGGTTTTTTTAATCCTGAAATTAAGCGCAAAAGAGTCGTTTTTCCAACACCAGAACCCCCCATGATTGCGACAACAGTTCCTTTTTGAATTGATAGATTAAAGTTGTCTATAATAGGCTTTCCATGGTAAGAAAAAGTTAAGTTTGTGATTGATACTGTGTCAGTTTGGTACATAAAGTAAAAAAGATGACCTCAATAAAAACAAAATGTAATTCCAAAGATATATTAGATAGAGCAAAATTAGTACTAAAAATTGAATTTGAAGAGATTCAAGCAGTCGGCAATAAATTAGACAATGGTTTTGTTGAAGCAGTTGAGCTTATTATGTCAAGCAATGGTCGAGTTGTAGTCACCGGGATGGGTAAGTCAGGGCACATTGGAAAAAAAATATCAGCCACATTGGCTTCGACGGGAACCTCATCGACGTTTTTGCACCCTGCGGAAGCCCATCATGGGGACTTAGGCGTGGTACAAAAAGACGATATAATTTTGGCCATTTCTTATTCCGGTGAAACCGATGAAGTATGCAGTTTATTACCCCATTTTAAAAGAATCGGCACGCCAATTATTGCAATCACGGGAGAACCAAACTCAACTCTGGCTAGATTAGCCTACAGCCATATAAATGCTTCTGTGAAACTAGAGGCCTGCTCCCTTAATCTAGCCCCTACAGCCAGCACTACGGTGGCATTAGCAATAGGTGACGCACTAGCCGTTGTATTATTAGAAATGAGAGGATTCAAAGCAGATGATTTCGCCCTCACCCATCCCGCAGGATCCCTTGGCAGGAGGTTATTTGTGAAGGTAGGCGACTTAATGAGAACAGGCGAGGGCTTGCCGTCAGTGGGGCCTGAAAAATCGATTGCTGAAGCAGTTTTAGAAATGAGCGCGAAACGTATGGGGATGACTTGCGTAACAAATGAGAATGAAGAAATCTTGGGAATCTTAACAGACGGCGATCTAAGAAGAATAATCTCTTGTGGAACCGATATACATAAAAAACTAGTTTCTGAAGTAATGTCGAAAGGGGCGCTGACGATCGAAAATAATTCACTCGCAAGTGAGGCGGCCTTGAAAATGGAGAAAGAAAAAATAAATCACCTTCTAGTGGTCAATAATAGAGGCAAGCTTATTGGCGCTCTTGGAATACATGATTTATTAGAAGCAAAAATACTGTGACCTTATTAATAATTTTAGACGTGATATGTTGAAGAAAAAAATACTGCAACTCGAATGGATGTTTTTTGATGTTGACGGCATTTTAACTGACGGTAGTTTAGTGTATGAAGCTGGAGGGGAAAGATCAAAAAAATTCAATGTTTTGGATGGATACGGTATAAAAAACCTTATCCATAGTGGAATTTCAGTCGGGCTAATAAGTAGCAGAGATCATCCAGCCACTCGAGCCAGGGCCATTGAATTAGGTATTGACAACCTCATGCTCGGCAAAGAGGATAAGTTAGATGCTTTCATAACATGGAGCAACGTTGCGAAAGTAAGTCCCAAGAATTGCGGTCATATGGGAGATGATTACCCTGATCTAGAACTCTTTGATGCGGTGGGCTTTTCCGCTAGCGTTCCAAACGCGATTGAAAAGGTAAAAGAAAAAGCTGACTATGTAACTAAAACCACTGGTGGAAATGGGGCTGCTAGAGAAGTCGCTGATCTAATTTTAACTTTTAAAGGCAATCGTGAATCATAATTGGAGAGATTTATCCAGCACAATTATGCCTCCGAGCTTAGTCTTTACTTTAGCAATAGTCACTGGAATTCTAAGCAAAACATTATTAATTGAAAAGCCAACTGAAGGAAAAACTTTTCACAGTACTATGCAAATGTATGGTGTTGAGCTAATTCATAATAAATTTGAAACAAAAAAACACACCCTGAGTATTATTACTGCAGACAGCATAGAATACGAAGGGAAGCGAATCAATTTTATGAATCCTAACTTGGTTTCGTATAATGGAGATATTGACTTAATTAAACTTAACGCTGCAAAGGCTTCGTCAAACTCTGAAATGAGCATGATTCATTTAGATGGTGGTGCTGCAATAAAAAGAGTCGATAGTGAAGGTAAAACAAGACTTACAATCAGATCGAAAGAGTTGCTATTCAACGTGCAAGATAAAATCATCTCAACTGACAGGGCAGTATCGATAGAACAGAGTCGATTCAAAATATACGGTCAAGGTATGGTTCTTAACCAAAAACTTGGTACGTTAGAAATTAAAGAACGGGCGAGGTTAAAATCCAGGAAAATGATTGACAGATGAGAACTTTGATAATATACCCTATTTTTTTGCTTATAATTTGCTCGAGTTCAGTGCATGGTATCGATAGACCCAATAACCAGCAACCACTTCAAATAGATGCCAACTCCATTCAACATGACGACGCAAAGGCTGTTACCAAATTCATTGGTAATGTAGTTCTAATTCGAGGAGATCTAACATTGAAGGGAGACTCGCTAATACTAAACCAGACAGAAGACGGATTATCTTTCGGTAAGGTGAAGGGTTCGCCGGCTGTTTTTCAAACTAGAAGAACGGTTGAGAACGGCTGGGTAAAGGGCCAAGCTTCAGAGTTAGATTATGACGAACGAAACTCCATGTTCCTCCTAAAGGGCAATGCAAGGCTCGTTCGTTTGGAAAACGGAAAAATTAAGGAAGAGGTCTCAGGAGATGAACTCAGCTACAATAGCGATTCCGAGATCTACAAAGCCATAACTGAACCAGGTGAAACAAGAACCAGAATGACAGTAATACCGAAACCCTCTAATGAATAAAAAAAACGATACATTTCCCATCAATACTTTAAGTGCAATTGACCTAGAAAAAAGTTTCAAGAAAAAACAAATAGTTCGAAAAGTTTCTTTAAAAGTAAAGAGCGGTGAAGTGGTTGGCTTACTTGGGCCAAACGGGGCGGGGAAAACTACATGTTTTTATATGATCTTAGGAATAACCCACCCAGACAATGGTGATGTTTTTATCAATAATGAAAAAATAACTCGATACCCATTATACAAACGGTCGGTTAAAGGTTTGTCGTATTTGCCTCAGGAAGCATCAATTTTTAAAAAATTAACTGTTAGTCAAAATATCGAAGCTATCCTTGAATTAAAACATGGAAAATCAAGGCTGAACAAATTAAAAAAAACCTTTATCGAGGAAAAAAGAGATAAACTTATGGATGAGTTACAGATTAATGGTATCCGAGATAGCTTAGGCCATGCGTTATCCGGAGGAGAAAGGAGAAGAGTAGAAATTGCTAGAGCACTAGCAAATGATCCAAAGTTCCTATTGTTAGATGAACCTTTTGCTGGAGTGGATCCTATTGCTGTAATCGAGATTCAACGAATTATCAGATTTTTGAGGAGAAGTGAGATCGGAGTACTGATAACAGACCATAATGTCAGGGAGACTTTAGGAATTTGTGATAAGGCTACTATAATCAATAATGGATTAGTTCTTGCTGACGGTAGCCCCGATGAGATTATAAAAGATGAAAATGTTAGGAAAATTTATTTAGGAGAACATTTCAGACTCTAATATGAAAACTAACTTAGGATTAAAAACAAGCCAGCAGCTTGCCTTAACCCCACAGTTGCAGCAATCAATAAAGCTTCTACAAATGTCTACTGTTGAGCTTAGGGAAGAACTTGAAAGTACAATTTTAGAAAACCCTCTTTTAGAATTTGAAGAGAATACAGGAGCTCCTCAAATAGACGATCAACAAGATACAAAATTAATAGATGAAGGTATTAATTGCAACAACGAAAACCATGATTCGCAACACATCAAAGAGAACAGCGATAACCTTGACAACCAAAAACAATATGAAAGTTCCAACGAGACTGATTACAAAAATAACGATATCTGGTCTCAAACAAGACCCTCGAAAAATAGAATAAGTAATGATGACCCAGGAGACTTTCGAGAAAACCTCAAAGAGGATCCCGTATCTCTTACGCAACACTTGAGCGCGCAATTAGCGCCGATGATGTTACCCGCTAAAGAAAGGGCTTGGATTGAAATTTTAATACATGCCCTGGACTCAGACGGATTTCTTAGGGAGAGCCTTGAGGAGGTTGAAGAACCATTCAGAGATGAGTTTATAAAACTTTACGGAGAAAGTCTGAGCAGCGAGGAACGTTTTATTGGTTTAAAACTTTTACAAAGTTTTGATCCGCTAGGAATTGGAGCTAAGGATCTCTCAGACTGCTTGAGAATACAAATTGTTTCGAGAAAAGAACTTTTGGATAAAGATGTCTTTCACGCTTGCTTAACAATTGTTTCTGATTGTCTTAATCTTTTAGCCCAACACAACATTTCCGGGTTGAGTAAGGCTACAGGATACTCCAAAGAGATAGTCTTGCGAGCAGAAAACGAAATAAGGCAGTTAAATCCTCGACCGGGAGCTTGCTTTCGAGATGATATAGCTCTAACCGTGATACCCGATACTATTGCATTTAAAACTAACACGGGAATTTGGTCTGCGAGACTAAACGAATCCGCTGTACCCAGGTTGAAAATTGATCAAGACTATGCTCGAGCAATTAGAAATCTGAGCGGTCCCAAGAACTCAATGGGACAGCAGTTACAAGAAGCGAAATGGATGCTTAAAAATATCCAACAACGTTTTGATACGATACTGCGTGTGTCACAGACTATTGTGGATGTTCAACAAGATTTTTTTGAAATCGGGCCACGGGCCATGAGGCCCCTTGTATTAAGAGACGTGGCAACGAGATGCGATCTTCATGAATCAACAGTCTCTAGAGTAACAAACCAGAAATATATTTCTACTCCGCTTGGTTGTTTCGAATTAAAGTATTTTTTCGGAAGCCACGTCACCACAGATAGCGGAGGAGTGGCATCTGGAACCGCGATAAAGGAGCAAATTAAAGATTGGATTGGCGAAGAAAATTCTAATAAACCGTTGTCAGATCAAAATATGTCAGATAGATTTGCAACTATAGGAATAGTGATTGCGAGAAGAACTGTTGCAAAATATAGAGAAGCTTTAAGAATCCCAAGTGCAAGTATCAGAAAACGACGATAGGAGGTATTTATGAATATAAGAATTACCGGTCATCAGATTTCACTGACAGCTGCGATAAAACGCTACGTTACTCGGAAATTAATTCGTTTGAATAGAAAATTTAACCACCAAATGAACTTTAGTTGTGTATTGGAGGTAAACAAGCTCAGTAAAAAAGTGGAAGTCACAACACATTTACCGGGCAAGGATATTCATGTTCAGGTTGAAAACAAAGATATGTACACGGCGATTGATCTTTTAACAGCAAAAATAGAACGTCAAATTGTTAAGTATAAGGAACTTCATTTGATAAATATGCATTCTGCTAAGATTCCCAATTAAGTTGGACTTATGAACAGGCTTGCCCAAATACTTCCAAAAGAAAATATAAGAATTTCTCTAAAAGCCACTAGCAAAAAACGTGTATTTGAGCAAGCCAGTTTAATATTTGAATCAACGTGTAAGATAGCTCGAAGTAAAATTTTCAATTCGCTATTTTCTAGAGAAAAACTCGGCTCCACCGGACTAGGGAACGGAATTGCAATTCCTCATGGAAGACTGGAAGGTCTTAAAAAATCCGTGGCTGTCGTGCTTTCACTAGACGTGCCTATTCCCTTTGATGCGATCGACGGGAAAGCAGTAGATCTGTTGATTTTTCTACTTGTTCCAACTAGTTCAAGTAAAGATCATCTGGAAATATTAGCAGAAGTAGCAAACATGCTTTCTGACAATAAATTTATTGATGAGTTGAGATTTTCTACATCTACTGACCAGTTGTACAAGGGAATTTGTTCGTGGGTACAAACGGATTCGAAGATTGCAGACTAGGTGCAATGCTACGTGTAAATGATTTTTTTTCATCTCACCTCAGTGTTTTAAAGCTTAATTGGCTTTTAAATGAGCACTCATCAGAGGCTGTCATTTCTGGAGAAGCCCAGGAGAGTGCTGACCTGATAGGTCATTTAAATTTAATTCATCCTTATCGAATTCAGGTTTTTGGTGCGCCAGAGGTAAAATATTTTAATGACCTAGATACCAGAAGGCGAAAATATCTCAGCGCAGAATTATTCGCTGCTAAACCACCCGCAATAATAATTGCAGAAAACCAAATACCTCCCGAAGAGATATTTCTTGCGTGCGACAGGGAAAATGTTCCCCTTTTCAGTACCGAGAGCTCAGCGGCGAGAATAATTGAAAAACTTAGAATTTTGATTTCAAAAACACTTGCTCCAAAAGAAACCCGCCACGGAGTTTTCATGGATGTACTTGGACTCGGAGTATTGATTTCAGGAGAGTCGGGTTTGGGAAAGAGCGAGCTCGGCCTGGAGCTTCTTACAAGAGGACATGGATTGGTTGCAGACGATGCAGTGGAGTTAACCAGAGTTACAAACGATGTTATTGAGGGAAGGTCTCCCGAGCTACTAAGAGATGTTATTGAGGTCAGAGGCTTGGGTTTATTGAATATCAGAACTATATTTGGAGAGTCTAGCGTTCGAAGAAAATTGCGACTCAGGCTTATAGTGCAGTTAATTAGACGGTCACTAATCAATGATTATGACAGGCTGCCACTTGAGGCACTTTATGAAGAAATCTTAGGTTTAAAAATCAAAAAAGTTGTCATTCCAGTATCAGCGGGTCGAAATATAGCAGTTTTAGTTGAAGCTGCTGTCAGAAACACAGTTTTACAATTAAGAGGCATCGATACCATGCAAGAGTTTATGGAAAAACAAAGAAAAGCGATAAAGAAATCGGAAGCTTGAAATTAATAAATGCTTAACTTGTTCGTAGTAACCGGTATATCAGGTTCAGGAAAAACATCGGCACTGAACATGCTGGAAGATCTTGGTTATTACTGCATAGATAACTTGCCAGTCGCGCTTATAAAAAATGCGTTATCGATGCTATCGGCCAACGGATACCATCGTATTGCATTATCAGTTGATGCGAGGGATAAAGAAAGCTCTAGAAGTCTAATTCCCACAATTGATAGCCTGCAGAACCAGTACGATATAAATGGGATCTTTTTAACCGCATCAACGATGGTTTTACAGAGAAGATATTCTGAAACTAGAAGGAGACATCCCTTCAGCTTTCATAATGACACTACAGACGAAAAAGAGTTGCCTCATACCATCATAGAATGCATAGAAAAAGAGCGTGTTCTGATGGCAAAAATTCAAGAAAAATTTTTAACACTTGATACTAATAAACTTAACACTAACGAATTAAAAAAAGCAATCTTCGAATTGATTGGCGGGATAAAAAGAAACTCTTCTTTAGTGGTTATTCAATCCTTCTCTTATAAAGACGGTATTCCAATAGATTCAGATCTTGTTTTTGATGCTAGATGTTTGCCTAATCCATTCTATGATCCGGAGCTTCGTGATCTAACTGGCAAAGACACTAAGGTAATAAAATACCTTGCAAAAAAAAATGATGTGTATTCTTTCATTGAAGATATCCTTTTATATCTTAAAAACTGGCTTCCGAACTACATGCAGAAAGAAAGGTCATATTTAACTATATCAGTTGGATGCACAGGTGGAAAACATCGCTCTGTGTACTGCTCTGAGGAAATTGCGAAGAAGTTGTCTGGGAATTGGAAAACCCTAATTAGGCACAGAAAAGTTTTATGATGGATAAAGATCAAAAGTCAAAATCCTTTAAAACTTTTTCTAATAATCTTGGTACGGGTACTTTACTAATCATTGTCTTGTGCACAACTTTATGACGGGTGGTAATTTTCAACATATCGAAAACACAATTACGTTTCCAGACCTTTACAGTGAGATCGCAATTTGAAACTTTAACTCGGTAACTTCTTAAAAAATTTTTTCGAGGAAGACGGTAGTTTTCTCTCATTTTTATCTCAGTAGCAGGCACAAGCAATGATTTCCACAATTCTTTTTTGTTCTGCCTCTCTAATAATATTATATCTCTATCCATTGTAAGCACCCATGTTATCTGTTTTTCTCTGCGGGTTAGTTTTACTTTTTTTGGATATAAGTGGACTGCTGCTGAATTAAAGCTCTCACAATCTTCTGAAACTGGGCATTTACTGCATGTTGGTTGAGTTGACTTGCAAACTGTAGCTCCTAAATCCATTATGTACTGGCTGTACTGTGCCATTTCGGATTTCTTTTTCGGCAGCAAGTTAGTTGCTAACTTCATCAATTGTTCTTTTTCTTTTGCCCTGGAATTCGTCAAGTCTAAGCAGTATCTTCTGCATAAAATCCTGTAAACATTGGCATCCAGTAACGCAACCTTCTCTCCGTTAACAAACGAGGATATCGCGGCAGAAGTTGACATGCCGATACCGGGAATAGTACTCCACTCAGCTGCATTCTTTGGAAAAATCTTCCCTCGTTCGCTTACGATTATTTTTGCTCCTTCGTGTAGGTTTCTCGCTCTTCTGTAGTATCCTAATCCCGCCCATACCTGAATAACATCCTCTAAGGTTGAATTCGCTAGTTTTTCTAAATCTGGAAACCTTCTAATGAACTGGTTAAACTTAGGCAAAACTGAAGCAACTCTTGTCTGTTGTAACATCATTTCAGAAACCCAGATTTTATAGGGGTCATAATTTCCATTAAGTTTATCTTTCCAAGGAAGACCCGTTCTACCCTCTTTGATTCCCCATTGGATGAGCCGATCAGCAAATTTTTTCATCGTTGGCAACTAGGGCAGAATGTAGTGGTTCTTTGACCAATATTCATACGCCGCAAATCGGCATTGCAGATAACACAGTTTTCTCTTTTGCCGTAAACAAGGTGTTCATCAACAAATGATCCTCTTTCACCCGATAGCCCAGAAAAATCTCGAAGGGAACTACCGCCTTTACTTATAGCTCTTAACAAAACAGACTTGAGACAAGCAACTAGTTGGGAACATTTAGCGATATTTAACTTAAAACAAGGTAATGTGGGCCGAATGCCAGCTCGGAAAAGCGCTTCAGCAGCATAAATATTTCCTACTCCAGCAACTTTCTTTCCATCCATCAAGAAAACTTTAATGTGTCTTGAAATACCCCTTGTCATATAAAACAGCTCTTTAGCGCCAAACTCTTCCGACAGAGGTTCAAAACCAATGCCAAGAAATTTTGACAACTGCCTTGTGGTTTTTGGCCCTACTTTACTAACTATACGGACCGATCCGAAACGTCTAGGGTCCTGGTATAAGATTAAAAAATCGCCAAAACTCAAACAAAGATGGATGTGTCGTAACGAACGTGTTGCCTTTTGCATCTCCAATACGTTCTGAGTAACTATTAATCTACCACTCATTCCAAAGTGAATCAGCAAGTATTTTTCTAAAAGTTCTATGACTAGGTACTTTCCTACCCTGGTCACATTATGAACTTTTCTTCCTGGAAGGAACTGTTTATCAATTTCACTCAATTGGGAACGCATTTTTAAATCACTGGTCCAAACTTTTGTTATAATCTTTGCATGAATCAGCGGAGCCAGATTGCTGGCTATTGTCTCTATTTCAGGTAACTCTGGCATCTTGAATAATTGATTAATGATACTTAAACATATTACACACTCGAAAGCCGCCATTGGCACTCTGATGGTGTTTTTTTTCTTAAATACCTGGTCGATATCTCGTTCATTTGCAAATAATTCTGCTCAGGTGGGGCCAGAAATTATATTCCAAATATTAGCTAGCGAGATTGCTCTAATATCGGGTAATGTTTCAAGTGCCGTGATTACCTACCTGGACGTTGCGTCAAAAACCGGTGATGTTGGAGCGGCGAAAAGGGCAACTGAATTAGCGTTAGCCATCAGAGATCATGAGTCTGCACTTAGGGCTGCAGAAATTTGGCAGAAAAATGACTCAGAAGATATGAGCGCCTCAGAAGCAGTTAAAGCGCTTTATTTAATTACAGGAAAAAGTAAAAAACTAATAGATAAACTCATCATTGAACGAGAAAAATCAAGGAAAAAAAATACATTAGAAAGTTTTTATAATGAAGTTAATGTACTAGTCAGCAAATCCAACAATGCGGCTAGTGCGCTAAATATTTTTGAGAAAGTTTCTTACAGGGATCGGTCACGTCCCGAAGTTATGTACTCTAGAGCAATGTTGCACTATAGAAAGGGCGACAAGGCCAAAATGGAGAAAATTCTTAGAAGCTTAGTTACAAAAAAACCCGACCATGTTCAAGCGCTAAATGCGCTGGGTTACAGCATGGCAGACGCAAATAAAAACCTTAATGAAGCATTTGATTTAATCAAAGCAGCACTGACCTTTGCTCCGCAAGACGCGCATATAATCGACAGTATGGGGTGGGTATATTTTAGGCTAGGTCAATTGGAAATGGCAGAAGAATGGTTGGAAAAAGCTTTTAGCCGGCAGCCAGACGCTGAGATTTCAGCACATTACGGGGAAGTATTGTGGAATCTCTCGAGAAAAGAAGACGCTATACAAATCTGGAGAATCGGTTTCAACAAAGAACCAACCAATACTATTCTTCTTGAAACTGTCGACCGACTGAAGGTAAATATTGACGAACTTAAAGGCAATGTTCAGGATTAATGTTCTATCACTTATAATTCTTTGCTTGTTGCTTTTTGGATGTGCCTCTATAGAAAAAAAAATTCCAGGTCATAACGCAATTGAAAATGGTAGAATTTCGCTGATTCATTCTGGAGAGAAGAAGAGGGCAGTTAAAGCGAGATTTGAGTGGCTTGAGTCTCACGAAGACGAAGGAAAGACCATCGTTATGAAGATCTTTGATTTATGGGGAAATCGTCTTCTTGAAATGTCAAAGGAATTCAGTTTGACAGGACAAGCTAGCTCTGATTGGTACTTTATATCAGATAGTGGGAATGCGATCGAATACTCTATGGTCACTAAAGAAATTCTTCATCATTTAAAAATAAAAATTTCTCGCGAGAGTTTGTTCTCTCTAATGGATGACATCAATCACTTGATCCATGAAGCGAGAAAAATTGAAAAAGATAATTCTGCACATAATTTAAAAAGAAAGCTAATAGGTTCGGAAATATCCGTTAAGATTGTTTTTGATTAATTGTGAGTAAATTTCTTGATATTACACAGCCCGGCAAAATTAAATCTTTATCTTCATATAAAACAAAAGTACCAGGATGGTTTCCACGAAATAGATAGCCTTTTCGTAAGAATTAATCTTTACGATGAAATAACTGTATCTGATGCGCCAGGGCCTGATATAAAAAGAGATGGTGATCTCAGCTATTTAAGAAAAGATGATTTGTGTTATAGGGCAGCTATTGCATTAAAACAAAAATCAAACTGCAATTTTGGGTGCAGTGTAACGTTAAAAAAAAGAATACCAATCGGAGCTGGGCTGGGCGGGGGAAGTTCTAACGCAGCAACTGTATTAAAGGGTCTAAATAAACTTTGGAACTTAAGATACACCAAGGAAGAACTGAAAATCATAGCAAAAGAAATTGGCGCTGATGTTCCTTTTTTTATTGAAGAGGCAAATTGTTTCGGGACAGGGATAGGAGAAAATTTAATTGTCATTAGGGATTCGGAATTTTTACCAAAATATTATGTGATACTAACACCGAATATAAAGGTTTCCACAGCGTTGATTTTTGAAAATTTTCAATTAACCAAGCAGCATTTGATTAGACCAAAAATTAGCGAGAAAGAAAAAGTCGAAATTCTATCACTTCAAAAACCCTTCTTTACCTTTGGGTGCAACGACTTGGAATCGATTGTAGAAAGCTTATTTCCAGAAATAAGCCGATACTTACAAAGCATGAAAGGTATTGCTGAAAAATCCGGAATTCCGGCTGAAAGTTGCAGAATGTCAGGTTCTGGCTCTACCATTTTCTGCGGGCTTCCTACAAAAGAAAGGGCTTTAAGTTTCAAAAAGACTCTTTGCGATAGTTTTAAAAAACATGTGAGTGAAAAAAAGTTAACAATACACGTTTCAGAGCTTTTCACTTAAATACCACTAATGTAAATTTCAAGCCCACAACCTACAAATATATCTCTTTTAGTACTTCATAGTTAAACCCTCTCAGCTTGACTTGTGCTGGATCTGAACTCTCTTTTTCCGCTTGACAATTTTGAGACTCTTCATTCCTTAAGAAAGGCTCTCCATCCGGTAACTCCGGCACACAAACAAGAGAAAAAAGAGGTCGAGGCAAATTTTGACCCTCGTCATCAGGAACCGTAAACACATACTTTCTTAGTTCAATTTTCTCAATATTTCTTACTTTTCCATTCACAACAATTGATAAAGGCAGGTCGCCTAGTTCCTCTACATCAATATCCTCACCTTCAATACTGACTATTGCCTTCGTAAAATCTTTTAAAAGCGTTACCTGAGTCATATAGAACTCCTATGAAGTGCGATTAACCTTATACATAGGATTAGCATAAATTACTTTTAAATACAAATACTACATAAAAGATAATTTTCTATTATTATTTGAAGTATTTAACAATCATTATAATGTTACAAAAATTTAAGGAAATACCTTTATTGTGAGGTCAAACAAAAATGATAACCTATAAAAAAAACGATGCTAATAAGCCTGAAAAACATTGTAGAAAAAAATCTGAAGAACTCTTACGGAGGTTCAATGTTCCTAAAGAAGAACTTCATAAGCGTTTAGAAATTCTTTGATTGGAGGGAAAGATGTCTTTTTTCTTGACCGGAACTGATACAGAAGTGGGAAAAACAGTTATTTGTGCATGGCTAATGGTACATTACCACCATCGTTACTGGAAACCTATTCAATCAGGGATGGATTCCCCAGACACTAAGACCATAAAAAAAATCACTGAGTTTGATAATTCTTTCTTTTTCCCCCCTGTCTACGAATTACAACAACCCCTATCTCCACATGAGTCTGCGAAAAGAGATGGTGTTGAGATAGAACTAGCAAATTTTTTAATTCCGCGAAAAGAAACGAAAATCATCATTGAGGGTGCTGGTGGAATATTAGTCCCAATAAATGAAAAGCACTTTATTGTAGATATTATAAAATTACTGAAATTGCCAACTTTATTGGTTGCAAGGAGCGGCCTAGGAACTATTAACCATACACTACTAACCGTTAGTGAATTAAAAAAAAGAAATCTACCTTTGCAAGGAATAATATTAAACGGTGAAAGAAATCAAAGTAACAAAGAAGCTATAGAAAGATATTCTGGGGTTCCAGTAGTGTCTGAAATAGAACCATTAAAAACTCTTGATAAGAAAACATTACTATCATATAAACCGGGGAGGAAATTAGATGAGATCTTTGCATCAACAGGATAAAGATTTAATCTGGCATCCTTACACACAACATCTAGTGGAACCACAACCCTCAGTGATTGAAAGAGCAAAAGGTGCATCTCTTTACACTACTGACGGAAAAGAAATTCTAGACCTCATTTCAAGTTGGTGGACTACAACACATGGGCATTCACATGAAAAATTAAATCAGGTGCTAATTGACCAGGCAGAAAAATTAGAACATGTTATGTTTGCAGGTTTTAGTCATAGACCAGCGATAAAGCTCGCAATAAAATTACTTAAAACGCTCCCCACTAACTTAGATAAAGTTTTTTTTTCCGACAATGGTTCAACTGCGGTAGAGGTAGCAATAAAGATAGCCCTTCAGTACTGGAAAAACAAAGGTTACATTGGTAAGAATAAATTAGTAGCGCTCGATGGTGGTTATCACGGTGACACAGTTGGGGCCATGTCCGTGAGCAAGGGAAGTGGTTTTTTTAATGCTTACAATGATTACCTGTTCTCTATCGAAATTATTCCTTTTCCGGAGACGTGGTTTGAAGATCAAGAAAGAGAAGAAAAAGAAGCGGCCTCTCTTTCTCTATTTAAGAAACTAATAAGCGAAAAGAAAGAAGAACTCTGTGCAATCATCATTGAACCATTACTCCAGGGAGCTAGTGGTATGCGCATTTGCAGCATAGATTATTTACAAAAGATACATAGTCTTGCCAAGGAAAATGAAATATTGCTGATTTTTGATGAGGTCGCTGTAGGTTTTGGCAGACTAGGGGACATGTTCGCTTCGACTAAGTCAGGTTGTGAGCCAGATATAATCTGTCTTTCCAAAGGCTTAACAGCTGGGTATTTACCGATGGCAACAACAGTTTGTAGTGAAAAAATCTATAATACCTTCCTGAGTCAACAACTAAACAAAACTCTTCTTCACGGGCATACTTTCACGGCTAATCCGCTAGCTTGTGCAGTGGCCCATAAGTCACTAGAGTTATTTCAGGAGGAATTTACATTAAAAAAGATTGCCCACATAGAACAAAGACACTTAGATTTCTTAAAAGTGCTAGTCAAATCCAACTCTGTATGTAAATTGAGACAAATTGGTTCGATTATGGCTTTCGATATAAGGTCTAAAGACGACAACTACAAAAATTCCCTATCGGAAAAATTACGATTTTTATTCTTATCACAAGGCTTCAATATCCGGCCAATAGGTTCGACTGTTTATTTAATGCCTCCTTACTGTATTTCTGACAAAGACCTAGATAAAACTTATAGTGTTATTCTAGAAACGATCAACGGCCTTGATCTCTAGTCAAAAGTGCTATTTGACTACCCCGTAAATTATATGCCACGAAATGGAATCGTTTTTTTGATTGAAAGTTTTTAAAGCCTTGCTCAGCTTTTTATAACTCAATGAGGCCTGTTTCTCATGTTTAAGCAAAGCACCCATAGACTTTAGCTCTTTTGCAAAAGAGCTAAAGTCTGAGCATTTTAATTTATAGTATTCCTCATCTATTATTCCAGGAAGATTTTGTACAGGAAAAAAAGCTTTTTTGTCGGTATGTAAACAAACAGCATTCTGCCATTCAAGAAAATTGTTTTTCCCTATCGTTGAATAAAAAAGTGGGCCTAATTCTGCCAAACGCTGTATCCCAACTAATGGATATTCGAACCAGTGAAGAGTCATGGAACTTACGACCAAATCATATCGACCAAGGCCTTGAAATGGTTTTTCACCATCCATCTCAAAAAATTTTATTCTTCCCCGACCACAACGCTTCTTACACTCTTCTAACATTGATCCCGAAATATCTGTAATTTCAAAACTTGCATTTGGATATTTTTGTATCAAAAACTCAGTCAATATGCCTGTACCACAGCCAACTTCTAAAATTCTAGGCTTTTCCATTTTGGGCAAAATGTTAACTAATGATTTATTAACTTTTCTTTGGATTATTGCCTTGTCATGGTAGCCCTGTGCATTATCGTTAAATGATTTTATTACCTTACTTTTATATTCTAAATTCACGTAATACCTCTCCTATAAATTTAAAATAATCAGGTTGATTGTTTATTGGAATAATATGATCTCCACTCGGGATAATTTTTAAAATGCAGTTTTCGAATATTCTTTTTGAATGGCTAATGGGGACTATTTTATCGTTCTGTGAAGCAACTGCAAAAATGGGTACATTAAGACTCTTGAGCCTATGATTAAAATCCCAAGTACTTAGATTCTCCAGACCTTCAATGAGTGACTGTTCATCAAAGTTTGGTAAGCTAATTATTTTGGTACCAGCTCTTTTATGAAATACTCGCATTTGTGCTTGTTTATTTCTTATTAAATTTCCCCGCATTTTTTCTATAGCTCTCGAGTCATAAATTCTAAAAAAGCAGTCAAATCCAGATATCGAGATCAAGCAAACTGGGTTCTCAAGATTTTGTAATAACCAGGCAAACCCTAAAGAGTGACCGATACCTATTAAAGGTTCAGTTTGACAAATGTTGACTATATCTCTATTACCCGTATACCCAAAATCAAGAAGGTAGTAATCATTAAGGTTAAACCTTTTAATCGTGTCTACCCACAACGTTTTGTCAAAACCCCATCCATGAGCAAAAACTACTCTAGGCATTATCGATTGGTACAGAAGCGAGGGAGGTTATCAGACAATTGATATCCTCGAGTTCGTGAAAAGCACAAATACTGAAACGAATGCATGTATTTTTTTTAGAAACAGTGGGAGGAAATATTGCCTTTACCCAAAAACCAGAATCACGTAAAAATTTTTGATAACGATAAGCCGTCGTAATATCTTTCATAGAGATTGATATGATGTGGGAATCCGCAGATAGAACATTGAAATTGAGTTCCACTAATTTGTCTTTAAAATGCTCTGCTAAAAAACGTATTTTCTCCCTAGATTCTCTCATCTTCGGCACTAAATCAAGCGCCGCTGAAATAGAGCCAATAATTGCAGGCGATGGGGCAGTCGAATAAATTAACCCCTTACATGTAGCAACAAGATAATCTTTCATTTTTTGTGAACTCGTTAGAAAGGCTCCGTGGCTCCCGAATGCCTTCCCGAAGGTACCTATTGTCATATCAGCATTACTGGCTAACCCATTACCATTTTGCCCAAAGACTCCTATCGCATGAGCTTCATCTACTATCAAAAAAGCATTATTATCCGAACAAATGCGCCCAATTTCTTTTAAATTTGGAATAGTTCCATTCATGCTGAAAAGACTTTCGGTGATTACAAATTTAGCTCCATGTGTTTTGGCTTTTGAAAGAATCTTTTCTAGGTGCACCAAATCATTGTGCCTAAATCTTAACAAACATATTTTCGATCTAATACACCCATCGTATATACTAGCGTGAACATTCTTATCAAGAATGACGGTGGGTTTTTGATCAAACACATCAGCGTTAAACATAGCTGGTAAAACACTTGAGTTAAGTTGATATCCAGAGCTCATTATCAGGGCAGCCTCAGCTTTCTTCCATTTTGCGATCTTTTTTTCCAATAGTTCAATCAGATGAAGGTTTCCAGCTATTAGTCGGGAGCTACCCAAACCTACACCGTATTTTTCAATTAAAGTGATAGCGTTTTTTTTTAGAAGTGAATTTGTGCGCAAGGAAAGGTAGTCGTTACTGGAAAAATTAATATACTTTTTACAATCCTCAATAACAAATTTATCTCCCTCAAGGTCTAACGAGACCATCCTCTTCCTTGCAGTCTGATCTATTTTTTCTAAATAATTAAAATATTTTTGACTATAATCGATCATACAAAAGCCCAATATCAAAAAACTATGCGTAAAATAACAAAGACAAAGTCAGCAATTATAAACTTATGAAAAAAAATATTACACAAAAAAAAACGGCTCCCAATCAAACTTTTCGCCATGATTGGGGTTCCGAGGAAGTTGAGGACATTCACAGCCAACCTTTCTTTAGTCTGTTGCACAATGCGCATCAAGTTCACCTTAAATATAATGGTGAAATGACAATGCAGTTGTCAAGTTTACTGAATATAAAAACTGGTGGCTGTCCAGAAGATTGCAAGTACTGTTCTCAGTCTGCTCACTACAAAGGAAAAACAAAATTAGAAAGTAGAAAGTTAATGGAAATTAAAGCTGTTTTAGCTGAGGCTCAAACTGCTAAGAAAAATGGGGCAGACAGATTTTGCGTAGGAGCCGCATGGAGACAAATCCCAGATACGAAAGAATTTGATGTTGTACTAGAAATCATAAGAGGAATTAAGAAACTAGGGTTGGAAGCATGTGCCACCTTAGGTATGCTAACCAAAGAACAAGCACAACAATTAGCAAATGCAGGTTTAACAGCCTATAACCACAACATAGACACCTCTCCTGAATATTACAAAAACATAACCTCTACAAGGACATTTTCCGATAGATTGGCTACGCTGGACCGTGTAAGAGAAGTTGGAATACAAGTTTGTTGCGGTGGAATTTTAGGACTCGGTGAAACATCAACGGATAGAGTTGAATTCTTAAAAGTACTGGCAAATATGAATCCTCACCCGGAAAGCGTTCCCATAAATGTTCTCGTTCCGATTTCAGGAACTCCATTTCAAAATAATCCTTCTGTCCAAACCTTAGATATAGTAAGAGTAGTTGCGACAGCAAGAATCCTTATGCCAAAATCCAGAATCCGATTATCTGCAGGCAGACAAAGTCTGTCACAAGAAGCCCAAGTATTATGCTATTTCGCAGGGGTTAATTCGATTTTTTACGGGGAGAAGCTTCTGACTACAAGCAATAACGATAAAAACGAGGATATAAAGCTTTTTGAAAAATTGGGATTAAGTCCGTTAAATCACCAGTCATTAGATTAACAGTTTCGTTAGCATATACTATCAATTTTCTCTAGCAGTTCTTCATATCCTCCAATAGAAACACCTTTTACCAGTATTTGGGGGAAGGTTTTTGCCCCTGGAGCAAGACTTTCTAATTCCTCGCGTTCAAAGTCAATACCCAACATCAATAACTCAAACTGTAAGCCTTTGTCTTCCAAAAGGCGAATAGCCAGCCTGCAGTAGATGCAATTTTCCCTTGCTATAACAGTTAAATTATTCATAAAGTTCTAAAAATCTATTATTATCAAACGTAGATACACGCTTTAAATTTAGCTACCGGAGTATAGCACAACATGAGTCTTACAAGCGATCAGAGAGATAGTCCGCTTCGTAGCGAGTACTCTGAAATCGATAGCCTAATCTTTGACCCAGATACTATAGTTAACTGGAATATGAAGATTAGTGATGATGAAAATCTTATCCGGTATACGTATGAACTTTCGCAGGATATTCCTCCAAATTATATGGAAGTTCAAAATTTTAATGAAGAGCAAAAACAATATACTAATTCCGCACTAAGTTATATTGACAGATTCACAGGACTTAATCATCAACAAGAAGATGATCCATCACAAGCAGACCTACTCTTTTACAACGCTAACCTCAGTGAAGGCACTAGCGGGATGAGTGAAGCGTCGATTGGTTGGACCGTAAATGGTAGAACTGGAGAAATTGGCGAATCGACTATACGATCATTCCTATTCATGGATTCAGATGCGGATATGACTTCAGGTGGTTACGGCCCTGGGACTTACTGGTATGAAACGCTTTTACATGAGCTAGGCCATGCCCTGGGCCTGGTACATCCTCATGAAGGAATATCGCTCTCGAATAGCCTTGATAAAACATCGGTAACCCTTATGTCGTATAATTTAGAGGGTGGCCCGTATTCCTACTTTCAACCACTTGATGTGCAGGCATTACACTTTATATACGGGGGAGATGGAATTGGGGGTCAGTTTGGTGCTTACAGTCAAACTCCAGCTACCGCAACAGAACCAAATCCTTCCTATTTGGTGTATTCTGATTTAGAAGAGTTTTATCCAGATGCAATGGGAGTTACAACCAACACTGAAACTACTAGTTCCAGCGAGAATACTGTTCCAGCAATTGCAAATACCTCTGGCGATGAAATGTTTTCCGCTTCTGATGGAGATACAACTTTTTTCATCGGAAACCTCAACTATGAGGAAATCACTATATCTAGAATTGGGACTAATGGAGACATTTGGTCGATTTCATCTAGCCTCTTCGGAACGGATTCGCTGGAAAACTATACTAGAATCTCGTTGGGCAACGGTACGCTTGCACTTGATATCGATCAGGGAGAAACAGCGGGTCAGTGTTATAGGCTGTACCAAGCCGCATTCGCCAGAACTCCTGATATCCCTGGTGTGGCATACCATATCAATGATATGGAAAGTAACGGGTTATCTATCCAACAAATTGCATCTAATTTTATGGCTTCTCCTGAATTTAAAAATATGTATGGCGAAAATCCAAGTGATAACACTTACATTAATGCGTTATATCAAAACGTACTAGGGAGAGGTGCAAGTACTGAGGAAATTGCTTACTACCAAGACCATTTCGATAAGGACATTTGGGACAGACCTCAAGTAATGATTAACTTTGCAGAATCACCAGAAAATATCAGTCTTGTGAGCCCCCATCTGGAGAATGGTATATTTCTTGAGAGTTTTCTTTGAAAATCCTCAACATGGAAAAGATTACTGTAATAATAAGCAGAATGCTAATGAAGAAAATTTTATTATTTATACTCCTATTAAACTCGAATATATGCTTTGGCCACATTTTGGGCGGTTACCAACTTTTTGGAGTTGAAAAGTTTATGAGGTGTGAAGGAGAGCTCGGGATAACATATTTGAAATTAGAAAAAAAATGGTTTCAAGATGCGAAAATATTCCAAAAAGAGGACGGTATCTGGAATGAACTATGTTTGGATGATAAAAAACTAGGTAAAAACTTTAAGAAAAACCTCACTTTGAATGGTGGAAAATGTGAGTATGAAGAGCTATCAGAGAAAAAGGGAAAAAGGTTCTATGGTTTTATTTTTGATTTTGAGTTTGGCGAATTCGAGTTTTATACATTCGATTTATCCCCAAACTATGATTCGAACTTCACAGAAAGTGTTGTTTATACTTGTGACAAGGTCGACCCATTATAGAATGGACCAATCAATTTGACAAAAGATTGGCGCCATTTTTACTTTATTTAATTACCCTTTAGTTTGAATGACTGGATTTTTTTGATCTTGCTACTCTCGATACAATAATGTTATGAAAGCTAACGCTGTTCTAGGTCTTTAATTAACTAATTATTAGATTTTATCAACACACTGTTTCGCTCATCTATTCCTTTTTTCACTAACGATTCCCGAAATTTGTTCCTTTGATTTTCAATCTGCTCATCCAGATTATTAGCTATTTTTTTAAAAGACTCAAAAACATTTACATCCTGAACATTAATATTCAATTTATGACCAAAGTTTGTAATTTTTTCATCTAAAATAACTATGTAATATGTATTGAAAAGCAAACCGAACAATAAAATCAAACGGAAAATACCTACGATCATAAAAGTTTCTTTCGAGTTATATCTATAATATTCTTCGGTTAATGATACAAATACTTTAATAGACTTGCTGAGCCTTAAACCGAATTGAACTTAGGAAAGGACTTATTGTAAAGTGATCAAAAATAAGTTGCGTAACTAAGGTTAATTAAATAAAACTCGTTGAACCTGTCACGAATTTTGCTTAATTATATTTAATTCTTAATAATGACCACAGATATGTTCACGTATATAACCAGCCTTATTATTTTTCTTATTTTGTCTAGCTTGACTATTGTTTTTATTAGAATTTGTCACAGAATTACCAGATTAGAGAATATTTACTGCAAAATCCCTTATATATTATTAGCATCATCCGAAAAAAATCGTACTTAACTTCATGAGAAGTAAGAGCTTTCAATCTGCACAAAGTGTATTTTTTTCTATAAAGGATATTTCCTGTTTAGTCAGATTATATTTTTCGTAAAGGCGCTCGTCATCCCAAACTTCGTTAAAATCTTGAATGGGTACTAATGAGTAGACTTTTCTCATCGCATTTTGAGTGGTTTTCATAATTAGAACCAAATGATGGAAAAATTTCGTTTCAGTATACAAAATGATATTGCTCAATTGTCTATCTGAGAAATTTCCAAAAATCATTAAATATGTTTCAGTGTTACAACTATTGGGTCCAACAATAAAGGGTTTTAATTTATCAGTGTGCGAATTACCAACCCCCCATGCCTTCGGTATTAAAATTTTCTTACTATTTAGAAGGTTGAGGTTTCTTCGAATTACATTTTTATTTATATATAAAGGACCACTGTTTTTCCAACCATGGTAATAAAGTAATGCGCAACCATTAAAAGGAGTTTTAGAGGTTTTAATCATATTCCTTCTATATGAGTTTTCAAGGCGAGTATCAAGACCAAAAGGATCGTTTGCTGAAATTAATTTATCAAATGTCGGTTCTTTAAAGCACCTTACCTTTTTAACGATTGAAACACATTCATTCCTTCGTATAAATAAATCTAACCCATTAATGCGCAGTGGTCTCTTCTTTTTGCTAATAATTTTATTTTTTCTTCTAGTGACTACTTTGCACTCACCACGATAATCTTTAGCCCAAAGAAAATAACAAACTCCTCCTTTAATCACTACATCTGGGAAGCAATCACTTGAGTCAGGAAAGTCATGAATCTCAACTATACGCATATCATTTAACATATCTTCCCTGAACGTTTTCAACCCCCTTCCTCCGGTAAACCATCTAGCTGGAATGATCATAGTAATAAAACTTGGATTAAGCTTCTTTGCAATTTTTACAAACTCATTATAGAGGGGAATTGCACTTGTTCCCTTGCCGCCCCCATCATTTTTTTGATAAGGAGGATTTCCAATAATGACATCAAAATGCATACTTTTATTCAGGTTTTTGAGCAATTCAATAGATCTTGAATTCTATGATCAACTTGGTTTATCTGCATATTATTAATAAACCATTCTGAGAAAATTATTTCATTTCCAGATTCGTAATTCTCTAAGGTAAGCGCATCTCCAAAAATAATATTTTTACTAACGATATATTCTGCCGAATATATAGTATGTTTTTTTACCTCACGGTCGAACAATTTGGCATATGCGTCAGTGAACCGTTTAAGGATTCTCATTCTTGCTTCCACAATATTATCCTTTAGCTTATCAATCCCATAAATAGAGCCAAGGGTAATCATTAATTTTCCTTCATACAGTGTAGTATTTCTATTAGGTTTCCCTTTGAAGGAAGCAAGTTTTCTATCCAATAAAGCTAATAAGAAGTTACCATCCCCACATGCAGGATCAAGGAATTTTGAATCATACCTCATTGCCTCATTGCCAACAAGATCAATAATATTTCCTATAGTCTGAAAGGACGTGTTCACTTCTCCAAATTCAGTGACACGATGTTTTGATTTGATTTGTTTGGTCACGTTCGTAAAGTATCTCGGATCAAAATTTAATGTGAATTTCTGAGATTATTTAAGATTCTTCTTCAAAAAATTTATCATCCCTCTTTCTAACTTAAAATCAAGACGTTCATTGAATCGTTTTAAAAGCTCTTTAAAAAACTTTTTTTCATAGTCGTCTTCTTGTTCAAGTTTTAAGAGTATCTCTTGAGCAGTCTTTTGATCTATCAAATTTCTGGAGTATAACTTATGAATTTTTTCTTTTATCTGAGCAGGTGAGATTTCTTCTTCCATTTAAATTATCTAATAAATAATAATACCCTCGACGAAAATTACTTTTTTAAGCTGTCCTACAAATTGAAACAGAATCGATCCTCCTATACACGGTATATGAATCATGAGATAGAATAACCGACATTTTAAATTTAAATAAGTACTTGAATCAAGAAATATCAGGTAATATCAGGTAATTATTTATATTAGGTGTAGATCTGATAAATTTACATCCAACCGATTTACAAGGGGATGTTAGAATGAGAGGTTGGTAGGTTAAATAAACTATTTCCTAGTCACTAATTATATTCATAAAGGTATAACCATCAACGGGGAAAAATTAAGGTCTATTTGTGTCGGTGAAATATTATATTCTCACGGGCATTTCAGAAAAATTTTAAGTGAAAAGATCGCGAAGTATTCGGATCAATTATTAACGGTCCCGGTGAAGATTGTTGTTAAAAGATTGAGTAATAACAAAGTGATTGATCTTCTAGGCATAAAAAGGCTTGAACTTAGCAGAGAAAAAACTTGCATTTGGGTTGTTTGCCCTTCGAATAAGACTTCTTCGATTTTTACTCATAACAGAGATATATACAAGTTAAAATTGACAACATTGTCTATTGGGGATATCACAAAATGTTTTGACAATTTGAAAAAAGCGATTTGCACTAATGATGGCACAGACCTAAAGCACTTTTTAGATCTCCCTGTAAGAGTAATCATAACCGATGAAAGAACTGAGAAAATTTTAGACTGCCTGGATATTGCAACTACACTCATGAATGATACCGGTTCGGCTATTTTTTACCACTGTCTTGTAGACGATATTCGTCTGATATCTGAAAATCCTGATTTAGAGAAAATTCTGAATGAATCCGAGCAAAGATACGCTACTCTTATGTCTAAATTAATTAAGAATAGCCAATAATCGAGGAAAGAGAGTTATTTTGGGTAAAGAAATACTATGGAGAATTATTCAAACAACCCTCTTTCAGCCTAATTCATGCAATGTTCATACCAAATTATAAGAATCTGTTGAAAAAGGCACTTTGTCTCGTTTACCGCTCCTGTAATTTCTTTTTGATGAACGAGTCTAGATCAATGTCTTCTTTCATCATGATCTCATAATTGGTTTTTGAAATAGCTTTTATTTGATCAATTGTCTCTAGAACTTTTAAAGACGTTTGTCGATTATCAATAAATGACCAACAAATAATCACCAATAAGATTATTTTTATAATTTCATATACATGAGTCACATTAATCTCCCATTAGTTTTTCAATATCATGGAATCATAATTTTTTTCATATGCAAACTATTCAATTTCAAAGTTAATTGCTTACCTTGATTATTTATTGAAATTGCACCAAGCTGGCCCCTATGACCAGCAGCCAACTTTACCCTGCTAAAAAAACCTAGGAGGTCAGATCATTGTCCTAAAATCCTTGTAACTCTAATTAGACTCGAATTCGAAAAGTACATTGCCAAAAGTTAGGGTTATTTTCTAGCTTCCTAGGGCTAGCCTATCCTTGATTTTTCAGTATCAGTTCGAGGCAATTAAAATATTAGGCAACTGTTTATTAGTTTTTAACAGATAAGAACTTCTTAATATTTCGCCCTGATAGTAAGTATTTAGTTGCTTATAGTTACACACAAATTTCATGGTTATGTAATCGACAGTATCGGGTCTTGGAAACATTCTCCTATTGAAGTTCCCTTCTTTTATAACTTCACCTTTTCCCATTCGACCTTTATAGTACTTCGAACTGAGCCACGTAATTTTTTCACCTATGCAATCAACTGTAAACTGGCTAACAGAGGAATTTACGCCAATGGGGCTGGGTTGGGTATAATCAAACAACCTCGAGTAATAAACAACGTTATTGCGTTTTTGTAAGTTATTGACGTCAACATAAGAATCTCCCATAGGATTTATGTAGACTTTCTGCCAATTAGTTGCAAGAACGTTAGCTGAGAATAGTAATAGTAAGTTAAAAAATACCAAACGCATACCTGTTATTCTAATGCATGAATAATATTAAAATAAATACCCCAACTAGAAATATTTGATTAGTAAGTATCTACAGCATTTTACAACCATATTTCAGATGCTAAATTTATGTAAATTTGCGAAATGGTTTTATGCTTTATTTACCAGAGACTAGGTTTTTTACGCCTTTGAAAAGTTATGAGCTAATTAATTAGTATTTGTTTTTTACTTATAGAGATCAGCGCTTTTGCAAAAATTAACATAAAATCGGGAAAGAGCAGTATTTTTTAAAAGGTAGTTAAAATGAGCATGAGAATTACATGCATTTCTACTATTTAATGTAAGAAAGTAACAGGCCGACGACTATTAAATATTGGGTAAGTTCCAAAAAAATAAGGTTTTAGGGAAAGTACGCATATATTTTTATCATCGTTCGCCCTGACAATATATCTATGAAGTTTTATCTTATTGTATCTTCCGTAATATTCATGTTGGTTTCAGCTACGGGTCGGACCGCAGATACTACTGCCTGTATTGCTTGCCATAATGACAAAATGGTTGCCAACCCTATTTTAGATGGTCAACATGCAAAATATATTGAGAAACAACTTCATGACTTGAAAAAGGATTTGAGAATACATGCTCAAATGCAAGGCATCGCTAAAACTCTGGATGACAAACAAATTGCTGATTTATCTAAAGCTTTTGCTAGCAAGAAATGGGCAAATCCAAGTCCAAAAAGTAATCCTGCAATTCAAGAGGAAGGTAAAAACCTTGTACGAAAAGGGAATTGCACACGGTGTCATGGCTCTGAGCTTGAGGGTACGTACAATATTCCGAGATTGGCAGGACAAAGGTCTCAATATTTAAAAACTACTTTACTTCAATACAAAAACAAAGAAAGAAACAACTTTCCTCCAATGAGTTCTATGTTAAACCGATATAGCGAGGAAGAGATTGGCGTGATGGCAGAATATATAGCAGGGCTCACATACCATGACTAAAAACCTTTAACTAGAAGATTTATCACCACATAACCAAAAACACAGTCCGCACGGTAGGCGGCACAAGAACATAACGCCAAATAACGTAACCTAGAAGCCAACTAAAACCAATTTTAAAAATACAGTTCGTACTAAAAGATTTCTGGTTTACCTGGTATAAAGAACACATTATTTATAATAATCTTGATTATAGAATGCTGTTATATCATCAAACAATAAAAAAACCGGCAATCTATGTTGATTTATCTGATTAAACTCTCAATAAGAAAAATACACAAAAACTTCATATTGCCTTTGAGGGTCAAAATAAGACATGAGGTTTTCATACGCCAAAAAAGAAAGTAAAAGCATCATTTGTATAAATTATTGTTTTTTGTAATTACAAACGTTCTTGATTATAAAAAAATAAATTGTGTTTGACTGCGGAAAAATAATTTCGTTTGGATTGGACTGATTATTGATATCACCTTTTCCCATGCTCTGGCTAAAGGTGGTAAGACTCAACCATTTTTGGTTTTCATCTTTACAATTAACAGCATACCTACTAATTGCTGAATAATCGTCCCTGTATGGCTTAATAAAATCAATTAGGTCGGTATAATACACTACTCCATTTTTATTTTTTATACTGTTAAAGTCAATGTAGTAATTTCCTACATCATTCTCAGCAACTTTTTTCCAATTTGAGGAAAACCCGTATATGGGAAACATTATCAGCAAAAAAATAAGAAATGGTTTCAATCTTTTACTCTACGAAAAATTCCAAATAAAATATTACCGTTATTCAGAGCTTAATTCTATATTAATTTAGGAATTTAGGACCAAATAATTTTTATTCTGTAGCTTATTATATGAGAAAAAGAGTTCTTTGGTACCACAGCGCAGTAGCAGTTGCTAGTTTATAAGTAACCCAAGGTGATTGAAGAAGAAGGCTTAGGAATTTTAAAAAAAGTCAGAGAAATAAATTACTATGAATGAAAACAAATTTTACGGAGTTTTTAAAAAAGAAGAAGTAGATGGACTTAAAATTCAAATTGATTACATTTTAGGCATGAGGGATACAAAAAAAGATTTAGTTTAATGAAATATTAAAAAAATTTAAAAGCCTTTTTAAAAAAAGTCGTAGTTATGGAAAAGATTAAACAAGTTCATTTTTTTTCTGTACGAATGACGCTTACAAAAACGGCAAAATAATTTAGAGATAAGCATTTTTACCTATTCAATATTTTCAGTTTTTTAGAAAGCTTAAATTCATGAGTACCGATCAATTAGGATACAATTGTAAAGTTGTGATAATAAATTTGAATTTGCTTATTTTCCCTATCAAATTGAATATCACTTATATGGTTAAATTTTAAATCGGATTCTCCAATTCTTCCTCCACCGCCGTCTTTACCAACTACGACAATATCAACATCATCATTTTCCATAACCTCTTTAATACTAGCCATCAAGCTCAAAAATTGATTTAATTTCATTATTATGTCTCTCAAATTATTAACCAAAGCCAACTTTTTTGTTACTTTACAATAATAACGAAAAAATGTTGTGCCTTTTACAACTTGACTAGCTCAAAAAATTTACACCCTTAGAAGCGAACAGGATTGCATACAATGTGAATCTTACAAAACCACGTAAATCAATTTTTTACATAATGTCAATGGGAAATTTTTTTGATCATTACTTTCCTTCGAAACGTACTGTTTAAAACAATCTTAAAAAATGAATCAGACATTGAATATGATGAAAAATATTTGTCCTATCCAAAATCAACAAGTTAGGGGTGTGTATTTAACATGTAATTAAATTTTTGTTAATTTTGAGATAAAAAATTCGAATCTTTTCTCTAAAATCATCATCAACAAGAAAATAATGTCCTTCTTCTTCATGGATAGATGACACCTCACCATGAACATTGAATATATGGTTAGAAAATCTCTGAGCATCTTTCACCTCATAATCTACTCCGTTCCTATCCCTAAGTATCAGTTGATTCATATCTAGATAATAAATGAATTTTTATGAGCAAAATTACCGTATCGAGAAATAATAATAAGATTAACTCGAAAAATCAGAGTTTTACAGATAATGTCCAGAAATTGTGAACATTCTGGATATTCAGGAATCCAAAGGAATATTACATGTGTCTATTAGTTAGTTTAAGCAACCTTTAAGAAAAGATGGTGGAGGAGAATCAGAGTGAGAGTATTGGGAGAAATACGATACGAATACGAACCTGATGTTGGTGGTGATGATGAATATCAAATATTAGATGAAATAGAGAAGAGTCAAAAAGATTCTGATGATGATATGAGTAGTGCATATATTAATAGTCGATTTGAAGAGTTAGGAGTTAGAGAAGATACAAAAGTAAGAATAATTCCTTCAATCAGTGGTGACGGTTCAAAGTTAGGTGGTAAGTCGATCTTTTCTCACTATCATTATTCAATTAAAAGAATAGAGTTTGTTAAAGAGGAAAATACAGTTTACCTACACTTTTGATTAAAATTTATTAGAAGCTTCTTATCGATTGAGTGATAGAAGAATTCGAGAAAAGGTAAAGAGGAGGAAATGGAATGAATCAGTTTGAGATGATTGTCGTTGGATTATTACTAACAATGGTATTTGGAATGTTTGTTATAGGGAAATGGGTAATGGTCATAATGATTAACAGTAGGATAATCAACAGGAAAATCGCACAACATAATTTGATTGATTTAGAATTGAGATTCTTTAGGTTCTTACATTTTAATGGTGAGAAAGAAGAGGGGAGTAAGTACTATTTGGGGAAAATTATTAAAGCGTTCAGAGAATCCAAGTCAGATTATATAGATGAAAAAGAAAAAGAAAAATATAAAAGAATTTATCAAAAATTTCTAAAACACAACAATATTGATTAAGAATTGATAATCGTTGATAGTTATAGATTAAATTCCAGGATCAATGAATACGTCATAATTTGTGTCCTGCTGTTCAAACAAATTGTATTATTGAAATTAAAAAAAAAAATGAATTAGAATAAGCACTGGAGTATAAAATTTAGTGAATAAAAAAAAAGACTGAAGGTTTAAA